>CAYSCZ010000006.1:0-88482 GCA_964429655.1 uncultured Roseivirgaceae bacterium
GTGCCTGATTTTTTGGGCTTTAACCCTTCATGACAAAATTCCAATGACAATTCTGAGTTTAATTGGTATTGAAAGCAGGAAATCGAAAAAATCAGAAATTCTAACCCAAATTATGAATTCTTATCATTTTGTAAGCTCCATATCACTAAGCTCTAATTCAAGAGCCCTGGTCGAAATCTGAATCTCTCTCAGGGAGATAAACAAAGAAATTAAAAGTAAGATCAACGAACCCCCAAATATGTAACTGCCCCAGGTCTGAATATTTTGGTAGATTAAAGTCATACTCAAAACACATAAAAAAAAGCTTAAAACCCCAAATAATTGCATGCCTCGAATTAGGTGAAGCCTATCTCTCAGGTTTTTGATTTGGCCTACTAATACACCCTTACCGGGGTTTTGTAAATATTTGGTGTGGAGTTGCCTTATCATGGAAGCTATGGCTAGAAACCTATTGGTATAGGCCAGCAATAAAAGCGAGATCGCAGGAAATAATAACGCTGGTGTTGTAAGACTAATATTCAAATGCCCGGGCTATTTCAGTTTTTTATTTTGTTCGTGACGGTATTTATCACGACTATTCTTTTTTTCCAGATTTTTCTCGAATGCAGTGGTTAAATCAACACCGGTTTGGTTGGCCAAACAAATTATTACCCAAAGCACATCAGCCAGTTCATCTGCAAGTTCTTTTTTTTTATCCGACGCTTTAAATGATTGTTCTCCATATTTCCTCGAGATAATCCTCGCAAGCTCGCCAACTTCCTCGGTTAGGATGGCCATATTGGTTAGCTCATTAAAATATCTGACACCCACGGTTTTTATCCAATCGTCAACTGTTTTTTGTGCTTCTTCTATGGTCATCAGTCAGAATTTACCAGAGCATTTTCATCTTCTTCTTTTAACTGAAAGCCTTCTATATTAAGTTTCTGCCTGAAGTAAGCCAACCTTAATCTTTCTAAATTCCTTAAGGAATCCATATCCGGGTAATAAGGTTCAAAACTTTCGTGAGGAAACGGTTTGTGTGGTTCATAATGATCTGTCCAATACATACAATGGTCTATTTTACCATCTTCATAATAATATTTATATTCCGATGCTTGAGAATGACTTTTATCATTATATAAATGGCCTGAAAATATAATTTCATCATTCTCAAAATAGAAATAGTCATCTTTTTCAAATGCCGTGGAGTTTGCCACCGATATTATTTTTAATAAAACGCCATCCACCACATAAGCCCTGATTTTATAGATCACCCCCTCGTCTTTAAAATCATCTTCAATAATTTCAACTCTACGATTAAAGTCTATAAGTTTCACTTTTGCCTCTATTTTTTCTTCTAATTTATTTTTCTCATTCTTACATCCTTCAAAAATAATCAGAAGGAAAATACATAGCAGAAATCTATTCATTACACAATCCATTAAAGTTTATATCAAGATACAAATTAACATTAAATGGTAGAAATAATAACATCCAAGTTTTTTCAATAAACTATTCTGTCTTTTAATTCTTAGTTTATGTAAAATTAATTAAACCGTTTGGACATAAATCACAAAGTAAACCTAATATCAGCGGGATCTTTACTTATTGGGTAAATTGCAAACAATTTAACGAACCACAACATGACTTCTTTGGAAAGTTTAACAGATATCCTGTTCAGTTACGAAAAATTTCATGAGCGAGGAATTAATTTCATTGATGGGGTTGAAAAAGAAAAGAATGTTTCTTATGAAGAGCTGCTACAAAGAGCCCTTGGGTTTCTTGATTTTTTACAAAAAAATAGCCTCCAGCCCAATGATGAACTAATCATCCAGGCAAACAGCAATCAGTTATTTCTTGATGCCTGGTGGGCTGCTGTATTAGGTGGGATTGTCCCTGTACCATTATCTATCGGGACAAGCGATGAACATAAATACAAATTATTCAGAATATTTAAGACCTTGAAGTCTCCATTTTTAATAACTGATGGGAAAAATGTCGAGAGGTTGCTCCGCTTCGCTGAAAATAATAACCTCACAAAAGAATTTGATGAAATAAACTCCAGAATTCTTCGCATTGAAGACATCACTGCACTTGATAAAGCAGGAAAGCCACTGAAGAGAAGCGGTGATGACCGGGCATTTATTCAATTTTCTTCCGGATCCACCAGTACCCCCAAGGGGATTATCATTACCCATAAAAACCTTATAACCAACATAAATGGCATGATCCACTGCGCCGGATTGCATGAGAATGATAGTTTCCTAAGCTGGATGCCCCTAACCCATGATATGGGATTAATTGGTTTTCATTTAATGCCATTCATACGAAAAGTTGATCATAGTTTAATGACCACCGACCTTTTCATCCGCCGCCCAAATTTATGGCTTGAGAAAATTACTGAAAAAAAAAGAACCATCAGCTGTTCACCAAATTTTGGATATCAGCATTTCCTGAGATTTTTTGATGATGATCTGGCTTCAAGGTTGAAACTTGATAGCCTAAGAATAATTTTTAATGGTGCTGAGCCCATATCGGTTTCACTTGTACGCCAGTTTAATAAAGCACTTGCTCCATGCGGATTAAAATCCCATGTCGTATATCCGGTTTATGGATTAGCAGAAGCTACGCTGGCTGTTGCTTTCCCAATACCTGAAAGAGACTTTGACAGTGTTAAAGTCGATCGTGATCATTTAAAACCTGGAGATAAAATAATTCCTGACGAAAATGGATTAGAATTCATTTCCGAAGGCTACCCTGTCAAAGGTGGCCGGTTCAAAATAGCTGACCAGGAACTAAATGACTTACCTGAAATGACTATTGGATGCATCTGGATTACGGGGGATTATGTCACCTCCGGTTATTATGATTTACCAGATGTCACCCATGATACCATCAAAGATGGATGGTTAAACACCGGGGACCTGGGTTTAATTATGGGGGCCAAGTTGGTAGTAACAGGAAGGTCTAAAGAGATCATTTTTTTAAACGGACAGAACATCTATCCTCATGATATTGAAAATATCCTCATTGACAAATCAATTGTGGAAGGAGGAAATATTGCGATCGCAGGGATCAGAAAACAGGATGATATCGATGATGAGGTTGTAGCATTTATTAGGCATAAAGGCAAGCTGGAGGAGTTTATACCAACACTTAAAGAAGTATCCTCCCGCGTAAACGAGCAATTTGGCATCCAAATAAATCAGGTAATCAGGGTTAGAAATATACCTAAAACGACCAGCGGGAAAATCCAGCGTTTCAAGCTGATTGACAGGTATAAAAGCGGAGATTTTAATGAAGAAATTGAGGAGATAACCCAGCTTCTAAAAAATTCAGGTGGTGTACCAATCAATCAACCACAAACCACTGTGGAACAGTCAATCAAAGATATATGCGATGAAATTATTCCGGATATAAAAATTAACCCTGATGACAATATTTTTGAATGCGGAACCAATTCACTATCCCTGGCGCTTATACATGAGCAAATAGAAGAAAAATATCCCGGCAAGGTGGAGATTACGGATTTCTTTGATTATCCCAGCATCAGGGCAATATCCGGTTATATTCAATCTAAATTGTAGGATATCAAATAAGGTTCTGACAAATGTCAGCTTCACCCGAAGCTTTTCAATATAATTTTAATCATGCTTTCTATAAATCAGACTAAATCCAAAGCAAAGTGCTTTCATTGTGGCGATTATTGCGATGAAGAAACCATTCGGTTTGATGATAAAGCCTTTTGCTGTCATGGATGCAGGTCTGTTTATGAAATATTATCAGTTAATCAACTAACCGATTACTACAGTTACCAGGAAAGGCCCGGAATGAAAGTCAATACTGAAAAAGAGGCTATTTATAATTACCTGGAAAATGAGGAGATCCAATCCCAATTGCTTGATTTTAGAGATGAGAATGCTGCCAAAATCACATTGAGCCTGCCTTCTATTCATTGCAGTTCATGCATTTGGCTTTTGGAAAATTTGGCCCGACTAAATGGGGGTATTATTCATTCATCGGTCAACTTTGTAAAAAAAGAGGCATCGATAATCTATAAACCGCAAAAAATTACTCTGGCCCAACTGGCCAACTTACTAAACAGTATCGGATATCCTCCGGACATTTCATTATCATCTTCAAAAGGAAAAACTAAACCACAAAACAATCAAATAATCGGGAAGCTGGCTGTAGCCGGTTTTTGCTTTGGTAACTCCATGTTGATAAGCCTACCCGCTTACTTCGATAATCAACAGATGCTTACGAGTGATTTTAAGTGGCTTTTTGGAATTTTAAATATTCTTTTGTCGATACCTGTGGTATTTTATTCTGCACAAGAATATTTTATATCAGCCTGGAAAGGCATCAAAAATAAAATCATCAATATTGATATTCCAATAGCACTGGGAGTATCTGTTCTATTTATTCGAAGTGTAAGTGAAATATTGCTTTTCTCCGGGGAGGGCTATGTTGATTCGCTATGTGGCCTGGTTTTCTTTCTTATAATCGGTAAGTGGTATCAGGGCAAGACTTATAAAGCGTTATCATTTGACCGGGATTACGAGTCGTATTTTCCGATAGCGGTCACAAAATTAAATGGCGGCGTCGAGCAGTCCGTTACCGTTAAATCCGTTCGGCAAGGAGACAGAATATTAATACACAATAAAGAACTGATACCCGTTGACGGAACACTAGAGGAGGGTAACGCACATGTCGATTACAGTTTTGTTACCGGTGAATCACTACCGGTGGATAAATCTGTTGGTGATCTGATTTACGCCGGAGGCAGGCACATGGGAACGCCAATCGCATTAAAAGTAAAAAAATCAGTAGATCAAAGTTACCTTACACAATTGTGGAACCAGGACATATTTTCTAAACCTGATGAAAGCCATCTAACCAACCTGATCAATAGGGTAAGCAAGTATTTTACTGCTGTAGTGATTCTTATTGCTCTGTTGTCCGGTGGTGTGTGGTATTTTATTGATCCGGGTCAATCGTTGAGTGTAGTCACTTCTGTCCTAATTGTTGCCTGCCCCTGTGCCCTGGCTTTGTCTGTGCCATTTACTTATGGCCATACTTTAAGGATTTTTGGCAGGAAAAATTTTTATCTTAAAAACTCGGCTGTTGTCGAAAAGATCGCTTCCATAAAATCCATCATTTTTGACAAAACAGGCACTTTGACGCATGCCTTGCCTGAGAAATTGAATTACCAGGGGGAAAACCTAACTGGTGATTTTTGGCGTTTGGTCATGACAGCCTGCAGGAATTCAACCCATCCTTTGAGTCAAATTATTTACAAAAACCTAAAAGGAAATTACAATTTACTTAAACTGGATACATTTTTTGAAATTGAAGGTAAAGGCATAAAAGCAAAATCCGGAAGTAATGAACTGCTATTAGGATCAGCGGCATTTGTGAAGAATAACAGTCAAAACATCAATGAAACGGTTGTATTCGTCAAGATAAATGGCGGGATAAAAGGCGCTTTCACCTTTGAAACAAAATACCGTAATGGCATCGACCAATGGTTATCGACATTAAAAAATAAGTTTGATATCCATCTCCTTTCCGGTGACAATTCCAGGGACGGTGAATTTCTAAAGCCTTATTTTAATTCACTGAATTTTAACCAGTCACCGGAAGATAAACTCCAATACATCAGTAACTTCACTGACGGGCAAACCATGATGATTGGTGATGGTCTTAATGATGCCGGGGCGCTCAAAAAAAGTGATGTGGGTGTTTCCGTCACAGAAAATGTAAGCCAATTTTCTCCGGCTTGTGATGCCATTATACAATCCGATTCGATATCAAATCTCCCTGAGTTTCTGAAATTTGCCAGGATGAGTAAGGTTGTGGTTACTTTAGCGATTATTGTTAGTTTGCTGTATAATGTTGTGGGTTTATCTTTTGCAATCAGTGGTTATCTTACCCCATTAGTAGCAGCTATTCTTATGCCAATCAGCTCCATAACCACCGTGGTATTTATAACTTTGATGATAAACTATCTATCTAAAAGGCACCTCCAGTAATAGATTTCATATTAGTTTTTGTAAATTGTTGATTAAATAGCTGGTGATGATCAAAGAGAAAATATATTCATTAGAAGACTATTTTTTTTTTACTGAAAGATTTACTGACGGCCGTTTTGAATTGGTCGATGGTCAGATAATACCGCTTTATGAAAGCAAGCCGGTCGATCCTTCATTTGTTGAATACGTTCTAAGTCCTGACTATGAGGAAAAAGAAATAACCAAGCAATTCCAGATGCCCACAAAAATTCACGACCTTATTGTTTCAAACCTGCATGGGTTATTATTTTTTCTATTGAAACAAAAAGGTTTAAGGGTATATTCCCAATCAACACATGTTTCCACTGAAGGTCAAAATGGAAGGATCCCTGACCTTGTAGTTGTAAATGCAGAGACCGAAAAAAGAAACAAGATGCATCAGATAATCAACCCAATAGTATTAATCGAAGTATTATCACCTTCCACTCAATACAAAGATAAGGTGGATAAGCTTGAAGAATACCAATCCATCAGCTCATTAGAAGAATATGTGATCGTTTCGCAAACTGAAGCTTATATCTCGATGTATAGAAAAATTAGTGAACTAAAATGGGAGCAGGAAATCATAAAAGGCTTCAATAAAAAACTAATTTTAAAAAGTATTAATCAGGAGATAAAGCTGGCTGGTATATACGATGGCATTGAATGGGATAATAAATAATCAAAATTCAACAATTGCTTTGGCTTGTTCATCCAACAATTGCATATATAGCTCATTAGTAATCTTCCCATCTTTAATATTTTGATTGATTTTAGCAAGCTTTGGTTTTGAGGCCAACACATGCATTCCGCAATAATTAAAGATATCAGTCAAATGGCTTAAGGCTAATCCGCCACCCTGAATACCGGAAGAGATACCAACAAGCGCACATTTTTTATTCGTAAAAGTGTTTGGGAACTTCAAACCATCAATAAAAGCTTTTAGCACGCCCGGAAAGGAACCATTATATTCCGGGACAATGAATATATATTTCTGGGCTTCCAGCATCAGTTCACGAAAGGGATTGAATGATTCATTTTTTCCACTATTTTCATAGAGGGCTGTTGCCACAAAATCCATTGGAAGCTCCTGAAGATTTATCAATTTAGACGCTGTACTGTATTTATTCAGTAATTCTTTATAAATGTCTGAGATAACCAAGGAAAGGGAGTTGTTTCTATTCGTTCCCGAAATTATTGCAATCATGTAAATTGGTTTTCAGATAATAACCGCTGAATATTACCGAAGTTTAGTGAAATGAAACAAAGTCTTAAAAATTCTAATCGCATGGTTCGGGGAAGAATTTTGACGTTCCTCTTAAATAACTGAATATTGCACCATAAATCTAAATTATGGAATTAAAAGATAAAATAGCTGTAGTAACAGGGGTAAGCAAAGGTATCGGCAAAGAAACAGTGTTAGCGTTATTAAATAATGATGTAAAAGTTGCCGGCTGGAGTAGATCTAATCCGGAGATCAATCATGAAAATTTCAGGTTCATACAAGCAAGCGTCTCCGATTATGATTCTGTGAAAGATGCATACGAGAAAACCAAAAGTCATTTCGGGGAAAATATTCAAATACTGATAAACAATGCTGGAATTGGATTTTATGGCCCGGTTGAGGAAATGCCCGAAGAAGAATGGAAAATGATGTTTGACACCAATGTTCACGGAGTATTTTATTGCACCAAATTAATGGTGCCAACAATGAAAATATTAGATGAGGGCCATATAATCAATATCGGGTCCATAGCAGGGAGGAACCCGGTAAAAAATATGGTGGGTTATGCTGCCACAAAACATGCCCTGACCGGAATATCTCATTCGCTTTACCAGGAATTAAGAGCGTTTGGGATCAAAGTAACCTGTATATATCCGGGATCAGTGAGGACCAACTTTTTTGATCATATTGATTCTATGTCTGCACATGAAAATATGATGCGACCACAGGATATCGCTCAGAGCATAATCGATTGCCTGGAGACCCATCCTAATTACCTGCCTGTTGACCTGGAAATTCGTCCATTGAGGCCAAAAGGGAAATAACAGACCAATCAATGCGTTTAATGTATCTGATATGAGCATTGTTATTAATGGCTTAACAAAAAATTTCGGAAAACAAAAAGCTGTTGACAACATCAGTTTTACCGCGGAAAAAGGCAAAATACTGGGTTTTCTCGGACCTAATGGTGCCGGGAAATCCACTACCATGAAAATCCTTACCGGCTATATACCGCCCTCCTCGGGGAATGCAATGATTAATGACATGAATGTGGTTGCTGACTCCCTGAATATCAGAAAAATCCTTGGGTATCTACCTGAACAAAATCCACTTTATCTGGAAATGTATGTAAAAGAGTACCTTGGGTTTATAGGTAGTCTTTACAGGTTGAAAGGAAAAGATTTGAAGTTCCGGATAAAGGATGTGATTGATAGGTGTAGCATAAGCAGTGAACAAAACAAAAAAATTGGAGCACTGTCCAAAGGATACAGACAAAGAGTAGGACTTGCACAAGCTTTTATTCATAATCCTGATGTTTTAATCCTTGATGAACCTACCACTGGATTGGACCCTAACCAACTCCTGGAAATACGAACACTCATTAAAAAGATAAGCAAAAATAAAACGGTTATCATCTCTACACACATCATGCAGGAAGTGCAATTTCTATGTGACCATGTCGTCATCATCAATAAAGGGAAAATTGTGGCCGATAAACCGCTGAAGGATTTAATGCAACAATCCGGGGATGCTCGAAGTATAGCGTTTATTTTTTCTACCCCCGTTGAAAAATCATTATTCGAAAAAATATCCACGGTAAAAGGGATTGCTACCTCAGAAGAAAGCAAAAACCTGACTTTTCATTATGATAAATCAAACAACCCAAAACCTGAAATTCTAAAAGTTATTGCGGACAACACTTTACCCCTGGATCATTTTAAAGAAGTTTCCCAATCACTGGAAGATGTGTTTCACAAGCTAACCCAGAATTGAAATGAAATCAGTTTTCATCAAGGAATTAAATAGTTTCTTCAACGCTCTTACAGCATTTTTGATCATTTCCTTATTTCTTATAGCTATTGGGCTACTGATGTGGGTATTTCCATCTACCAGCGTTTTGGACTACGGATTCGCAACTATGGATACTTTGTTTTCATTAAGTCCGTATGTTTTGATGTTTATTGTTCCAGCCATAACCATGCGCTCTATCGCAGAGGAGAAAAAAGCGGGTACGTTGGAATTACTGCTCACAAAACCCATTACCAGTTGGGGCGTTATTTTAGGGAAATATTTAGCCATAGCCGTAGTCCTTTTATTTACCCTATTTCCGACGATCATCTATTATATTTCAATCCATCAACTAGGTAACCCAACCGGTAATATTGATACACCGGGCGTCATTGGATCCTATTTGGGCCTCATACTTTTAGCGTTGACTTATTCGTCTATTGGTTTATTTAGCTCTTCATTGACCGACAATCAGATCATCTCCTTCATTATAGCAGTATTTATTTCATTTATTTTCTTTTTAGGCTTTGATTCACTGGCTGAAGTAAATGTTTGGGGGACAACATCTTTCTACCTGAAGCAACTAGGCTTTGTCGTGCATTATGACTCACTTTCAAAAGGCCTGCTTGACTTAAGAGATGTCGTATATTTCTTAAGTGTAATTTTTGTCTTTCTATTATTCACACATTTAAACCTTAACAGTAGAAAATGGTGAATTGGAAAAGTAACAAACTCGAAGACATACTTCACTTTCTCATCGGAGTGAACCTGGTCATTTTATTAAATCTATTCATCAATAAAGTTCCGCTGCGGTTTGACTTAACCGAGGAAAAGAGATATACCATCTCGCAATTCAGTCGAAACTTTCTGCGAAATATTGAGGACCGGGTATTTATCGAAGTATTTCTGACCGGGGAATTACCCAGCGGTTTTAAACGTCTTAAAAATGCTACCGAGGATGTCCTGAAGCAACTAAGGGTTTACTCAGATTACAAGATAGATTACAAATTCACGGACCCTTCATTCGCGAAAAACGATCGGGCTAAAAATCAGTATTACAGATACCTCGCAGAGCAAGGAATTCAACCAACCAACCTTTCATTCAAGGAGAGAGGAACAACAAAAGAAAAACTCATTTTCCCCGGGGCAACGGTTTCATATTTCGGAAGTGAGGAAGGCATTATGCTGCTGAAGGGTAATCGCGGTGCATCACCAAATGAAATATTAAACCAATCCATCGAGAACCTGGAATATGAGATTGTAAGCAAGATCGTTGACCTCTCCCGGGATGTCCGAAAAAAAATTGGCTACTTATCAGGTCATGATGAATTAAAAGGTAAGGAAATAGCTGCTTTTAAGGCTTTACTCCGGGAACGCTACGATCTATTTGAAATAAAAGCCAGTGAGGACCTTATAAAATTTGATGCCGTCGTGGTTGGAAAACCTACTCAAAAGTTTTCAAAAAAAGATAAATATTACCTTGACCAGTACGTTATGCGAGGTGGTAAAATCCTATTTTTTGTAGATGCGCTACAAGTAAAAATGAGCGATGCTTCAGGGGAAGGGACTGCTGCTGTGCCCTATGAATTAAACCTGAATGATCTGCTATTCAATTATGGTGTGAGGATTAACCGGGATTTTGTCCAGGATGTGAACTGCGGCAACTATCCGGTAGTCGCTGGAAACATAGGAAATCAACCTCAGATCAGGCTGTTACCATGGCCTTTCTTTCCTGTGGTAAATAATTTTGGCAATCATCCTGCAGTGAAAAATTTGGATGTCATTCAAATGAAGTTTGTTTCCTCAATTGACACGGTGAAAGCCGAAGGCATCTTAAAGACCCCTTTATTATTTACTTCCCCCTATTCAAAAATTTTAAAAGCCCCGGTGATGGTGAGCTTCAATAGTTTGCAAAAGGATTTGGACCCTCAAAAATATGATCAGGAAAAAATACCTGTTGGTTACCTGCTGGAAGGCAAGTTCGAATCTTTATTTAAAAATAGAATCCTACCGAAAGGCTTAAAAAATAGTGGTTTTAAAGAAATAGGGCCTGAAACTAAAATAGTGGTAATCTCTGATGGAGATATTATCCGAAGCGAAATAGACCCGGAGAATGATCAACCACTTGATATAGGCGTAGATCCGTTTCAAAAGATAACTTATGGTAATAAAGACTTCATAAACAAAGTCATAGCCTATTTATTGGATGACCAGGATATGATGATGGCCCGAAATAAGGAAGTGGTTTTAAGACCGCTGGACAAGGTGAAGGTTGAACAAGAAAGAACAAAATGGCAGGTCATAAATCTTGCCGCCCCGCTTTTACTGATTTTATTCTTTATGACGATCATTTTCTATCTCCGTAAAAAAAAGTACACGCAATGATCAGAAGCCAGAAGCTATTAATCCTATTGATATTACTAATTGCAGCTAATGCTTTTTTCATTTTTACTGATAATAGCAATGAAAGTTTGTCTTATGATCGTGATCAATTTAAAATAGAAGATACAGCCTCAATAACACAAGTTACTATAACAAACGGCAAACTCAAAAATCAGCTGAATTTTGAGGGCAAATGGAAAGTAAATAATCGTTATGAATTGGATGAATCATTTGGTAATGTTATGCTCGCCGTTTTAAACCAAATAAGGGTAAAAAAGCCCGTCTCTCAACGTTACCAACAGAAAATCGACAGTCTATTTGAGGTAAAAGGAAAATCAGTGGAAATCCTAACTGATGCTAACCTATTTATGAAATTTATGATTGTTGGTAACGAAGCCAGAACCATAAGCTATGCCAGAAATGAAGCGAATGAATCTTATATTGTAGAAATCCCTGGGTACAAAGATTATGTTGCTGCAATATTTGAATTAACCGAAAATCAATGGCGTGACAGGACACTTTTTTCCAGTACATGGCGAACGATTCAGTCGCTTACTATTAAATACCCAAAGGATAATGAGCTATTAAATATTGAATACAATAATGATTTTTTCAATGTCGAAGGTGTGAATCAATTAGATAGCGTAGCACTGGATGAATACCTGGCGCTTTACAATAATTTTAAAGTTAATGAGATTGTCGACACTTCCATGATACAATACTTGGACAGCATATTACAAATGCCACCAGAAGCCATAATCGCATTGGTTGATATTGATAAAGAAAACAGCCTTGATGTTGAATTATATCCCTCCGTACCGGATGAACAGTTTTATCTCCTTAAGAAAGCAGACGGTTTGCTATCAATTGTTGATGCCAGGAGATGTCAAAGGCTATTAGCCCGGCCATCTGACTTTATGAAATAAGCCGGGCCTAGAATTTACCCACTGATCAACCGCTACCACTATTGTTTGATAAGTTGAAATGTTTAAATTTACTTGCATTATATGAACCACCTATGATTGATGGTATAAGTACTTTTAAGCCATTATCATAGTTTAAATACAATATCAGAATGAAATTCATTGTCTCGTCATCATATTTGTTAAAACAGCTTTCGGCTATAAATGGGGTCATCACAACAAATCCCGTTGTACCTATACTTGAAAATTTCTTATTCGAAATTAATGATGGCACCCTCACGGTTACCTCCTCTGATCTACAAACTTCTATGATTACCGAATTGGAAGTTGAAGCTAAAGAAAATGGAAGTATTGCTATTCCAGCTAAAATATTGATAGAGACATTAAGAAACCTTCCCGAACAACCCGTAACTTTTTCAATCGATCCAGAAACCTACAGCATAGAGTTAAGCTCGGACAATGGCCGCTATAAACTGGCCGGGGAGAATGCCACAGATTTCCCAAGAGTGCCTACGGTATCTGATGGCTTTTCAGTTAATATGTCATCAGGTATTCTCGCTACCGCAATTAACAATACCATTTTTGCAACCAGTAGTGATGAACTGCGGCCTTCCATGACTGGCGTATATCTTAAATTAGATGATACAAATACTACTTTTGTTGCCACAGACGGACATAGGTTAATACGATACCGCAGGGTAGATATCGCTTCAGAAAATGAAAACTCAATGATAATCCCTCGCAAAGCATTAACCTTATTGAAGTCAACACTTCCGTCTGAAACTACCAATGTCGCGCTGGAATTCAATGTTTCAAATGCATTTTTCAACTTTAACAATGTCAAGCTAATCTGCAGACTGATTGACGAGCGGTTTCCGGATTATGACAATGTGATTCCTTTGGATAATGAAAATATCGTAACCATCGATCGGATGGAATTATTAAGTTCATTAAAACGTATCGCTATTTATGCTAATAAAACTACCCACCAAGTAAGGTTAAAAGTAACGGGAAGTGAACTTCAAATATCTGCCGAGGATCTTGATTTTTCGAATGAAGCCACCGAAAGACTTTCTTGTGAGCATGATGGTGATGACATCGAAATTGGTTTTAATGCTCGATTCCTAATTGAAATGCTTAACAACAGCCCCTCAAATAATATATCCTTAAAATTAAACGCCCCTAATAAGGCAGGTCTTATCATCCCCTCCGAAAAAGAAGAGGATGAGGACATACTTATGTTGGTGATGCCGGTGATGTTAAACAACTAATCCTGGTTACAATATATCTTTTTACCCGGGTAAATTTTAAAGGGTTGTGATTTCCGATCCCTTATTATTTCTTGATTGTGTTTTCTTTCTTCACATGCCGTTTTGAATTCATTTGAGATTTTCATGACGCTTATGGTTTATTCTAGACTGCAAATCAAAAGCAGTTAGGTAAAGACTTCTATGACATCAATCATATACCTAAAGTACTTTTGATGTTTTTTAAAAAACCCTTGGATGGATGCGGGTTAAGGTATCTTTTTAAATAGGGTACCCTAAATTCTCTAGTTCACCATAATCTTCTTTTGCAGAATCCATCATGACCCTTACATCCTTCAAAAGGGCACGTGCATCATATACAATACCATCTTTAATTGTGAATTCAACCCCTCCAATCCTTTTTATTTGATTATCTGAATTTAATTTAATAATACCGGTGCCATATAGCACTTTTAAATTCTCCAAAGGATTTTCCTCTAAAATGATAACATCTGCCAACTTGCCAGGTTCAATAGTCCCAATCTTATCATCTGCTGCTTCTAATGCTTCTGCCCCCATCAGGGTTGCTGACCGATAACTTCCAGTGGATGAAATCCTGCTTCACGGAGTTATTCAAGTTCCCTGATGTATCCAAAACCATATAACTGGGATCCCGGATCTGAGTCAGCAGTAACCCTTCCTCCCCTGTTTTTATACTCATTTACAAAGGTCATGATTACCTTGATGACATTTTTTTCAATAACGATGCTCATCGGGCCTATGAATGGTTTACCATTGCCATTGATCGGAGTACCACCCCTTATAATCAGTTGTTCATAAGAGCCTTCACCTTCAACTCTTGGAGGGGCTGGGGGTAGCCTGGCCCAAAACCTTTAGACATGCAAGACAGAATAATATTTTACTAGAAAAAAATACTTCATCAAGCTTATCAGGCCACGCGTAAATTATTCCTTATTACTCGTTTTACTTTTACCAGAGTCACCAGCTATCGAATCCCTCATGTCAGTGTCTGCCTGGATATTCTGAAACTTGTAATAATCCATAACGCCTAAGTTTCCGGATCTAAATGCTTCTGCCAATGCCTTAGGAACCTCTGCCTCAGCTTCAATCACTTTTGCCCTTGCTTCCTGGGCTTTTGCTACCATTTCTTGTTCTTCTGCCACTGCCATCGCCCTTCTCTCTTCGGCTTTAGCTTCAGCTACTTTCAAATCTGCCGATGCCTGGTCGGTCTGAAGTTTTGCGCCAATATTCGTGCCCACATCCACGTCCGCAATATCAATGGATAAAATCTCAAAAGCAGTACCTGCATCTAACCCCCGTTGCAATACCAGTTTAGATATTTTGTCAGGATTCTCTAACACTTCTTTGTGGGTGGCGGCTGAGCCAATAGAAGTTACAATCCCTTCACCTACCCTGGCAAGAATGGTGTCTTCTCCGGCCCCACCAACCAATTGTTGGATATTTGCCCTCACTGTTACCCTTGCCTTAGCTACTAATTGAATACCGTCTGCTGCCACCGCGGCTACTGAAGGTGTATTGATAACTTTCGGATTAACGGAGATCTGCACCGCCTCGAAGACATCCCTTCCGGCCAGATCTATGGCTGTGGCCTGCTTGAATGTCAGGTTAATATTGGCTTTCTCCGCAGATATTAATGCTTTAATAACCTGAGGCACATTACCACCCGCAAGATAGTGGGTCTCAAGGTCTGTTGTTTTTAATTGCCTTTTGGGCTCATCATCTTCTTTGATCTTTATTCCTGCTTTTGTAGCGGTGATCAATGAATTAACAACAATTGATGGTGGCACTTTTCTTATTCTCATGAAGACAAGCTCAATCAATCCTACCCTAACACCAGAGAATATAGCGGTGATCCACAGGTTTATAGGAACGAAATATAGAAAAACAAAAAGACCGGCAATTATTGCCAGCACGATCAAAATCAAGGTTATACCAGACATTATTTATTTTTTAATGGGATGACGAAAATATTTTTGTTATCAATTTTTTTAATTTTTACTTTAATTCCTGCTTCGGCGAAATCTCCCAGTGTCTTTACTTCATAATCACTTTCAAAAAACATTGCTTTTCCATACGGTCTGAGTGCTGACACTGTTTTTCCCTCGTCTCCGACCTTCAAATTTAGGCCTAAATCTTCATTTACTTTTGAAGCACTTTCATTTTTTAGGGAAAACTTTTCCCAGGATTTGTTTTTAAAAGCATAGATGGTCATCACAACTGTAAATAATATGGTTGCTGTCAACACCAACCCCCCCTCCAAGGCTCCTTTTTCGAAACTTAGATAGTTTCCATATATCAAAAATAAAAATCCAATAATTCCTGCAACTGTTGTTCCAGGTATAAAAATTATTTCGAGAATGATTAATGATAGCCCTACCACAATGAAGAAGATTATTAGTAACCAATCCATGATCAATATGCTTTGGCGAAAATAACTTTTCTGTATGATGGCTTTCCGCTATAAATACACTGGCCTTCCTCCTCTTTACTATCAAAAGGTATGCACCTGATGGTAGCTTTGGTTTCTTCTTTTATTTTTTCTTCTGTTTCCGGTGTGCCATCCCAATGCGCATAAACAAACCCACCCTTTTCATCCAGTGTCGATTTAAAGGTATCATAGTCACTTGCGTGATGTGTATTTGCTTCTAAAAATCCCTTGGCTTTATTGTATATTTTTTGATGGATATCCACCAGTAAATCATTAACATATGATCCCAGATTATCATCATTAGGAATTATTTCCTTAGATTTAGTATCGCGACGCGCTAACTCGAGGGTATTATTTTCAAGATCTTTTGGGCCGATGGCGATTCTTACGGGCACACCCTGAAGTTCATATTCTGCAAATTTCCATCCCGGTTTGTGGGTATCTCTGTTGTCATACTTAACGGACACTCCCAGCTGGATGAGTTGGTTTTTTATTTTGTCTGCTACTTCATTTATTTGTTTTAACTGTTCTTCCCCTTTGAAAATAGGCACGATCACAACCTGAAATGGTGCCAATCGGGGGGGTATTACCAGCCCGTCATCATCCGAATGTGCCATCACCAATGCTCCCATAAGCCGTGTACTCACACCCCAGGAAGTACCCCACACATAATCAAGCGCCCCCTTTTGATTTGAAAACTTAACATCAAATGCTTTGGCGAAATTTTGGCCTAGAAAATGTGAAGTCCCGGCCTGCAACGCTTTGGCATCTTGCATCAATGTTTCAATACAATAAGTATTAACTGCACCTGCAAACTTTTCACTTTCGGTTTTGGTACCTTTTATAACAGGTAAGGCCATATAATTTTCAACAAAATCAGCATACACATGAAGCATCTTAAAAGCTTCTTCCTCTGCTTCTTTTTTTGTGGCGTGGGCCGTATGGCCTTCCTGCCACAGGAATTCAGCAGTCCGCAAAAATAATCTGGTTCGCATCTCCCACCTCACAACATTTGCCCATTGATTTAAAAGGATTGGTAGATCCCGATAAGATTGTACCCAATTTTTATAAGTATCCCATATAACAGTTTCAGAAGTTGGTCTTACAATAAGCTCCTCTTCAAGCTTTGCTTCCGGATCTACCACCACGCCGCCTCCATCTTTGCTGTTCATTAATCTATAATGGGTAACAACAGCACATTCTTTAGCAAATCCTTCAACATGATCTGCCTCCCGGCTGAAATAAGATTTTGGTATGAAAATTGGAAAGTACGCATTGTAATGACCTGTTTCTTTAAACATCCTGTCCAGTTCGCTTTGCATTTTCTCCCAAATCGCAAACCCATGCGGTTTGATGACCATGCATCCCCGTACGGGGGAATTCTCAGCCAGTCCAGCTTTTCTTACCAGTTCATTATACCAATTTGAATAATCCTCACTTCTTTTAGGTAGTCCTTTGCTCATTTTTGGTATAGATATTGCAGTATTCTAATAAAAAGCAAACATAAAATATTGAAGAAATCTTTTATGGAATTTTTTTATTTAATATTAACTTAATAAATAAGGGAGGAATCATGAAAACGATAATAATTGGACTTTTAAGCATCTTAATATTTAATAGCTCTTTCGCCCAGAGGGAAACGGACGACCTATATTTTAATAAGTCCGATCGTAAAGTTTACAATTATAATTTATCCTCTAAAAGCAATGATGCTAAAGAAGTGTATACGAAATTTAAAAATAATAATTACGACAATCCTAATTATTCAGCCAAACGGGTTAATCCTGAATACATAGAAAAATACAAAAAAGCCTCCTGGGAATCGCTGAAGGAAGGTGATGTGTCAACTTCTGATAGTAACCAGCCACTGGATTACTATGAAGAGCCAATTGATAACTTAAATAATTCCAATAATCAACCCGCAAATACCAATATCTATAATAACTATTATGGGTATGGTAGCCCTGGTTTTTACGATCCTATGTTTAATAACTGGGGTTGGAATGGCTGGGGTTTTAATAATCCCTGGATGGGTGGTATCAGGCCTGGTTTGAATTTCGGTATATCCTTTGGGTTTGGAAATTGGTTTTACGATCCCTGGTTATATAATCCATTCTTCTACAACCGCCCTTTCAGATCGCCTTATTTTGCCAGAGGTTTTTATGACCCATTTTTTGGTCCTTACTACCCCGGAGGATTTTATAGAAACCCCGTTGTTGTAATCAATAATGAAAGTCCTATTGCCAATAGAAGAATTGTTAGTGGAAGAAGGCCTACTTACGGTAGAACTATCGGAATAAATAACAGCGACAATGTTAATAGTAGATTAAACTCATCCCAATCAACGAGAAAGTATCCGGTTAAAGGTTCAACATTAAATAACGCCAGGGATTTCTCCACCACTCAAAACGAATATTTCAATCGCTCAAGGACCAATTATCTTACTTCATCATCAGTGGAGTCAAGAGATAATGGCAGGATCAAAGCTTCTGATAATAAACGAGTACATCGATACGGCACAAGACAGGGCAGATCCTATCAAAGCAATAATAATGAAAAAAGTAACAGTTCTACCAATCAGAATTACTCGAGGAGTCAATCCAATAGAAGATACCAAATTAGTAATAGAGATTATAAAAACGGGAGCAACAGAGGATATCAAATTAATAATAGTAACAACAGTAGCAACAGGAGGTATAATTATTCAAATTCCAACGATAGAAATTATAATTCCAGAAGTTACTCCCCCAGTCGCTCAGGATCTAATAGAAGTAGAAGTTTTTCACCAGGAGGTAGTGGCAGGAGGTCCGGAAGTTATACACCGAGTTCCAGGCCAAGCATGAGGAGTGCTCCATCACGCAGTGGTGGTGGTAGTAGAAGTCCTTCCAGAAGCAGTGGGTCATCACGGTCAAGAAATAGAAATTAAAAGAAAACTCATGGTTTATAAGGTAATCTTTATCTTGGCGGGGTTGGTATGTCTAAATTTTCAATCCATAGCTCAGATTTATCTTGAAAACGCGCTGGATCTGAACACAAATAACTCGGGGTATAGTGCGCGGTTTCAGGGAATCGGAGGCGTTTCAACAGCATTGGGTGGTGATCCGGCATCCACAACATTTAATCCTGCCGGACTGGGATTCTACACTAAATCAGAATTTTATTTTAGCCCTGGCTTTGACTTCTCCTCCTCCACTATCAATTTTTTGGCTAACTCCAACAGTGAGCAAAAAATTAATTTAAATTTTCAAAATTTAGGTGTTGTACTCAATCAATCGAAATCCGATATTGAACAGGGTGGTTGGCGAGGTGGTTCCTTCGGCATTGGGTTTTCCAGAACCGGTAACTTTAATAATGAGATCTCATTTAACGGGCTGAATAATTCGACGGATTTTATTGATGTAGTACTGGATAAGACATACGCCGGAAATGAGGACGTATTCACCAATTTAGCATTCAACACATTTTTGACAGAAGAGTTTTTTGTTGTATATGAGGGACAAGGTGTAATCAATATAAACGGTGTGCCTCAGGATATTAATGATATATTTGGCGACAACCTAAATTTTGGAGATTCTTTATTTTTTATCGATAGAAATATTTTCGCATTTGAAAACGGGCAATTTGTCACAGACGCTGATGGCAACTTAATCCCGGCTTTCCCGGAAGAAGGATTCCCTACCGGACAGTTTGAAACCATCAGAAGGCAAGGCGGGAAATACCAATACAACTTATCATATGGCGGCAACTTTGACGATAGACTTTATTTCGGGGCTTCCTTGAGCTATATAAGGGTAAGAAAGGAGGAAACAAGAACATACAAGGAAGAACCCTCAGCAGCAGACCTGTTAAATTTCGAATTAAGGGATGAATATGAATTAACAGGGAATGGCGTAAATGGTACATTCGGATTAATATACAGGCCGGCATTACCATTTATGTTTGGGTTAACTTACACGACACCAACCTTTTACTTCATGCAAGAAGAAAGTTTGATCAGTCTGGAGTCCAATTTTTTTGATGAAACATTCTTTGATGAAACATTATTTATTTTTAGTTATAATTACAGAAGCCCACAAAGACTCAATGGCGGGCTCACCTACTTTTTTGGAAAAAGAGGATTCATAAGCGGGGAAATTGAATATGTCGACCACTCGGCCTCAGAATTTAGCAACGCAGATGCTGACCCTGTTTTTGAAAGCGAAACCAATAATCAGATTGATGAATTGTTCGATGCGATCATTAATTTAAGAATAGGTGGAGAAATCAGGGTTGGCGACCTCAGGTTCAGAGGGGGGTATTCAAGAAGGCAAAGCCCAATTGATGATGACCTTAACAGGGATGTCAACCAAATCAGTTTCGGAGGAGGATATCGAAATGCTGATTATTATCTCGATTTAAGTTATACACATCGATTGGATCGTGAATCCATAGTTAATTTCACTTCCGGACTCGGCAGTGGTGTAGTCAACACCAATCAAAGCAGGTTTACGATATCAACGGGATTCTTTTTCTAAAATGGTTAACAGGGCACTCAGATTGATATTTTCCGATTCCAATATGTATGTAGCTTGTTCATAAAACTGTTTTCTGGAATCAAGTAATTCGGTGAGCCTATTTTCAACATTAAATACATTTTTGAATAAAGGCCTTGAATCATCTTTAATCCTGGTAGCAATCTTATCAATAGATTCATCGAGGTAAATTGTAATTCCATACTGATTCATTAAATCCATATTTTCACCGAAACAGGGTGTCCCACCACCGGTAGCCATGATGAATTGATGATTTTTTAGGATCAACATCCTTAATATTTCAGATTCTTTATTTCTAAAATACTCCTCCCCGTGGGATTCAAATATCTCATTTATCCGTTTCTGTGCCTCCCCTTCAATACTGGAATCCAGATCAATAAATGTCCATTGTATAGTTTGAGCAAACTGTTTGCCTAGTGTGGATTTACCTGAACCGGGCAGGCCTATCAAAAAGATTTTGCTATCTTTCAATCCAAAAGATTTTCTACTTCCCGGGCATCTGGCACATCATTGTAGTGCCATTTTCCTTTTACAACTCCATCCTGCATCAACCATATTCCAGGATTAGACCTTACGATTGTTTTTAATACTGTGGCATCAGCATAGTAATAAGATACCGCCAGTTGCACTTCGTTTCTGAGATTTTCCATTGATTGATAATCCGAAGCAGTTATAGCAGCCACAAAGACATTTTCAGCCAGATTTTTTATAAGTTCATTGATATCCTCAAAGGATGAATGGTCGGCGGTATTAGCATTATGAATAATGACATACAGTTTGTTCCCTTCAAAAGAATGCTCCGTAAAGTCACCCTCATCATTCCATAGATTATAATCGGTGATCTTAGGTTGTACTTCGGGATTCAATATCACCATTTCTTTAAATTTATAGGATTTATCCGCAGGATATTCTGTCATCCTGTATTCTTCGCCATCCTTTTCCATGATGTATTCATACGCTAACTCACCAGATGGTTGCATTAGTTTTGATATATTATTTCCTACCTTATATGACCTAAAATCAATATAAGGAAGATGTTGAATGGCATAAATGCTCAGAAAAGTAAAAACTGCGGTAAGTGCGGATACTGTAATGTCTGATAATCTTCGATCAAAGATTGAAGCAAAACTTTTTCTGTAAATAAATATAACAGCGATAAATATCAATAAGATAATGTCTTTATAGAAAGATTGCCATGGTGTTAATTTAATAGCATCACCAAAGCATCCGCAATCAGTGACCTTATTAAAATATGCCGAGTAGAAGGTTAAAAAAGTAAAAAATACAATGAGTAACAATAAAACCCATGCTGTAATACGCATTCTATAGTTCAACAAAAGTGCAAATCCTAACAAGACCTCTAAAACACATATAAAAACTGCCATTGGCAGTGACATTGGAATTAAGACATGAAAGAATGAAGTAAAATCTGCTGCAAATACCTCAAAATATTCCTTGAGCTTGATTGAGGTTCCAACGGGATCATTAACCTTAATTATTCCCGAGAAAATAAATAAAACACCAACAAACAGCCTTGATACTTCCTTGACTATATACACCACTAAAAACCTTCAATTTTTATCATAGAAAACACAGCGTAGTTTATAATATCCTGATAGTTTGCTTCCACACCTTCCGAGATTAATGTATTCCCTTCATTATCCTCGATTTGTTTTACCCTTAATAACTTCATCAATATTATGTCGGTTATCGAACTCAAACGCATAGATCGCCAGGCTTCACCGTAATCATGATTTTTATTTTGTAAAAGATCTAATGTTTCTGATGCAAAACGATCATAATGCTGTTCAAGTTCTTTAAAAGAGAGTTCCATTCGATTATCACCATGTAATTTCTGTTGAATTAAGGCTATAATGCAGTAATTAATTATTCCAATAAATTCACTTTCCAAACTATCTTCTACTTTTTGTACTCCTTTTTCCTGAATTGACCGGATCCTTTGCGCTTTAATATATATCTGATCAGTTATCGAGGGAAGCCTAAGAATTCTCCATGCGGTTCCATAGTCAATGGTCTTTTTTTTAAAAATCCCCTTACACTTTTCGATAATCTCTTTGTAAGCAATAAGCGTATCTCTATTCAAGGCTATTAGTTTTGGCCAAAAATAAGTTAGATTTTACAAGCCTTGGATTTTATCAAGAAAAAAACTATCAATATACAAGGAGATTTAATCTCATTTCAAACGCCTAAAGTTATGGGGGTAATAAATCTAACACCAGATTCTTTCTATTCAAAGAGCCGGATGGTTACCGAAAAAGAGGTCCTGTCAAGTGCTGAAAAGATGCTTGAGGATGGTGCTGATATTTTAGATGTTGGTGGTTACTCTTCCAGGCCGGGTGCCGACGATGTACCCCTTGAGGAAGAGGTCGAAAGGATAAAGCCTATTGAATTAATAAAAAATAAGTTTCCTAAAGCAATAATTTCTATTGATACTTTTAGGGTTCCGGTTGCAAAAGTTGCCTTATCACTAGGAGCGGATATTGTAAATGATATCTCCGGAGGAGATTTGGATGATGGGATGTTTGAATTCATAAGTAAGAATAAAGTTCCTTATATTCTAATGCATATGAAAGGAACGCCTCAAAATATGAAGTCAATGGCGCAGTATGATGATTTGTTAAAAGAACTATTGATCTATTTCAAACACAAAATAGATCGATTAAAAGCAGATGGTGTGAAAGACATCATCATTGATCCAGGATTTGGATTTGCCAAATCAATTGCTCACAATTTCCATTTATTGAATAACTTAGAGATGTTATCGTTTCTGGACATCCCTGTTTTGGTTGGATTGTCTCGTAAGTCCATGATCTATAAAACTTTAAAAATAGAGGCGGAGAATAGTTTATTTGGTACGGTATCATTAAATACTATCGCTATTTTAAAGCAGGCAGATATATTGAGGGTTCACGATGTGAAAGAAGCTGTACAGATTATTAACTTAACTAACTGCTTGGAAGATTGATATTACTTTTTAACATAGGTTTCCTTGACATCAAATGGGTTGATATAGCTGATATACTTTTAGTCAGTATATTCATATACCAGGTATACAAGTTGATGCGGGGTAGTATGGCCATCAAGGTTTTCCTGGGATTTCTTTCTTTATACCTGTCTTATTTGGTTGTGAAGGCTGCTGAGATGGAATTACTAACCAGCATCCTTGGGCAGTTTATGGGGTTAGGGGTGCTAGCTGTGATTATTCTATTTCAACAGGAGATCAGAAAATTCCTGCTCCTGCTAGGTAAAACCACTATATTTGGGGAGGGTAATCTGATAAAAGGTATAAAATCTTTTTGGAATTCAGATTCAACTAAAAAGTTAAACATTACAGGAGTGCTGGAGGCAGTCAAAGTATTTGGAGGAAGCAATACGGGTGCTTTAATTGTTTTTTCCAAGAATTCAGAATTAAAGTTTTACGCAGAATCAGGAGACCGCCTGGATGCTCTAATCTCAAAGCGACTTATCCAGGCTATTTTCAATAAATACAGTCCCTTGCATGATGGCGCCGCAATTTTATACCAGGGAAGAATAGTAGCCGCAAGGTGTATACTGCCTGTCACTGACCGGGATGATCTGCCTGCAAGCTTAGGACTTAGACACAGAGCAGCAGTGGGAATGTCAGAAGCTACGGACACACTAACGCTTGTTGTTTCTGAAGAAACCGGTCAGATATCAGTCGTAAAGAATGGTTATATCCACAAAAACCTGTCTATCAAAGAAGTGAGGAAAATGATCAATGAGTATTTAAAGGAAAAAGATACCAAATCCAAAAATGATAAATCCAAATCCGACGATGGCGTTAAAAAAATTCTGGATGAGGCTAAAAAGAAATCTGTGGAGAAAGAGCCAACTACTACTGCTTAATTATTTATATCACTTTTAAGCTTTTACCAATCTCTTCAAATGCGTTAATGGCCTTATCCAGATGTGCTTTATTATGAACTGCGGATAATTGAACCCTTATTCTAGCCTGGCCTTTCGGAACCACTGGATAATAAAAACCAATTACATAAATACCCTTTTTCAAAAGCTCCGAGGCGAAATCCTGTGACAACCTGGCATCATAAAGCATAACCGGGACAATTGGATGCTCACCAGGCTTAACATCAAAACCTAAGCCTGACATTTTCTCCCTGAAGTATTTTGTATTCCACTCCAGGTCGTCCTTCAATTTAGTTGACTGAGACAATAGATCAATAACTTCAATAGAAGCGCCTGCAATAGAAGGTGCTAATGTATTAGAGAAAAGATAAGGCCTTGATTTTTGTCTCAACATGTCGATTATTTCTTTTGGTGCACTGGTAAATCCACCAGAAGCTCCACCAAGTGCCTTTCCCAATGTGCCTGTGATGATATCAACCCTATCAAAAACGCCTCGATATTCATGTACACCCCTACCTTTTGTGCCCATAAAGCCAGTAGCATGGCATTCATCAGACATCACCAATGCCTGATATTTTTCTGCCAAGTCGCAGATTTTGTCCAATTGGGCTATGGTCCCATCCATTGAGAAAACACCATCGGTTACTATTATTTTTTGATTGCAGGTGGAAGCACCTCTAAGCTTTTCTTCAAGATCTTCCATGTCATTATGCCTGAACCTTAACCGCTTGGCCTTACATAATCGAACACCATCAATGATGGATGCATGATTTAATTCGTCAGAGATGATGGCATCCTCAGGACCAAATAATGGTTCAAATAAACCGCCGTTAGCATCAAAGGCAGCAGCATAAAGGATGGTATCCTCAAGGCCTAAAAAATTAGAAATCTTTTGTTCCAATTCTTTATGGATATCCTGTGTTCCACAAATAAAGCGTACTGAAGACAACCCATAACCGTGAGTAGCTATCGCATTTTTAGCAGCATTTATAACATTTGGATGTGATGACAGCCCCAGGTAGTTATTAGCACAAAAGTTTAAAACCTCACGACCATCTTTAAGTTGTATCTCGGCACTTTGGGGACTTGTGATGATCCTTTCCTCTTTATAAAGCCCTTCATTTTTTATTCCCTGGATTTGATTGCTTATCCTTTCCTTAAACTGACTATACATTTTATTTTCTTTTTATTGGGATTTTGGGATTAGTTGCAGACTTTTTCGAAATATTTTCATCGGCATTACTTTCATGCAATGGGTACCGTCTCCTAAGCCCATTAATTAAAAATAATTTTTGAGCGGTAAAGCTCTTAGGGTGCATTTGATCAAATTGCATTTTAAATGCATAATATCGATCTATTTCACCCTTTTTAAATTTAGCCGGGTCTATTTTTTTATTCTCAAGATACGCTTCAAAAGTCATGGAATCAAAGATAAATTTATAATACTTGCTTTGCGAAACTTTTCAGACAGATCAGGGTATTGTTATCTTTGTGTTAACAACAAATCAAACCTCCAAATGACAAAAGTATTAGTTACCGGTGCCAATGGGCAATTAGGATCTGAAATAACATTAGCGCTCCGAGAAATTTATGGCGAAAATGCAGTGATCGCAAGCGATATCAATCCGGTTAGGGACATCCTGTCCAATGGTCCATTCAAACAATTGAATGTTTTAGATCAAAAGGCAATTAATGAAATCATTCTGAAAGAAAAAATAACAGAAATATACCATTTGGCAGCGATTCTTTCGGCAACTGGAGAACGCGATCCACTCACAACCTGGAATATAAATGTTCAAGGTTTATTAAATATATTGGAGAATAGCAGAAAGAATCAAATCATTAAAGTATTTTGGCCCAGCTCTATAGCTATTTTTGGAAATTCAACACCCAAAAACCAAACACCTCAGAAAACCATAATGGAACCAACCACCGTGTATGGGATAAGTAAATTAACCGGTGAAAGATGGTGCGAATATTATCATTTGAAATATGGCCTTGATGTACGAAGCATCAGATATCCCGGATTAATAAGCTATAAAGTGAAACCTGGAGGTGGTACCACTGACTATGTAATGGATATGTTCAACGCGTTGAAAAGTATGCCCTATGATTACGAATGTTACTTAAAGAAAAATACCGAACTGCCCATGATGTATATCGACGATGCTATCAGGGGAACGATGGAACTTATGGGAACAGAGAAAAGTAAACTTTCTATCCGGTCAAGTTATAATCTATCCGCGATGAGCTTCACTCCTGAAGATTTGTACGTGGAGTTGTTGAAATTTGAACCCGCATTTAAAGTTAAATATTCACCAGATTACAGACAAAGCATTGCTGATAGTTGGCCTGATTCAATAGATGATAGCATTGCCCGTAAAGATTGGCTTTGGGATCATTGCTTCAGTTTAAGCAAAATGACAGAGGAAATCAATAAAAATAATATGGTTTCATATATTTGACATTGTAAATTTAAAGAGGCTATTTCGTGTTTGAAGTACCGAATTGATGGAAGACCTAAAAAATATAAAATTTTCTTTCGATAATTCAATTTTGACCCTCACTATAGATCGTGAAGAGAAATTAAATGCCTTAAACTCAGAAACCCTTGAAGAATTAAAGACCAGTTTTCAGACTATTTATGATGATTCGGACATAAAAGGCGTTATCATCACTGGATCCGGTCAGAAAGCTTTTGTTGCAGGGGCTGATATTACTGAGTTTTCAAAGCTTAATGAAATGAATGGCCGGAAATTTTCCGAACAAGGTCAGGAAGTCTTTGAACTTATTGAAAATTGCCATGTTCCAGTAATAGCTGCAGTTAATGGTTATGCATTAGGTGGAGGTTGTGAGCTTGCTATGGCTTGTCACCTAAGGGTTGCTGTAAAATCTGCAAAATTTTCGCAACCGGAGGTCAATTTAGGAATTATACCCGGGTACGGAGGTACTCAAAGGCTCACCCAACTGGTAGGAAGAGGTAAAGCTATAGAATGGATGATGACTGCTGAGATGGTGTCCAGTGAGGATGCGCTCAAATACGGCCTGATCAATGATATGGTAGAAAGCCAGGAAGAACTTTTTAAAAGGTGTGATGAATATCTGCATAAAATAATTGGTAAGGCACCCCTGGCAATCGCAATGGTGGTTGATTGTGTTAATGCCTTTTATAATCCCACAGAAAATGGATATCAAACGGAAGCTAATTCTTTTGCCCGCTGTTGCGGATCAGTGGATTTTAAAGAAGGAACTTCAGCGTTTATTGATAAAAGGAAACCAAACTTTCAGGGTTCATAATCAAAATACACCATGGGCCGGCTTCAAAAATTAGCTGGCGATACTGCCCTTTACGGCCTGAGCAGCATAATTGGCAGGACGCTCAATTATTTTTTAGTTCCTTTATACACCTCAGTCTTCCTGCCTTCAGCATATGGGATAGTCACTGAGTTGTATGCTTTCATGGCATTTTTAAATGTCATTTACCTGTATGGGCTAGAGATTGCTTATTTCCGTTACTCCACTTCAACAGGGCATAATGGCAACCAATATTTTAACCTTGCGCTGAGTTCAATACTTACTACCTCAATCGTCTTTACCAGTTGTATTTTTTTATTCAGTGATAGCATTAGTGAAGCTCTAAATTATAAGGATCAATCCTCGATAATTAATTATGTAGCTGTTATCCTTGCTATAGATGCAATCATGGCAATTCCCTTTGCGCGTCTCCGGCTGGAAGGCAAGTCCCTTAACTTTGCAAAAGCTAAGGTCATCAATATTTTCACGAATATTTTCTTTAATATATTTTTTTTGGTTTTGTTACCCCTGTGGGATAAAAGCATTATCGATGATGAAAATAAAGTTCAATATGTTTTTATATCTAATCTGATCGCCAATGCATTATACTTTATTTTATTGAGGTATCCTTTAAGCACTTTTAAATTCAGATTATCCTTTGAGCGTTTAAAGCCCATGCTTATTTATGCTTTGCCGTTATTGTTAACAGGTCTGGCGGGTGTAACTAATGAGATGCTTTCCAGGGCTCTGTTAAAATATTTGCTTCCGAAAGGCTTCTACAATGATATCTCAAATCAAGCAGCGCTGGGAATTTTTGGAGCATGTTATAAACTTTCAGTGCTCATGAATCTTGGTGTACAGGCATTCAGATATGCTGCTGAGCCATTTTTTTTCTCAAACGCAAAAGACCAACAATCCCCTGCATTATTTAGCATGGTAATGCATTGGTTTATAATTTTTGGTTCACTATTATTTCTAGGCGTAAGTGTAAACCTTTACTGGATCGCTCCTATCTTCCTAAGAAACCCACTTTATTTGGAAGGACTGGATATTGTTCCGTATTTGCTAATAGGCAGTTTATTTTTAGGGATTTACTACAACTTGTCGGTTTGGTATAAACTTAAAGATAAAACGGAATATGGCGCTTATATTGCTACATTTGGCGCATTACTCACGCTTATATTAAATATCATGCTTATCCCCGGGTTTGGATATTTTGGGAGTGCACTGGTACCGTTTATAGTGTATTTTTTAATGAGCCTGATTAACTATTCAATTGGACGAAAACACCTACCAATTCCTTACAAGGTCTGGAAGGGTTTACTGATCATAACACTTTCCATCGTTTTATACTTAGGCGTAATTTCTATAGAATCCTATGGCCTTATTAAATTACTTATTCGTAATCTTGCTGTACTTTTTTTTATAGTACTAATATTAATAATGGAGTATAAACAGATTATCCGGTTCAATACCATTAAAAATTACTTAAACACATGAATTTGATTATACCAATGGCTGGAAAGGGTAAAAGATTAAGACCTCATACCCTCACCGTTCCGAAGCCATTGATCCCAATTGCCGGCAAGCCAGTTGTTGAGCGCCTAGTTCAGGACATTGCTAAAGTTTGTCCGGAACCCATTAAAAAAATTGGTTTTGTTATTGGGGATTTTGATGAGTGGATTAAAGCCGCCTTACTATCCATCGCACAAAGTGTAGGTGCTGAAGGCGAGATTTATAATCAAAAAGAAGCGCTTGGCACAGCTCATGCTGTATTCTGTGCTAAAGAATTAATGCAGGGGAAAACACTGATTGCCTTTGCTGACACATTATTTAAAGCAAATTTCACCTTAAACATTGAGAGTGATGGAATTATTTGGGTAAAAGCTGTGGATGATCCAAGTGCTTATGGCGTTGTAAAAGTAGATGATGAAGGCATTATCACCGATTTTGTTGAAAAACCTAAAGATTATATTTCTGATCTGGCTATCATCGGTATTTATTATTTTAACCAGGGTGAGAAGCTCGCGCAAGAGATTGATTGGTTAATTAAAAATAAAATCCTAAAAAAAGGAGAATACCAACTCACAGATGCGCTTGAACGGCTAAGAGAGAAGGGTACCAAATTTACAACAGGTAAAGTTGAGGCATGGCACGATTGCGGCAACAAAAATGTGATCGTAAAAACCAATAGTATCTACCTGACATATTTAAGCGAGGATAAACTCACCTCACCAGATGTGGAGGTTGTTGATAGTATAATTATCCAGCCGACTTACCTGGGTAAAGGTGCTAAAATTGTAAATAGTATTATAGGACCATATACATCTGTTGGGGATAATACAACAGTTGAAAACTGCAGAATTGACCGGTCACTTATTCAAAACAACACCAATTTAAATGGTGTTTATCTGTCTAACTCAATGGTTGGTAATTTCGTAGAATACTCAAATATCCCGCAAGATGTCAGCATTGGTGATTACGTAAACGTGAAGGGGTAAAATAATATCACATGAATAAATACTTGGTCTTTGCTTGTTCTTTTCTCATTATATCTTGTGTCTCGGGGGTGGTTTTATGTCAAAATGACAACGAATCGGGTAAGAAAATGGAAGATATACTCGAAAAAGAGGATCAAAAATTCAAGTTAGACCATTATTTCATAGAAGGGGAAAAGTATTTTATTCTTGAAGACTACGCAAAAGCATACGAGTTTTTTTTAAAAGCCTTAGCGTTGGATCCGGAGAATGCTGCAATAAATTTTAAACTGGCTGAGGTTTTATCTTTAAATGGTGATTCACAAAAAGCTGAGGCTTATGCCAGCGAGGCGAAGCAACTACAACCTGAAAATAAGTACTATTACCTTCTCTTAGCGCAAATACATACTGCTAATTCTAATTTTGAGGCAGCTGCTGAAACATATGAAGCGCTTATCCAAAAAATCCCTTCTGCCAAAGAATATTTATTTGAGCTTGCCGCCATTTATATGTATATGGATAAGAACAAGAAGGCATTAGAAACTTATAACCGAGCAGAAGAGTATTTTGGGGTAAACGAAGATATTATAAGTCAAAAACAAAAAATTTACCTGAAAGAAAATGATCTAGACCTGGCATTGGCAGAAGGATGGAAATTAATTAACAGTTATCCGGCTAAGCAAGAATATGTGATTGCTTTAGCCGAAATGATGATCATAAATGATTTATATGAAGAGGCAAAACAACTGTTAAAAGCATTGATCACTGAACATAACGATCCCAGTGCTAAAGTCTTATTATCAGAGGTCTACAGAAAACAAAATAATTATAAAAAAGCGATACCACTGCTGAATGATGCTTTTTCAGATCGTGAGTACAATCTGTCCGCCAAAATTCAAATGCTTTCGGGATATATGTCCCAATTACCAAATCCTGAACTGGATTCGTTCACTATCGTTCTGTCTAAAAAACTCACCGATGCCCATCCCGGGTCATTTGAGGCACATGCCATGAGTGGCGACATGTATTTTACGCTTGGAAATAAAAAGGCAGCCTCCGATTCATACTTAAAAGCACTGGAATTGGATAAATCAAATTACTCAATATGGAGAAATATTATAAATCTTGAATTTGAAAGGGAAAAATATGATCTGGCGGCTAATCATTTTGAAACAGCGCTTGAATACTTCCCTAACCAAGTTGAATTATATTATTTGGGGGGGGCATCATACTATTCATTAAAGAAATATAAAAAAGCAATAAGAAGCCTGGAGCAGGGGAAAAATTTAGTGGTCAATAATCCAAAGCTCAAAAGCTCTTTTCTGGGTATGTTAGGTGATGCATATAACGGAATAGAGGATCACAAATATTCTGACGAAGCCTATGAAAAGGCCCTAAAAGAAAATCCTGACAATGATCATGTGTTGAATAATTACAGCTATTTTCTCTCATTAAGAGGAGAAAAATTGGAATTTGCACTCGAGATGTCTTCGAAATTGGTCGAAAATTTTCCAGATAACTATACTTATCTTGACACCCATGGCTGGGTACTTTATATGCTAGAAGAGTATAAAAAAGCCAAATCTTATCTCGAAAAAGCCATTGAGATTGGGCCGGAGGACGGCACTATACTTGAACATTACGGCGACGTTTTATATCAACTAGGGAATATTGATGAAGCAATTGAAATATGGAAAAAAGCCAGTGAACATCAAGACTCATCAGATTTAATTCTTAAGAAAATTGCTGATAAAAAGCTCTATGAATAAGCGCTATGCTTTAAGCGTAATAATATCTTTGATTCTTTTTAGCTCCTGTAGTAAAAACATATTCGTCCCTTCCAAAGACGACAGACTAATTGCCGTTGATAAAGTCAATTTTCAGTATTTTAAATCAAAAGCTAAAATAAAATTCGTCAATAATAATAAAGACTTAAAAGCTAAGGTCAACCTGAGGATAAAAAAAGACAGCGTAATATGGGCCTCAATAAGTGCAACATTAGGAATCGAAGCTGCAAGGTTATACATTACTAATGATAGTATTAAAATTATAGATAGGTTAAACAAAAAGTATGTCTGTTGGAGCCTGAACCAACTAAGTGACCATTACGGTTTTAAATTTACGTACTCAATGATCGAATCCATACTCGTTGGGAATCCTCCATTTGATCTGAAGAAATCTGATGATATAGAAGCTGAAAAAGAATACACCAGGATTACAAAAGAAATTGGACCATTAAAGGTCGAAAATTTCATCAACAATAGATATAACAAAATCTTCAGACTGGTAATAGACGATCTACAAAAGAAAAACTCATTAAAAATAAATTATAACAATTTTGTAATTTTGGAAAAAGATATTTTTCCAATGGAATATTCCTTAATATTGTCCTATAACAAAGAATCTAGAAATACCACCACGTTAGATTTTAAGCATAACAAAGCTGAGATATCAGAAAAAGAATTAAACTTTCCTTTTAAGGTACCTGACAAATATGAGAAAATCTAAATGGCTGGTTTTAACACTATCAGTAATTTTCATATTTAATGATTGTCTTTATGGGCAGCATTCAAGAGATGCATTAGAGCAAGAAAAACAGATAAATCTTCGTAAGATCAGGGAAGCGGAAAAAATCCTGGCAGAAACACGATCTGAAAAAAAGGCTACCATCGGTGAGCTAACTGCATTAAACCAGCAAATTAAATCCCGAACTCAACTCATTGAGTCTTTCTCCAAAGAAATCAAATTCCTCGATGAAGAAATAAGTGACCTCTCTATTGTTGTACGCGCTTTAGAAAGAGACCTTGTGCAATTAAAAGATGAATATGCTGACATGATTTATGCGGCTTACAAGTCCCAAAGTGGTTTTAATCGACTCACTTTTTTATTTTCAGCTTCCTCTTTTAATCAACTCTTCATGAGATTAAAATACCTGGAGCAATACACCAAAGCCAGAAAAGTACAGGTAGATCAAATTGAAAAAGTTAGGGACGAACTGAATATTCAACGAACAACGGTGAGCAATAAGCGAAAGGAACAATCTGACTTATTGGATGAGCAAATCGCAGAACAAAGAAAGCTTATTAAACTTAAAAAAAATCAAAGTAAATTAATTACTGAACTATCTAGTAAAGAGAGTGAACTTAAAAAAGAAGTGCAGGCTAGAAAGCAGTCCATCGATAAGCTTGACCAGCTGATAGCTGAAATAATAGAGGCTGAATCCAACGTTGATGATAATAGCAGCGCTGGCAACATGGCAAACCTTAATTCTTCTTTTAAACAAAAAAAGTCAGCATTAAAATGGCCTGTTGGCTCTGGTTTTATTTCATCTCGTTTTGGCAGGCAACCTCACCCAGTCATGAAGAGAATTGTTATTGACAATCCGGGCGTAGATATACAAACCAACAGAAATGAACTGGTAAAAGCAGTTTTCAATGGTACAGTTGCCACCATAGCGTTCGTTCCGGGCATGAATAATGTTGTAATTGTAAAACACGGTAATTATTATACTTTATATGCTAAGTTGAGAAAAGTGAATGTTAAAAAAGGACAAGTTATTAAAGAAAACGATATTATTGGTGAGGTATATACTGATAGTAAAGGCAAATCTGAAGTTCATTTTGAGGTATGGGAAAAGAATAAAAAGTTAAATCCAGAGAGCTGGTTAGCTAGCCGTTGATGGATTCATTACGTAACTTTAAGTGTATATGAACGATAAAATCATTAATAATTAATACTTTTGAAATTAAAACTTTAATAATATGAAGGCATTGTTAGCTTTTGGAATACCTGGTGGATGGGAGTGGATAATCATTGTTTTATTCGTAGTGATCTTCTTCGGAGCCAAAAAAATACCTGAAATCGCTCGAGGTTTAGGTAAAGGAATCAGAGAATTTAAGGACGCTACTAAGGATATTAAAAACGAAATTGAAGATACCAGCAATAGTGTAAAAGGAGATAATACCAGCAAGAATTGAACAAATACTTTTCTTATTCTCAATTACGCAGTGACCTTGAGAATGGAGTGGTAACCTGTCAGGAGGTAGTTGAATACTATTTATTCAACATTCATAATAAGAAAGACCTCAATGTCTTCCTGGAAGTTTACGACGGGGAAGCAATTTCACGAGCTCAGGAGATAGATAAAAAACTCAGGGAGGGGAACCAGGGTCGTCTGGCAGGCATGGTCATAGGAATAAAGGATGTCTTGGCCTATAAAGATCATCGTCTGCAAGCCTCCAGTAAAATTCTGGACGGCTTCAAGTCACAGTTTACTGCAACAGCCATTCAGCAACTGTTAGATGAAGATGCCATTATAATTGGACATCAAAACTGCGATGAATTTGCTATGGGCTCCTCAAATGAAAATTCAGCCTTCGGCCCCGTTCGAAATGCGTTTGATGAAAACCTTGTCCCGGGAGGTTCCTCCGGAGGTTCTGCGGTTTCGGTTCAGGCAGATATGTGTTTGGTATCTTTGGGCACTGATACCGGTGGTTCTGTAAGACAACCAGCTTCTTTCTGCGGCATTGTTGGGCTTAAGCCCACATATTCCCGAATATCTAGATTCGGATTAGCTGCCTATGCCAGTTCATTTGATACAATTGGTATTTTAAGCAACACGGTTGAGGATGCCGCGCTGGTACTAGAAATTTGCGCTGGTCACGATAAATTTGATAGTACTTCCTCTACTGTTGAGGTACCCAATTATTCTAAAAGAAAGGATTTTGGGAGAAAAGCCCGGGTGGCATACCTCAAAGATACGCTAAACAGTGATGGATTAAATGAAGAAATCAAAAATGCAACCTTCAGAGCGATAGAAAGCATTAAATCGATGGGCCATGAGGTAGAAGGTGTAGATTTCCCGCTTTTAGATTATATTTTACCCACTTACTACATCTTAACCACAGCTGAAGCTTCATCTAATTTATCCAGATACGATGGAGTGAAATACGGTTATCGGTCAGATAATGCTAAAAACATGGAGCAGATGTACAAGCTTACACGCTCAGAAGGGTTTGGTGAAGAAGTTAAAAGGAGGATTATGCTTGGCACATTTGTACTGAGCGCAAGGTACCATGATGCTTTTTATACCAAAGCCCAGAAAATTAGGCGTATAATAAAAGAAAAAACACAGGAATTTTTAAGAAATTATGATTTTATTATTTGCCCGACCACGCCTACACCACCTTTTGAGATTGGCGCTTTAATGGATAATCATCTTGAGATGTATCTTGCAGACCTGTTTACTGTGCAAGCCTCAGTTTCAGGTATACCGGCAATCTCTGTGCCAAACGGTGAAGACAAAAATGGCCTGCCCATCGGATTACAAATTATGGGAGACTATTTCAAAGAAGATGACTTGCTTGCTTTTTCAAAAGAATATTGTTTAAGGACTGCTTAAAATGAGATTTCTGTTAAGCATTACATTCATTTTACCAATAATTACATTATCTGCTCAGGAATTTGAAAGCAAAGAAGACGCTGTAAAATATTATAATGAATTCATTCCTGAAACCCACTATGAAGAGATCGAGGATAGGATGAGTTGTTTATCAACTACCATCCCGCTTAATTTTAACGATCGGGTAAGAAGCTTTATAGACTATTTTGTTATTCGCAACAGAGCTTATACCAGGGGGATTCTCAAAAGAAAGAGCTATTACTTCCCAATTTTTGAGGAAATATTAAAAAAATACGACCTGCCTGATGAACTTAAATATCTATCGATTATTGAATCCGGTCTCAATCCTAACGCAATTTCATGGGCAAGTGCAGCAGGGCTATGGCAATTCATACCCTCTACCGGAAGGTTATATGGACTAGATAAAGATTGGTATATCGATGAAAGAATGGACCCTTATAAATCTACCGAAGCAGCTTGCAAATACTTAAAATCATTACATCGATCATTTGGTGACTGGGAGCTTGCCTTAGCGGCTTACAACTCCGGGCCCGGGAAAGTTAGAAGGGCAATTAGAAGATCAGGATATAAGAAAAGCTTCTGGGAGATATACTGGTACCTACCCCGCGAAACAAGATCTTATGTGCCTCAATTTGTAGCAATGATTTATGTGCTGAACTATGCTGACTATCACAATTTTTATGAAGTGGATGAAGAATTTATAATGGAAACAGACACCATAAATATCAAAAACTATTTTCATCTGGAAACATTTGCCCACCAAATAAATATCTGCGAAGAGGATTTATTAAAATTAAATCCTGAGATAAAAAGAGGAGCACTTCCTGATGAAATCATTGATTATTCGTTAATTATCCCGGCAGATAAAAAAGATTACATAGTTTCTAACAGAAAATCATTATATGATTCCGCTTCAAAAGTTGGTAAAAAAACGTTAGAGTACCTTGCCAGAAATATGCCGGGAAGTACCTATGGCAGAACTAAAATAAAATACAAAGTAAGGAGCGGTGATTTCCTTGGAAGAATCGCGAGAAACTACCATGTGAGGATATCTGACCTTAAAAGTTGGAATAACCTAAGAAGTAATTTGATCCGTGTAGGACAATACCTTGACGTCTGGGTATTACCACAATACAGCGCTAAAACGAAAAAATTATATCAATCAACATCGGGAAAACCTATCGGCAATGCATTTGCCCATGCATCCGGCTCTAAATCTTATGAGGTAAAATATGGTGACACACTATGGGATATCTCCAGAAAATATTCAACCTTGAGTCCTGAGGAATTAAAAGCACTGAATAATTTGAAGTCCAATAAAATTAAACCAGGTCAGAAGTTACTACTCAGCAAATAGGCTTTTGGTTTTTTGATTAATTTTAAAGTTAGATAATCTGTTACCGTTTTGAAGATCACATCTATCCTGCGCTTAATTTTTATATTTTTCATTGCTTCCTGCTCATTAAAGCTAAAAGATAATGACAAGAGCCTCATGCAACCGGCCAGGGGAGATATTGGAGAAATTATATTAGTCATGGACTCGGCCTCCTGGCAAGGTGAACTTGGAGATGAAATTATACGGACTTTCAGAAAGCCGTATCCGGGATTACCACAGGAAGAGCCTTATTTTAATGTGAATTATGTCAATCCGCTAAGATTAAACAGTGTGCTGAAAAGTGCTAAAAACATGATATTCGTAACCACATTTGATAAAAAAAACCGAGCTAGCCGGGTTTTACAGTCCAACTTCACCCAAGAATCTGTAAAAAAAATAAAAGATGACAGTTCATATTTTATGTTTACCAAGAACGATGAGTTTGCGAGAGATCAAAGAATTCTTCACTTATTTGCTAAAAACCAAAAGACACTTATACAAAAGATCGCCGCTAATAGAGAAGGTTTAAGGAACTACTTTGAACAAATAGAAAAAAAGAGAATAAATAATAAAATTTTCAAGAACTCAGAAAAAGATATTGAACAAGTAATCGCTGACAAGCATGGTATTGAAATTAAAATTCCTTTTGGGTTCATGTTGGCTAAAAACCTTAAAAACTTTGCCTGGGTAAGAGTAAAAGATGCTGCAATTGAAAAAAATATATTTATATACCATCAGCCTTTTTCTTCATTAGAACCCTTTCAGGACATTAAGAACTTCAGGGAGAAAATCACCGGCAGTTACCTCCGTGACAGTGAAAAACTTGATTTATACGTCACTATCCAGGATGAATACCCTTTGCAAATAAAAGAAGTTAATTTCAATGATATATATGCCAAAGAATGTCGAGGCCTATGGAAAGTTAGTGATGCAACCGCCGGTGGGCCATTTTTATCCTATACGTTTGTTGATGAAATTACCAATAGATTATACTACATTGAAGGGTATGTGTATGCAGCGGGTACGACTAAAAGAAACTTTATGAGAGAAATAGAAGCCATACTTTGGACCTCCAACGTGATAACTGAAGAAGAATCTTAAATAATCTCATTTTTATAATTTAATGGAACCTAAAATCAGAAAAAGTGAAGCGCTTGCATATCACGAGTCCAGCCCCAGTGGGAAAATTGAAGTCATTCCCTCCAAACCACTCTCTAACCAACATGATCTGGCGCTTGCCTACTCGCCGGGAGTGGCTGAACCTTGTAAAGAAATCGCTAAAAATACAAGTGATGTATATAAATATACTGCAAAAGGTAATTTGGTAGGTGTTGTTTCCAATGGCACCGCAGTACTGGGCCTGGGGAATATTGGGCCGGAGGCCGCAAAACCGGTCATGGAAGGTAAAGGTGTATTATTTAAAAAGTTCGCAGGAATAGATGTATTTGATATCGAAATAGCTGAAAACGATCCGCATGAATTCATAAAAATTTTAAAATCGCTTGAGCCAACATTTGGCGGGATCAACCTGGAAGATATAAAAGCACCTGAAAGCTTTTTAATAGAGCGTACTTTAAGGGATGAAATGAATATTCCTGTAATGCACGATGACCAACATGGAACAGCTATAATTTCCAGTGCTGCCTTGCTAAATGCTTTGGACATTAATGGAAAAAAATTAGAAGAAATAAAAATTGTGGTAAGTGGAGCAGGAGCCGCAGCTATGGCTTGTATAGATCTCTACGTCTCAATGGGTGCTCATAAGGAAAATATCATTATGCTTGATAGCAAAGGAGTAATAAAAAAGAATAGAGAAAACCTGGATGAGCTTAAATCCAGATATGCAACAGATAGAGATTTGGATAATCTAAATGATGCCATGGAAGAGGCAGATATGTTTCTCGGACTATCAAAAGGCAATATCCTGGATGCAGAAGACTTAAAAAAAATGGCCAGGGATCCAATAGTATTTGCACTGGCCAACCCCGACCCTGAAGTTGATTATAATTTGGCGATTGAAACGAGGGAAGACATTATTATGGCCACCGGTCGCTCTGACCACCCAAATCAAGTCAACAACGTGCTGGGATTTCCTTATATTTTCAGAGGCTCTCTCGATGTACGGGCTAAGTCAATCAATGAAGAGATGAAAATGGCAGCTGTCCATGCATTAGTTAAATTAGCCCGGGAACCCGTTCCGGAAATTGTCTTGAAAGCTTATGGATCAAGAAGCATGAAATATGGCAAAAATTACTTAATCCCTAAACCATTAGACCCCAGGTTGATAACCACCATCTCTCCCGCCGTTGCCAAGGCTGCCATGGATTCTAATGTGGCTCAAAAACATATTGATGATTGGGATAAATATGAACTGGAACTAAAAAAGCGTGTTGGCATTGACCAAAGTTTATTATCCAGGATCGTAACAAGGGCCAGAAAAAAACCAAAAAAGGTTGTTTTTGCGGAAGCTGATGATGTAAACGTCTTAAAAGCAGCCCAGCTGGTTGTCGATGAAGGAATTGCCGTGCCCATCTTACTGGGAAGCAGGTCAAGGATCAATGAAATTATTGAAGAGTGTGAGCTTGAGCTCGGTAACTGCCATATCATTAACCCACTTATTGAAAAAGAAAAAGTCAGAGATTATGCCAAAAAATATTTTGATATAAGACAAAGAAAAGGAGTTACACTTAGCTCTGCCCTCGATACAATGGTGGACAGGAATTATTTCGGTGCAATGATGGTGGAATGTGATGAAGCTGACGCCTTAATATCCGGTAGATCCAGCAAATATCCTAAGACCATACTACCTGCCCTGGAAATTATTGGCATAAAAGGGGACATTAAACGGGTTGCAGGTATGTATATTATCAACACAAAAAAAGGCACGTACTTTTTCTCCGACACAACGGTCAACATCGATCCCACGGTAGATGAACTCATTGATATCATAGGGTTAACCGCCCGAACCGTTAAATATTTTGATGCAGAACCTCATATTGCTATGCTCTCTTATTCAAATTTTGGTTCAGCAAAAGGTGAAACACCGCAAAAAGTATCACAGGCCGTAAAAAAGGCAAAATTGCTATGGCCTGACCTGATCATTGATGGTGACATACAGGCAAATGTTGCCTTAAACGGAGAATTATTATCTGAACATTATCCTTTCAGTGAATTAAATGGAAAGACTCCTAATACATTAATTTTTCCTAATCTTGCAGCCGGAAATATTGGATACAAATTAGTAATGGATTTGGGTGGTTCGGAAGCTATTGGACCAATTCTCATGGGAATGAAAAAATCTGTACATGTTTTACAGTTTGGTAGTTCAGTCCGTGAGATTTTTGATATGGTGGCAATAGCAGTAGTAGATGCCCAACAACATGAACTGAACAATGAATAATGATTGGTTACATTAAAGGTAAGATTGACACCATCGATCCTACATTTGTGGTTGTTGATGTGAATGGGATTGGATACACGATAAAAATAAGCTTAAACACCTACTCAGCAATCAAAGAAAAAATCGATTGCAAATTATTTACTCACCTGCACGTCAAAGAAGATGCGCACACCCTTTTTGGATTCCACGACCCGGAAGAACGAACCCGGTTTTTAGAATTGATAGGCATCTCCGGGGTAGGCCCGGGGACTGCCATAATGATTTTATCGTCATTATCGGCAGATGAACTGCAATATGCTATAGCAAATGAGGAGGTAAAAACAATCCAATCAGTGAAGGGTATCGGTGCTAAAACTGCAAATAGAATTATTCTTGAATTAAAAGATAAAATGAAAAAGCAGGATTTATTAAATAAATCTTTAGACAGTTTCCCATCCCTTGACAATACCCTAAGAAATGAAGCGTTATCCGCATTGGTAACCTTAGGAATAAATAAATCTGAAGCCGATAAAAAAATTAGAATTGCCCTGAAGAATAGTGATGGAAACATTACCCTGGAGCAGTTAATCAAAATCGTCCTTAAAGGAGCCTAAAAACAATATTGATTTGCAATATTTGAAATTTTTTAGCCAACCGCTGCTGATACTCTTATGTCTGTTCACCTCTACACACCTCTCCTATGCCCAGGAAGGAGAGGAGCCCTCAGACACAACTAAATATGAACCCAGTACAAGACCAACATTCAGTCCTTCTTTCAGGTTTGGAGACCCTTTTTCCAATAGAGCCACACGATCACCACTATTTTTAAAAGACCCTTCGAGCCTTGAAATTGAAATTGATACAGGTCTAAACTATACCATATATGAGAAGATAGGAAATACCGAGTTCAGGCCAATATCTTCCATGTCCTTCCGGGAATTTAACCGCTTCCAAAGCGACAAGATCATTAAGGATGGATGGAAAAACCGGTCAGAAGCACTGGATGGGGAAAGTGCTGTAAGCGGGAGACGTTTAATCCCAAAAATTTATTTTAATCCTGTTTTTGACAGGGTATTTGGGGGTAGTTACATTGATATTCAACCCAATGGCTTCATAAACCTTGATTTTGGTGGCAGATGGCAAAGAATAAATAATCCGGCCATACCCATCCGGCAACAACGCAACGGAGGATTTGATTTCAATCAACAAATCTCTATGAATGTGGTAGGTAATGTGGGTGAAAAACTTGCCATCACTGCGAATTTTGATAACAATAACACATTCGACTTCCAAAACAATATGCGGGTCGAGTATACCGGTTATGAAGAGGACATCATCAAAAAAATCGAGATAGGAAATGTAAGCTTACCGATTAGCAATAGCCTGATCAATGGTGGACAGAGTTTGTTTGGTGTAAAAACCCAACTTCAATTTGGAAATCTTTTTGTTTCTGCCATCGCCTCCAGACAACAGGGTCGAACTGAGGTGATCAACCTTGAAAGTGGATTCCAGGGAAGTGAATTTGAAGTAAGAGGCTCAAATTATGATGAAAACAGGCACTTTTTTCTAAGCCATTTTTTTCGGGACAACTATGAGAGTTGGCTGAGCAATTTGCCACAAATCTCCTCAGGTTTAAGTATCAACAGGGTTGAAGTTTATGTGCTAAACAGGATAAATGACACGCAAACCCTTAGAAATTTTGTTGCTTTTACAGATTTGGGTGAAAGCAGGGTATTGCTTCGACCAGATAATCCAAATGTAATCCCTGTAACAGGAGTAGCCAGTTCCAATAATGCCAATGAACTTTATTCGAACCTTAGAAACACAGCAGGCATACGAGATATTGATCAGATAGATAATATCCTTGAAAATCAATTCGCATTTGAACGAACCCAGGACTATGTGAAAATCACCTCCGCAAGAAAACTGGAAGAAAGGGATTACACCATAAACCGTGAACTGGGCTATATTACTTTATTAAGAAGATTGCAAAATGATGAAGTGTTGGCGGTGGCTTACGAGTATAGTTTCAACGGCAATCGATTCAAAGTTGGTGAATTAACGGAAGATGTGCAATCCTTAGGCCTTCAGGATAACCAACCGCTTTTTCTCAAAATGCTCAGGCCCAACAGAATTGATACTGAGTTACCCACCTGGGACCTGATGATGAAAAATATTTACAATCTGAATGCCAATCAGGTCGAAAAGGATGGATTCCAACTTCGTATTATTTACAGGGACGACCTCACCGGTATAGACAACCCATCACTACAGGAAGGGCCCCCAGAGGTTATTGATCGTCCCTTGCTGGAATTATTCGAATTAGATAACCTCAATCAGAATAATGATCCCCAACCGGATGGAAACTTCGATTATGTTGAAGGTGTTACCATTCAGCCGTCAAATGGTAACATAATTTTCCCTGTATTAGAACCGTTCGGATCAACCCTAAGGGAAAAACTAGAACCTGACCAGGATGCCATAAATAGATTTGTATTTGATACGCTCTACAGAACCACCAGAAATGAAGCCGAACAACAAAGTGATGTGAATAAATTCTTTATTAAAGGTGAGTACCAGGCCGGATCTGCCAGTGAAATTGTACTTCCTGGCATTAATATTTCAGAAGGATCAGTGACGGTAACCGCTGGTAACACGCCTCTGATCGAAGGTACAGATTTCAGGGTTGATTATAACCTTGGACGTGTAACCATCCTAAATCAGGGCGTGCTTAGCTCCGGTAAAGAAATCCAGGTAGCCTACGAAAAAGCAGACCTTTTTAACTTCAGGAGTAGATGGCTGACCGGACTACGATTGGATTATGAACTGAGTGATGATATAAATTTCGGCGCGACTTTATTAAGATTAAATGAGCGCCCGGGTGGTATTTCAAGGTTCAGCATCGGTGACGAGCCTACCAGAAACACCAAATATGGTTTTGATGTTAATTTCAGGAAAAATTCCAGGGCCATTACAAACGCTATTGATGCCATTCCCCTAATCAGAACCAAAGAAGAATCTTCTGTAAATTTTAGCGGGGAATTTGCACAATTGATACCCGGAACATCCAATCAAATCCAGGGCCAGGGAACATCATTTATTGATGACTTTGAAAATGCCATAACACCGATAAACCTTGGAGGAAACCCACTCGCCTGGAAACTTGCTTCCACTCCGGAAACCGATGATAATCAATTTGATTTAAGACCTCCGGGGGACTCAACAAATAACTTTCTTCCATATGCATACAGGAGAGCTAAAACAGCATGGTACATCATTGACAACAGTGTTTTTTACCGTACCGCCGGGGGCCTGAGACCCGATAATCTTACCGAAACTGATCTTGAAAACCACTATGTGAGAGCAGTACTGCCTCAGGAAATTTTTCGCCAACAAGATAGACAATTAGTAAATATTAATATACCGGTATTTAATGTTGCCTATTTCCCTTCCGAACGTGGACAGTACAATTATAACCCTGATACTCAACCAGAAAGCAGGTTGCCAGAACCAACCAAAAATTATGGTGGGATTACCAGGGCAATAACTACACAAACGGATTTCGATAACGCTAATATTCAATACATTGAATTTTGGTTGATGGACCCATTTATTCAAGGCCCCAGAGGTCAAATAATAGATGGGGAATTTAATAGTAATAATACAACAGGCGGTGAAATGGTCTTTAATCTGGGAAATATATCCGAAGATCTTATGCTTGACAGTAGACATGCCTTTGAGAATGGATTGCCGCGGGATGGTTCCCTGGAAGATGTCACTCAAAATGCCTGGGGAAGAGTGACCAATCAACAGTATCTAAATGACAACTTTGATAATCTCGATTTTAGGTCCAATCAGGACGTGGGACTGGACGGGCTTACTGATGAGCTGGAAGTAGAAAAATTTTCCGAAATGTTTGACCCGGCAGTTTTTTCAACAATCTCCGAAGACCCATCCGGCGACAATTTTCAATACTTTCTTGGTGATGAACTAGACAGCCGAGATGCTAAAATCATAGAGCGATATAAGAACTTCAACGGAATGGATAATAACTCTCCGGTAAGTGGCAACAACCAATTCACCCCACAGTCAACACAGGTTCCTGATAACGAAGACCTAAACAATGATAATACAATTAGTGACGTAGAGCAATATCATGAATACAGAATACCTCTGGAACCAGGCCAGTTTGAAGTTGGCCAAAATAACATTGTAGACCAGGTTACTGATGCCTCAGGAGAAGCTAATTGGTATTTATTCAGGATACCCATACGATCAGAAAATAGAAGGATTCACAATGGGATCAATGGTTTCAAAAATATCCGGTTTATTAGAATGTATCTTACCGAATTCCAACAACCTGTAGTACTAAGAATGGCCAAGTTTCAATTTGTCGGGAGCCAATGGAGACGATACGAACAAGCCTTGAGAGAACCCGGACTATCAGAAATTCCTGAAAACCCAACATCTAACTTTGACATTTCAGTAGTAAATATTGAGGAGAATGGTGTGCCGGCAGAAGGCAAAGTTCCTTATGTTGTACCCCCGGGTTTAAATAGGGACAGGGACAATACAACCCCAATTCAAAGACGAAATAACGAGCAATCTTTACAACTATGTATCTCAGATCTGGAGGATGGTGATTCAAGGGCCGTATTCAAAAACGTTAGCTTTGACCTGATCCGTTACGGTAAAATGAAAATGTTTTTTCATGCTGAGTCCTTTGATGGAGATGTTGTACGTGATGGAGAAACCACTGCCTTTATTCGCTTAGGAACTGACTTCGTTGATAATTATTATGAGGTGGAAGTCCCTTTAACCATTACCCCTAAAAACCTTACCCTGCAAGATGCTAATCTTCAGCGATTGGTATGGCCTGAAGAAAATGAAATAGATATTGATTTGGGGGATTTGAGTGGCTTAAAAGCGCTAAGGAACAGACAAGATGCCAACCCTTTAATACCTTTTACCCGGGAAACTGATGATGGCCGTCATAAGATTACGGTAAAGGGTAATCCGGATATCAGGACAGTGATGACAATTATGATTGGTGCCCGAAATCCATCCTCGCCGGACCGGGAAAATAAATCCCTCTGTATCTGGGCAAATGAACTAAGGGTTACAGATTTTGACACAGAAAAAGGTTGGGCTGCAAATGCCAGGATTAGTACCAAACTCGCTGATTTTGCCACCATAAATGCTTCCGGAAGAATCGTTACATCAGGATTTGGGACGATACAACAAAGGATATCTGAAAGGACTACAGAAACGGCAAGAAGTTTTGATGTTTCAGCCAACATAAATGTCGACAAATTATTACTGCCTGAGAAAACCGGTTTAAAAATTCCAATGTTCGTCAGCTATGAAAAATCAGTTTCCACACCCCGGTTTGACCCCAAAAACCCGGATATAGAGTTGGATGATGCGGTTGATGCCTTTAATGAGGAAGAAAGTGGTTCAGGCGATGATTTTAAACGAAAGGTTGAAGACAGGACCACAAGAAGGTCAATAAATTTCACGAATGTAAGAAAAGAGAAAGTCAATCCTGAAGCCAAAAACCATGTTTACGATATTGAGAACTTTTCCTTCACCTACGCATTTAGTGAATCCAAAAGAACTAATTTCAATACAGCTGAAGCCACCCAAAGAACCATAAGAGGCGGGCTGTCATATAATTACTCACCTGTTGACCTGACCATAGAACCGTTTAAAAATGTTGAGTTATTCGACAGTCCATATTTAACGTTTTTAAAAGACCTTAACATCAATCCCCTGCCCAGTAATTTTGGTTTCAGAGGCGACTTAAATAGAAGTTTTCAAAAAACTGTTTACAATACCGAACGGGATGGAAGACTGGTAGCGGACACGGTCAATGCAAACTTTATAAAGACTTTCACGCTTAACAGAAGCTACAATTTAAGGTGGGCATTGACCAGAAGTTTGACCCTGGATTATTCTGCAAGGGCTAATGCTATCGTGGATGAACCCGAAGAAATTGTCCGGGATGAGGAAGGTAACTTTGTGCGGTTTATTACCAAAGAAGAACGGAGGGATTCCATAATGGCGAACCTAAAACGACTTGGCAGGATGAAAAACTTTAACCAGAATCTAAATGTCAACTATAAGCTGCCACTTGATAAATTTCCGGTAACTGACTGGTTAGGTGCAGACCTTAATTACTCCAGCAGCTATACATGGACGGCCGGCTCTTTAGGTGAAATAGAGGTCACGGATTCTCTACCGGAAGGTGGCGTTGAAACCAGATCAGTTAGCCAAATCGAACTGTTAGGTAATATCATCCAGAATACCCGGCAAAGAGGGGTGACCGGCAAGGTTGACTTGGTAGGCCTTTACAATAAGGTGCCATTTTTAAAAGAAGCCAACACACCTCAGCGAAAATCCAGAAGGCCCTCCAAAGAAGATACCACCAGAACATCTGCCAGCGGATTTGGGAAGGGGCTTTTCAGGTTTTTAATGTCAGTTCGTAATCTAAATTTTACTTACAGCATAAATGAAAGTACTACCCTGCCAGGGTTTAAACCAAGAGCATTTTTATTTGGGCTGGATAGTGGATTAAATGCTCCCGGCCTTGGATTTGTTTTTGGCAGCCAGGATCCGGATGTTAGATTCAGGGCTGCAAGAAATGGATGGCTAGCCGTGGGGGAGAATCAGACCAATCAGTTTTCACAAACATTTTCAGAAAACCTTAGTCTGAGAACTTCTGTGGAACCTTTTGATGGACTTAAAATCCAATTAGATGCTAAAAGAACAAATACAGCGCGTTTCACCGAATTATTCCGGTTTAACGAACAGGAATTTGAAGATAACCCTTCTAATACTGTAAATGGGTTTGTAAGCTTAACCCCAATTAGATCAGGGAGTTATGATATATCATACATAGCCGTTAAGACCGCTTTCGACAGGAATAACGATCAAAATGAATCCACGGCCTTTAATCAATTCGAAGAAAATATAGGTACGATATTAAACAGAATACAAACCATAAACCCTGAATTTGATACACTTTCTCAGGATGTGTTAATCCCTGCTTTCATATCCGCTTATTCCGGCGCTGATGCTTCCTCCATCCCATTAACGCCATTCCCTAAAACACCACTTCCAAACTGGCGATTAGATTTTGCCGGACTATCCAACCTTCCCGGATTCAGTGAAAATATCTCATCAATTAATCTGACCCACAGCTATGTGTCAAATTATCGGGTAAATAACTATCAGAATACTGGTGTATTCGAAGAAAACATTGATTTAAGTAACAACATTCTTAACTATACGCCTGTCCTAAATATTGATGAAGAAAGTGGTGGCACCTTCGTTCCTAAATATAGAATTACACAGGTTTCCATAAGCGAACGATTTGCCCCTTTGATAGGAATAAATATCCGTACAAAAGGTGGCATTACCACAAAAATCGACTATAACAGGGATCGGAACCTTACCCTAAACCTGTCTAATGGCCAGGTTACAGAAACAAAGAATAGTGATGTATCCTTTGATTTTGGTTACACAAAAGATAATTTCAGGTTACCCTTCAAGGTCCAGGGAAGAACAGTTACCCTGGATAATGAAATATCTTTTCGAGTGGCTTTCACGGTAAGAGATTCGAAATCATTCCAAAGAAAAATCAATGATGAAAATATCCTGACCAATGGCAATTTAAATTTTCAACTTCGACCGACATTAAATTATGTTTTGAATGAGCGATTAAATCTAACAATGTTTTTTGAGCGTACGATTAATGAACCCAGGGTATCGAATTCATTTAGAAGAGGTACCACTGCTTTTGGTGGCCAACTCAGATTTAGCCTGCAATAATATTTCTTTATTCTTTCCCTCATTTGTTTCATATTAGTTATTATTGATTTCTAATAAATTATTACCCCTATGAATTTTCCTGATAATCTTAAGTACACGAAAGACCATGAGTGGATTAAAGTGGAAGGCGATATCGCTATTGTTGGCATAACAGATTTTGCTCAAAAAGAACTAGGCGATATTGTTTACGTAGAAGTAGAAACTGAAGGTGAGGATATAGAAAAAGGCCAAGTTTTTGGAACAGTTGAAGCTGTGAAAACAGTTTCGGATCTATTTATGCCTGTAAGTGGTGTTGTCGAAGAATTTAATTCTGAACTAGAGAGCAATCCTGAGATTGTAAATGAAGATCCTTACGATAAAGGGTGGATGATCAAAATTAAAATGAATAAAAGTACTGAACTTGATGATCTTATGGAAGCCATCGATTATCAAGCCGAAGTAGAAAAATAGTAAATAAATAAGTTCATTTTTAAATTGGATAAAAGGTTCATATTTTTAGTATTAAAAAATGACTTTTATCATTATATTTGAATTAGTATAACTTTTTTTAATATGGAACAAAAGAAATCACAGAAAGCTGATTTAACCAAAAGAACGGGGTTATTCCTTAATGTTGGATTGGCCATAAGCCTGCTCCTGGTAATCACAGCTTTTGAATGGAAATTTTATGAAGAGGGATCCGCGGTGGACCTGGGATCAGTTGAGGATGACTTTGAAGACATTATGGAGATTCCGCCTACCCAACAGCCGCCACCACCACCTCCAAAAGTTCAACTTCCTAAGATCATCGAAGTACCGGATGAAGAAGAAATCGAAGAAGATATAGAAATTGACCTGGATGTTGAGGTAACCGAGGATACAGAAATTGAAGAAATTATTTTTGAGGAAGCACCAGAAGAAGAGGAAATAGAAGAGATTTTCACAATAGTTGAGGATCAACCGGAATTTCCCGGAGGAACAGCCGCCTTCTATAAATTTGTTGGTAAAAACCTGAAGTACCCAAATCAAGCCAGAAGAATGGGTGTGGAAGGAAAAGTGTTTGTTCAGTTTGTTGTTGGGAAAGATGGTAAAATTACAGAGGTACAGGCTGTTAAAGGTATTGGTGCAGGTTGTGACGAAGAGGCGGTTAGAGTACTGAGAGATTCCCCTAAATGGAAACCAGGTAGGCAGAGAGGACGGGCCGTAAAAGTTAGGATGATACTCCCGATTACTTTTAAACTGAATTAATTAGTTTCGAAGTTTTAATTATAAAAAAAAGCAGATCAAACAGTCTGCTTTTTTTATAATATATTCATCACTTGTTCTTTGATCTTTTCAAGATCTTCTTTCATGGAGACTACCAGTCGTTGTATACTTGAAAAGTTAGCTTTTGATCCGATGGTATTTATTTCCCTCCCCATCTCCTGGGCAATAAAATTAAGTTTTTTGCCGGAGGGGTCATTCTTTAAAGACTCCTCAAAGAAATCAATATGATTAACCAGCCTGATTTTTTCTTCTGAGATGTCATTCTTTTCCAGGTAATAGATCAGTTCTTGTTCAAACCTATTTTTATCAACCTCATCCTCATTAAGAAATTCTTTTAAATTATTATTCAACCTTTGTTTAATCTTTTCAATCCTTTTTGGATCTTCAGCATCAATCCTTTTAAGGTTAGCCCTAATATTTTCATTATATTCATACAGTTTTACTTTCAATGATTCTCCTTCGGTCTCCCGGTATTTTACACATTGATCAGCTGCTGAAATGATAGAACCCTTCAATTTTTCCCAATCTATATAACCGCTTAGTTCCTTATAGACCACAACTTGTGGAAATTGTAAGATAGCTTTTATTATTTCATTGGATTGAGCCCCAAGTTCATTGTTTAGGGTATTTAATTCATTGAAATAATGTGCAAAAAGCGCTTTGTTAATCGATACTGTCGGTTTGATATCTTCTCCGGCGTCTAAATCAATGATCAGATTGACTTTGCCCCTTATTAATAATTTACTTAATAACTGTTTAATCTCAGATTCTCTATCGGCTATTTCTTTAGGCAGTTTTAACGTAAAATCAAGATATTTTGCATTTAATGTCTTTAACTCAATATTAAAATTACCTATTGCGCTATTACAGCCAGCCTGACCATAACCAGTCATGGATTGTATCATCCATTAAATCTAAGCAATAATGTTTATTTAAAAATCATATCCCAGGGATACATGAAACTTAGGGTTACCGGTCTCGAAATCCTCAATGGGCCATGCTACATCCAGGCGCAAAAAATAACCTAGTATTACTGTTCTAAAACCACCCCCATAACTTGATAGCCATGGGTTTCTTGAGGTTCTCAGAGTAGCTTCAAAAGGTCCGGATTGAACCTCTCTTGTATTAATGCTATTATTTCGGTTAAATGGCGACACACCCGTCCATGCAGAACCAAAATCATAGAACCCAACCAACATAAGGTTTCTGAAGAAATTAGAGGAGATCGGTGCCCTTGTAAAGTATTTCACGATAGGAAATCTTAGTTCTGCATTAAAAGCAAGTACATTCGTGCCGCTAAACCTATTGTAATTAAATCCTCTTAAATCCACGAATTCCGTAAATAAGACATTTGTATTATCTATGTTATCATTTATTTCAAGTGGACTACCTTCAACATTATCGGTTCTGTTAAATAGCCAATTGTCAACACCTCCCAACAAAAACTCTTGTTGATTATTACCAAACGATTTCCCGTAGTATAACTTGGTAGCAAAAACAAATTCACGGTGTATCTGCTGATAATGCCTAAGGTCCATCGTTAGTTTTCTAAAACTATTTTGGTTATCATTTATTGAATTGAATTGGCTAAAAGCTAATCTTCCCCTCGTTCCCTGAAAGAGATCAATCCCACTGACAAGGGTATTATCAAAAACAATTTCAGAGTTAAATCCAATATAATCCCTTCGACTGTCCGGTGCCAGGTTGGGGTTTCCAGTACTCACTACAGCATCGAATCGAAGGTTATAGAAATTAGTAAGTGTATAAAAAGGTGAAATAGAGACACGTAATGAGGGCGTGATAGGCAATGATGCACCAAGGGTAACAGAATTCTTGGTGTAGCGTTGGATAGATAATTCCTGATTGTCACGTAAAATAACATTCCTTTCAAACCTTGCGCTGAAGTCGAGCTTATACTTCAAATATTGATACTCCCCAAAAATATCACCATCTTTAAGGTCGGCTATAGCCAATACACCTCCATAGATTTTATGGTTCTCAAGCCTATCATTCATCTGGGTTTCCAGGAAAGCACCAAAACCCCTTAAAGGATCAATCACAAATGAAGTGATAATATTGTCAGCACTAAACTTATTTTGATAATTGAGCGGGCCTATTACTTCTTTTTTACTCTGGAATTTACTGTATTTAGCCAGGTAAGACTCCGTTTCACTAAGGTTATCATCTGACTCATCCTCAAATTGATAATTATCTGTATCAATAATATGATCATCTGCCGGGGGCTCCTGGGTTGGTTTATCTTTCTCGGATTCCTCAATCGTATCTTTTTCCATTCTTTTCTTGTCTAACCTTTCACTGATAAACCTGGCTTTTAATAGATCTTTTCTGGGTGTGTTAGGAGCAAAAACTGTACTGCTCAAATTAAAGGTTCGATCTAAAAAAATCTTTCCAGTGCCCCCTTCCACCATATTGTAGGTTATCAGTGAAGGATCTAACACATTTATATCAAATTCAGAAATATCAGTATTGAATCTTGTTAATTCATTAAAGACATTATTTGTTAAATTATACTTATATAAGTTTTGTATACCTTTTTGATCACTCAGGTATATCATCAAATTTCTATTAACAGGGTGTGGCATTCGATCGTTGCTCAAGGTATTTGTTAATCGATAAAGCACATTATCCGTAGTATCAAGGTCGTATAAAAACAAATTGAACTTATTTCCTATATCCTTGAGTTCTGACCCTGTATTCACTCCTAAGGTATCATTTGGCCTGTTAGAGCTAAATACAAATGCATCCTGGCCCGGTATAAACTGGGGCTCTACGTCGTCCCAGTCATCCCTGGTTATCCTTCGTGTGGCACTCCTGAGTAAGCTAATGAGAAACAGATCGCTCTGACCATTGGTGCTGGCGCTGAGAAGTGCAATTTTTCCACTGGAATGAAATGTAAGTCCATTGATCTGTTGGTACCTCGACAAAGGTTTTTGAAGCTTAGATTTATTATTTATGTTTTGTTGAATCAGATAGTAATAACCATCCTTATATTCAATGTATCCAAGCGTATTGTCATCAATCCAATCCAATAGCGGGAGGTTATAATCCACTTTCTGATTAATTCTTCTAAAACCTCCCCTTTCCAGTGTATTTTCGTTTTTTGTGTCAAGGTCAATAATTTTTATGGCATAGTTACCTTCATGATGCTCCACATATGCCAATTTTTTCCCATCAGGACTAACTCTGTTGTTCTTGATTACATGTCCGGACTTAACTTTATTAACAAGCAGTTTTTCTTTCGGGGCCGGATTATATCCATTATTCACTCTTTCATTGCTGTTATAATAAAATCCCCTCCATTGATTTATAAATGATTTGTAGGGTACACCCAATGAACTAGCAATACTATTTTCTTCGGTCCTTATGATTCTTGTAAGGTTCAGGATGTTGGATATATTACTCTCCCCATATCTTATAGCTATAAAATTCCATACAGATTGGCCTAAGATCTCCGCTTCTTTTCCTTCTAACTTACCGAGCTTTTTAAAATTCTGCGTTTCAAAAAAATCCCTGACTATTCCATCCATCTTGGAGTCCCAACCATACGTGAGGTATCTTGAGGCACCTGATATAAACCAATCAGGCAAGCTGAGCAGGTAAGCATTTTGAAACATGTCTGTCAAGCTGCCTCCAAACAGCATATCCTGAAGTAGCATATTTGAATAGTTGCGTATTAATACATTTTTAAATGCTGCCTTGCTGCCCGGATAAGCAACCTCAATTTGAAGTTTAACGAAATTTGTTTGTCCACTTATGGTAAAACTGGGCCCGTCTATACCAATATTGCTTTGGTGAAGATCCCTAACAGAATTGTAGATAAAAATCTTTGTCTTGGCATATGGCGCGTAACCTATAATATCGGTTATTTTACTAAAATCATCTTCTAAATAATTAATTGCAGTTTCAGCCAGTTCCCTACCACCGGTGTAATAAGACACATCGAAATTTTCACTGGAAAATGTATACCATTTAAATTCCTTGTATTGAATCCTGTTTTTACCGAATAAAAATTTGGGCTCTTGGGCTTTTGTGAAATTAGAATTAGCAAAAAAATAAAATAATAAGAGGAAGAGACAGAATTTATTAAGCATTTTCAGCTGCATATAGGTGATAATATCTTTCAATATTTGCTTCGATTTGTACAGATAACTTTTTCTCTAGCTGACCAATAAACTGTTTAACAAAAAAAGGAATAAGCGTGACCCCTTTTGTGCCAAAACCATTAAAAATAGATAAACAAGAAAATCGGGGATGAGTTCCAATAAATGGTCTTCTATCAGCAGTAGATGGCCTTATGCCCCCTACATGGCCTCGGATATTGTAAGTTAATCTCAATAAATCTTGTAGCCTTTTCTGTAAGTCATCCGAGCCTTTCCCCGTTTTTAATTCATCGAGATCATAACTGTAGGTAGAACCCAGCTTAAACCCATTATTCTTCACTGGCAACAAAAAGGCCTTCTTGTTAATAATCAGATCTTTTGACATATCTACATCCAAAAATAATAACTCTCCTTTAGTGGGTCTAAAAGGTAGCCAATTAAACCAATAACTTTGGCCCGCCAGATATCCATTACAAAAAATGATTTTTTTTGTTGACAGACTTTTGTAGTTAACGGATTCATTATCTATTTCGATTTCCTGGTCGTCAAATTTTTCTTCACAGAATGAATTCTTAGATCTAAAAAACTGCCTGGCTGATGAAATGAGTGAATTTATATCCACTGATCCCGTTTTATTGAGCAATATACCCCCATATTCATTATTTATTTTATCAGTGAGTATGGGCTTATATTGAACCTCCTTAATAAATCCCTTTGATCCCATAAACAGATTCCTGCCTTCAAAATCGTTAACCTGCCCAGTATCTGAAAATGGCCTGTACATTGGTAAGGGATACAAAAACTCACAACCCAGTAATTTTTCCAAACGCGCATAATATGCCTCCAGATCTTTAAATAGATCATCAGCAAGCCAGGTCTTAACCATTTTTCTCCCGGTGATGGGATTATAGAGTCCTGCAGCTACCGTGGAAGATATGTTTTCTGATGGAAGATCAAATATTTGAATCGAATAACCTCTCAATATCAACTCAATCCCCAGTAAAGAACCAGCCAAACCCTGGCCTACAATTATGTAATCAACGTACTTCATTTAACTTTGTGCATCAGTTCAAATTATAACAAACTAATAATTAATGGAAATAAAATCATTTGTGTTTAATCCTTTTATGGAAAACACTTACATCATATTTGATAAAGATACAAGGGAAGCTGCAGTTATTGATCCAGGCTGCTACGAACCCAGGGAACAAACAGAACTGGCCGAATATATTCATAAAAATCAACTGAATGTCAAATTATTACTCAATACACACTGCCATTTAGACCATATCTTTGGAAATAAGTTTGTTCAGGAAAAATATAATGTTGGTCTTGGCATTCATAAAAATGATTTAGAGGTGCTAAGAGCTGCAAAAGCTTACGCTCCCGGGTATGGTTTCGATAATTTTCAGGAAGCAGAACCAGAATACTTTATCGAAGAGGGCCAGACAATTGCAATAGGAGGTTACGTATTTGAAATACTCTTTATTCCGGGTCACTCACCCGGGCATATAGGATTTTATAATGCTGAAAATAAAATGCTTATATCCGGAGATGTCCTATTTCAAGATAGCATTGGAAGGACTGACCTTCCCGGCGGCGATTATAATTTATTACTTGATAATATTCACAATAAGGTCTTTCAACTGGCGGATGATGTCGTAGTTTATTCCGGACATGGACAGAACACGACTATTGGTCATGAGCGAAAAAACAATCCTTTTGTGGGACAATCTAATTAAAACTTGAAATTAAAATATCATATTCCTAATATCCTCACCATCGGCAACCTTATGTGTGGATCAATAGGGCTGGTTTTATTGGCACATGATCAGCATGATGACGTTTTTTATCTGGTAGTAACAGGAACAATCCTGGATCTGGTCGATGGAGGCGTTGCACGGTTGTTAAAGGTTAATTCTAAAATTGGGGAACTTTTGGATACACTTGCTGATATGGTTACGTTTGGGGTATTGCCCGCCGTTTATTTTGCGAATGAATTAACCACCGGGACCGCCTGGCACTGGTTAATGATATTTTCCATTTACCCAGTAGCTAGTGCTGTTAGGTTAGCCCGATTTTCTATTGATGTAAAAAAGTCTGACCGCTTTATCGGATTACCTACTCCCGCGGCAGCTATTTTGACTGCATCACTAATTCATTACGATTATTTCATAATCACCGAAACTATCTCTTATGCTCCTGTGGTTTTACTCATGATATCAGTAGCAATGATACTACCGATGAATATGCTCACATTGAAGTTTAGTAACTTTAGTTTCCCCGGAAATGAATGGAAATATGCTTTGATAGCTGGATGCGCCTTATTATTTATTTTTTTTGGAGAACGATCAATACCAGGGTTTATCATAATCTATATCGTTATTTCGTTACTAAATAACCTTGCAGGTTATATTATTTTGAACCAGAAAACCAATGAATTTTAAAGCCAAACAAGAATGAAATACATTGCCAGATTAATACTTATCCTGCTTATCGGCTTAAAATTTGGATTTAATTCAAATATCCGTGCTCAATCAGTATTAAGGGATGGTGCGTGGTATAAATTGGGTGTTATTGAAAAAAATATATACAGGCTTGACAAGTCCTATCTTTCCAACCTTGGAATTAACGTTAACAGCATTGATCCTCGAAACATCAAAATATTTGGATATGGTGGCGGGGGTATGTTGCCACAAGGCAACGATATAACCCGACCTGATGGCTTAATAGAAAATGACATAATGGTAGCAGGGGAAGAAGATGGATCCTTCAACGATGATGATTACCTGTTATTTTTTGGAAATACCTCTGATTTGGTTCGATTTGATGAAGAACAAGGTATTTATGAGTTTGAAAATAATTTATACTCGGACACAACATTTTATTTTCTATGGGTTGGAGATGAAACCGGGAAAAGGATTAAACAGGACCAAAATATCAACGGACGTTTTGAGGTAGTCACTTCAAACCTTCAGCTGATAGCTTATGAAAAAGATGAACTGAATTTATTGAAAGGCGGCAGAAACTGGTATGGTGAAATATTTAGCCAGAGTAGCGCTTTGACCAGATCGTTTTCCTTTGACATACAAGACCTTATTGTGAGCTCGGAAGTCTTACTTCATGTGGATATGCTTGCAGCCTCAACCCAATCCTCCAGTTTTTCATTTTCATTGAATGATCAAAATCTAGGCGATTTACTGATACCTGCCATTATTGATCCAGCCAGAAGGTTTTATGATACCAGAGCGATATCAGGAGTTGACGATTTTTCAATTAGTGCAGACCAGATCTCCCCTTCTAATAGTTTAAATCTTAATATTTCATACGATGCTCCGTTGAGTAATTCTATTGGATATCTCGATAAATTTCTAATAACCTATGAGACTACTTTAGCCTACAAACAAAAAGCGACTTTCTTTCAAAACCCGGAAAGTATTGAAGATGACATAAATACCTATCAATTACAAAAGAACACGAATGATCTGATCATATGGGACATTACAGATCATTTGAGCCCGGAAAATCAATTATTTGACCTGGACGGCAACACACTAACCTTCAGTGATGAAGGCAATGAATTTAAAAAATATGTAGCCTTCAAACCCCAAGATGCATTGACCCCCATCTCTGCCAAACCTATACAAAATCAAAACCTTAAAGGTAGTTCAGTACCCGAATTGATAATAGTAACACCTCCAAAGTTTATATCTGAAGCTAACCGACTGGCATCACACAGAAGATCATTTGATAATATGCAGGTGGATGTTGTTACCATCGATCAGGTGTACAATGAATTCTCCTCTGGCATGCAAGATGTAACAGCCCTTAAGGATTATATGCGGTATTTGAAAAACAAAAGCAACACCCTTAAATACCTTCTACTTTTTGGAGATTGTAGCTATGACTATAAAAACAGGCTCATCTCCAATACAAATTATATTCCTGTATATCAGGCCCGCAATTCTGAGCACTTGCTTTATAACTACTCATCGGATGATTACTTTGGTTTTTTAGAAGACGATGAAGGCGAATGGATTGAAAATTTTAATGGGGATCATACAGTAGATATAGGTATTGGCCGCTTACCCACCAAATCCTTGCAGGAAGCAAAAGATGTGGTGGATAAAATCATCCGCTACGAGACGGGAACAAGCATACTTGGTAAATGGCGTAATGTAATTCATTTTGTAGCTGATGATGAAGATAACAACCTCCATCAGGGAGATGCCGAGGAGCTTGCTGAGATTATTGCATCCAACCACCCGGAATATAGTCTTAATAAATTGTATGTTGATGCATTCCAACAAATCCCCCAGATCATAGGCAATAAGAAGGTACCAGCACTTGAAGAGGATCTAAAGCATGCCATCAACAATGGTGGCCTCGTTGTAAATTACACCGGCCATGGCAATGAAGGGCAATGGACCGACGAAAAAATCTTTACAGAACTGACCATAACCCAACTTGAGAATAGGAAACGGCTACCACTGTTCGTAACTGCAACCTGTGAATTTGGAAATTATGATAATCCCCTGAGGGTATCCGGCGGGGAAAGGCTACTATTGAGCCCCAATGGTGGAGCAATAGGATTAATAACCACCACACGGCCGGTTTTTTCCAATAGTAATTTTCAGATTAATAAAGCTTTCGTCAACAATGCTTTCAAAAAGATAAATGGTGAATACCCGCGATTGGGTGATATTATTAGAATTACCAAGAATGAAAGTACTAGCGGAAGAAGAAATAGGAGTTTTGCACTACTGGGTGACCCTTCTATGAGATTAGCTTATCCGGATTATGATATTAAAGTTGATAGCATTTATGCAATGGATGGTATAAAAGTTACAGATACATTAAAATCGCTGAGCAAGACCACAATTAATGGATCCATTATCGATAAGGATGGAAGCGTAAATTCCGGATTCGATGGAGAAATTGAAGTAACAGTTTATGACAAGTCAGAAACAATAAAAACATTAGGTGATGGGCTGGAAAATGCTCCATTCAGCTATTCAGTGCGAAATTCAATTATTTTTAACGGCAGGGCATCTATTTCGGATGGTGAGTTTGAGGCCACTTTCATAGTCCCAAAAAATATCTCTCATCGCCTTGGTAAAGGTAAAATATCGCTTTATGCTATTGATCGTAATGAAAAATCTGATGCCAGCGGCGCTTATGATGATTTTATCATTGGTGGCAGTGCTACCACCGCCGAAGATGATAACCGATCCCCTGAATTAAAACTATTTATAAATGATGAATCATTTGCCTCCGGCGATGTTGTCCCTAAAAATAGTGTGCTTTATGCGCATATATTTGATGAAAGCGGTATCAATGTATCCAATAATGGGTTGGGTCAAAATATTGAATTAAATATTAATGATGAGATATTTTTTATTAACGACCAATACATTGCTGACCTAGACACCTACCAATCCGGTTCTGTAACCTACCCACTCAATAATTTAGAACCGGGTAATTACGACTTCACATTAAAAGTTTGGGATACTCACAATAATTCAGCCGAAAAATCAGTTACTTTCTCAGTAACCGATGAAGTAAAGCTTTTAATGAGTTCACTTGAAGTATATCCAAATCCTACGAGCAAAACTGTCAAATTCTCATTTTTTCATGACCGTAAAGGCCAGCCTCTGCAAGTTGGTTACACAATCTATGACGTTTATGGAAAATCAATTAAACAAGCGCATATCACATATGATGATGCTCCCGGTATAATCAAAGATTTAATGTGGGATGGCACAAACCATTCCGGGTTACCAGTAAAAGGCGGTATTTACCTTTATAAGTTACAAGTTCAAAGCAAACTTGACGGCGCCAAAAATGAATCTTTTGGAAGAGTAGTAAAAATAAATTAATTAAAATTGCTACCTAATTAATAAACCATGATAAGACTTACTCTTACAATAGTTGTTGGATTTATTTTCATTGCAAAAGGCTTTGCTCAAACCACCGGTGGAGGTTTTTTAGCCGGACAGGATACTACGAGAAGGGTAATTACCACTGCAGTCCCATTTGTAAGTTTTGCTCCTGATTCACGGGCATCTGGTATGGGCGATGTTGGAGTAGCCACCAGCCCCGATGCTAACTCCGTCCACTGGAACAATGCCAAGCTTGCTTTCATTGATCAGGAGGTTGGATTTGCTTTCTCTTATTCACCCTGGCTTGGAAACATTGTAGATGATATGTTTTTAACTTATCTATCCGGATTTTATCAAATCGATAAGGTGCAGACCGTGGGAATGTCTCTTCGTTATTTCGATCTTGGCGAAATCTTCCTGACCCGGGCATCCGGTGATCCAAATAACCCTGTTGAAAATTTGGGTATTGAAAATCCAAGAGAACTGGCCATAGATGCAACTTACTCAAGAAAACTTACCGAAAACCTTGGCATCGGAGTCACCGGTCGATTCATCTGGTCTAATCTGGCTGGGAACATTACCGGGGACCAGGGCGCTAAGAACGGTACGAGTGTAGCCGTGGACTTAGGGGTTTATTATAATAACGAAGTATATCTCGGAGCTAATCCATCCGACCTTTCATTTGGTTTACACCTTTCAAATATTGGGCAAAAAATTACCTACAGCAGCGAAAGCAATGAAGATTTTATCCCCGGTAATTTCCGGATAGGAACAGCACTTAAAACCGACCTTGATCCTTTCAACACTTTAACGTTCGCATTTGATATTAATAAACTCATGGTACCAAGTCCTCAGATCGATGGCAGCGACCAGGACAAATCCTTGCTTTCGGGTACATTTGGCTCATTTGCCGATGCTGAAGACGGTTTTAGCGAAGAGCTAAAAGAGTTAATGTTCTCCATTGGGATAGAGTACTGGTACAGGGATTTGGTATCGGCAAGGACTGGATTCTTCTCAGAACATGAGGATAAAGGCGATAGACAATATTTCACTGCGGGTTTGGGGTTTAGGTACCAGGTCTTTGGTCTGGATTTTTCTTATTTATTACCAACAGAGACCAATCATCCTCTTGCAGAAACATTAAGATTGACATTATTATTCAATTTCGATAAAAAGGATAATGAATAGACCTGAAGACTTCTATAATGCTTGACAGGTCTATTGCCCCAGCTTCATATAAACCGGATAATTTCAAAGTTTCAAAAGCCAATAAACGGTTTTCACGCAAAGGCCTCCCCATACATTATATTCATACACCTGATCATAATGTGGTCAGGATTGAAGTTCTATTGAAATCCGGAGAATTATATTCAAGTAGCCCGGGAACGAGCTATTTCACCGTTAAAATGCTCACTGAAGGGACCAGGAAAAAACGTTCATCTGATATATCTGAGTTATTCGAATTCTACGGAGCTCAAATAGATATTCAATCCGGTTTCGATTACAACTCAATCATTGTCAATGTTTTAACAAAATATCTACAAGAAATAATAATCCTGATCGAAGAACTTTTTCTTGAAAGCACCCTCCCTGAAAGAGAATTGGATTCACTAAAAAATATCCGTCTCGGCTCCCTTAGAATTAATAAAGAAAAAACCAGCTATGTGTCCTCAAGACAGATTAGGGAAGTACTTTTTGGTAAACAACATCCTTATGGCAGGATTTTGGAAGAAGATAATATACATGAGGTCACAAGAAACGAAATTTCTACATTTTACAATAACAATCTGTTTAATAGTCCAGAAGTATTCATAAGTGGCAGCTTTGAAGAGGCGCACCTCAAGCAGTTGGTTTTATTACTTGATAACATTGAAGTACATAATAACCCTACAAAAGAAAAAGAAATAGCTACGCTTGAAGATGCAATCATACCCATGGACGGTTCCCAATCTTCAATAAAGCTTGGGAAACACCTGATTGATAAAGCACACCCCGAATATATTAAGCTTTATGTGGCCAATGAGTTGTTCGGGGGATTCTTTGGATCACGTCTGATGAAAAATATCCGGGAAGATAAAGGGTTGACTTATGGGATTTATTCAACAATAATAAATCTGAAAAAAGCCAGCTTTTGGGTAATTGGATCAGAAGTGAAAAGAGAACTCGCAAAACAAGCCCTTTCCGAAATAGAGCATGAGCTCACTGAATTACAACATAATAAGGTTTCAGCGGATGAATTGGAACTTGTTAAAAACTACACTACTGGCAATTTAATCTTAAACACAGTAACGCCCACTCAACACATGGACAGGTATAAATCAATTTACCTTTTCGGATTGGATTATAATTTTTATGACACCCTGTTTGATGAGATAAACAGTGTTTCTGTTGAAGACATTCAGGAGATGGCAAAGAAACATTTCGATATAAAAGAAATTAAAAAAGTGATAGTTGGCGAACTGGCTGATTAATGCTAAAATATTTTCCTTTCTAATTGAGATAATCCTTCAACATTTTAACATGAGTTGATCATGCAGACAAGAGATCGAGAATAAAATCCTATACCGTTTATTTCTTATGAGTGGCTCACCACAACGACTTTCTGAGTTCACTGTCAATCTGTTTACCAGTTGATTTTCCCTCCGATCTTTCCCATAAAAACAAAAATCAGCCAACGCCCTGATAATTAAAGTGGAGCTGATGGGAATCGAACCCACGACCTCTTGACTGCCAGTCAAGCACTCTAGCCATCTGAGCTACAGCCCCATAGCCCGCAAATATAATTGAATGATACTAAAATATTCTCCTGGCTTTTTTAAATCCCTTTAAATAATAATCAGTCATAAGGTTTGATTCTACAACACCCCTTGATGATGAGGAATGAATAAAGTAGATCTCATCCTTTGAAACAACCGTGGTTACCATACCCGAATGGTTCCATTTATTGCCTTTATCTTTAAACTTAAAAAAGACTAAATCCCCCCTTTTAAGACTATTTATGGATACTTTTTTCCCAATTTTACTTTGCTCATTAGATGTTCTTGGCAGGCGGAAGCCAATTTCTTTGTAACTGTTTTGTATCAAGGCGGAGCAATCAATTCCCCGCTTATCCACCCCACCATACCGGTAAGGGGTTCCGACATATGTTTTTGCTGATCTTATTAAAACGTCAGCCCTGGAAGCTCTTCTGGCTGCTTTCTTAGAGGTAGCACAGCTTCCAAGGCTGATTATTACTACTATCAGTAACCAGGAAGTGATATAACCCATCCTCATAATCAACAATTAATTTAATCGAAATTAAAGAGATGTAATCAAAAACAAGACCAAAAGGAGATCAATAAAAGACCTGGGACAGGTATTCAATAAACCAGTCCCAGGTAAAATTATTATCAGAATGATTAAATTCTACTTCAGCCAGGATTTAAACATCCATAATGTTTTTTCCTGCTCATCGATAAAATCAGACATGAGGTCTTCGGACCCGTCATCAGAGATATCAGCCGCCTGCTTTTTAATTTCCTTTTGTTCCTTAATAACATGCTCTAGTGTTTCCACAATGTTTTTTACGGATTCTTCGGCCTCCGAAACATTTTTTTTAGGCTGTAAATGTGTATTGTTCATATAATCATCGAAGGCATGTAGAGGCACACCACCAATGCTTAAAATTCTTTCGGCAATTTGATCTATCTTGTCAGCCACATCAATGTATTGCTCCTCAAATTTTTCGTGCAGCTGAAAAAAATGCTTGCCCTGAATGTTCCAATGAAATCCTCTTAGGTTCTGATAGTAGATTTGATAGTCAGAAAGTAGGTGATTAAGATTTTCAACTAAGCTCATAATTAATATTATTTTCTAATTAGGAATTATTATCATTTAGTGATACGTAAATTATTTCATAGCGATACAGAAAAGATCAAGATTTTGCTCGTCTTGTTTCTTTAAGGAATAGTCATCCAATGAAATATCCATGACCAGGTCATCATTATTTTTGTGGAGGTTATTTCTGTTAAACCTGTTTAATAAATCATAAGGCAACCTCAATAAAACACCTGGCAGCCTATATTGCAGATTGAATATATCCCAACGGGTTATTTTCCTAACTGACTCCCGGTTTCTTTCGTGGTAATCCATAACTTTCTCATTTCCTGCAATCCCCATCATTTCCACTGATTTAAATATTGTGCTGACCAGATCAGATAAACCGTTTGCTGTATATTCCCTTACATGCCATGGATTTCTGGTAAGAGACATTTTTTTGTTAGGGGTTGTAATGATGGCTTTTCCACCTGGCTTTAATACCCTAAAAATTTCTTTAAGAAACTGTTTGTCGTCCTTTATGTGTTCAATCACGTGGAAGGTGACCACACAGTCAAATGTTTCGTCTTTTAATCCTTCAAAGGGAGGGAACACCATGGTTTTAAAAGTGATATTTTCATACTTATCAGCTAACCCATCTATTACAGATTTAATTTTATCTGTTGCAGTGTAGCTTTTAGTCAAGTTTGATAAGATCTCTATTCCCCGGCCTTCACCACATCCCAACTCTAACACATCGCCTTCGATATAAGGTATTGCTGCGTAATAACCCTTTAACAACCTTTTGTGAACAGGATTATCGGAAGCCAGTTTATCCGATGCAATTTCTGAAGTGTAAACTCCCATAAACTTTATTCGTCAATTTTATTTGAAAAACCACAAATTTAAAGCTATTAAAGTTGGTTATATGTTTTTAATCCAAAAATTACGCTGTAAGGTGAAAGGTAAGTTGCTCACTATTTTGGCATTAGTGTCTTCAATTTGTGCTTTTTCGGTTGATATTACAAACGTCAATATGGTCCATAAGTACAATGATCTTTCGGAGGTTAGTCTTGACTATACCATCACTCAACTTGATAACGAACTAGATGTGTACCTAACTTTTGAATTTTCGCTGTCGAGGAAGAACTTTTTAATCACTTATGGAACGCAACCAAATTACAGGTCTGAAAATGCACTAACCGATAGTATTCAATTAAATCAGGAGGAAAGCGACTTATACCAAATACACCGACAAATATCCTATGATAAGCAATTGGTTGATTCATTACTCGTAATAAAAGTTAAATCCATTAGATCGGGAGCGGATTTCTATTTTGATATTCCGCTGCTTTCAAATTTATTCTTCGGTCATTCAGATATATTGATAAAAAGCAAGTGGGACTCATCCGTGCTTCATAAGCAGTATCTAAAACCTAATGATTCAGCATATTTTCACATAAGTACCCAAGATTCTGTCTCTGTTTATTATTATTCTACTGATTTTCCACCTGCCTTGCCACCCATGGCACTGGAGTCTAATAATTCCGGTGATCAAATGATAATCGATGATGTTTTTACCAATAATTCAGGGGAAAGGATAATTCTTAAAGAAGGGCTTTATTTTGCACAGACAGATACCTTAAGTAATGAAGGCATCGGATTTTTATACCAGAATAATTACTATCCAAAATTGGTTAATATCAATAAAATCTACGAACCGGTCAGGTACCTTTCTACCGGGGAAGAATGGTTAAGGTTTGAGCAATCGACGGATTATAAAGAAACTTTTGATAGATTCTGGCTGAATATGGTCCGATCAAAGCAACAGGCCAAGTTTACCATTAAAAAATTTTATGACCGGGTTGAACGGGCCAATTTATTTTTCACATCACATAAGCAAGGATGGAAAACAGACAGAGGAATGATATATATAATATTTGGTCGTCCGGATAGTGTAATTAAAACCGGGGCATTTGAAAAATGGGTTTATAATAATTTAATGTCTTCCGGGATGGATGGATTTACATTTTATAAGACTAAAAATCTATTCTCCAATGAAAGCTATGTTTTAGATCGGTCCGAAAATTATAGAAGGCTTTGGCTTAAAACACTTGAACTTTGGAGAACAGGAAAAATATAAGTACTAAAAAACTAGATGTTTACGGTACACGGGCCATTATTGAATCCATTAAAGCCGGTAAATCAATAGAAAAAGTTTTTATTCAGAAGGGTATGAGATCAGAGCTCTCTGATCAACTTTTTAAATTGATAAAGGATAACGATATATCTTTCAGTGTTGTCCCATTTGAAAAGCTGAATAAAATCACCAGGAAAAATCATCAGGGGGCAATTGCTATTCTGTCGCCTGTTTATTATGCTGATCTGTATAATGTGATTAGTGACTGTTATGATAAAGGCAATGTTCCATTTATTTTATTGTTAGACCGTGTTACTGATGTGAGGAATTTTGGATCCATAGTAAGAACCTCGGAATGTGCCGGTGTAAATGCTATCGTGATTCCTAAAAATGGTGCCGCCCAGATAAACCAGGACTCCATCAAGACATCGGCAGGTGCTATTAATTACATCCCTGTCTGTAAGGAAAATAATCTGGTGAGTACCATTCAATATTTGAAAGATTCAGGGCTTCAAATAATAGGAGCCAGTGAAAAATCAAATGACTACGTCTATGATGTAGACCTTACAACGCCAACTTGTATTGTGATGGGGTCAGAAGAGGATGGAATTAGTCCCAGCATACTAAAAAACTGCGATTACATAGTTAAGCTTCCCATTGCCGGAAATATAGAATCTTTAAATGTCGCAGTTGCCACAGGTATTATTACCTATGAAGTAATAAGACAGCGTGGATTGTCTAAATAAGTTTATCGCCTTTTTGCTCTTTGATATCTGATACAAAACCTCTGAATTTTGCTTCATGGTCTTTTTTACATATAACTAATATATCATTAAAGTCAGCGATTAAATATCCTTCTAAATCCTGAGCCAATAAATGTTTGTTTTCAGATAGTTTTATGAAGTTATTTTTGCAATTATAAAGGAGAACATCCCCTTGAATAACGTTATCATTTTCGTCCTTATCCAGCAATTCGTGTAGCGACCCCCAGGATCCGAGGTCTGACCAACCAAAATCTCCCTGTACGACATACACATTATCCGCTTTTTCCATTATGGCATAATCAATTGATATACTTCTACAATGGGCATACACATTATTGATAAAATCGATTTCTTTTTCAGTGTAGTATGAATCTTTTCCAGCAGCAAATAAATCTGAAGAGTCGGGTAAGTACTTGTTAAAGGCTTTGATGATATTTTCAATCTTCCATATAAATATCCCTGAGTTCCAAACAAAATCACCGGATTCAAGGAATTTTTCAGCCAATGACAACTCCGGTTTTTCTGTAAAAGTTTTAACTTTTTTTATTTCATCTACCTCATCGTAATGTTGAATGTAACCATAACCGGTCTCAGGTCTTGATGGTTTTATCCCAATTGTTATCAATCTATCATTGACCCTTGCGCCCTCAATCGCAGTTCTTATGGCATGATAAAACATTTTTTCATCAAAAATAGCATGGTCAGCAGGTGTTATTACCTGTATGGCTTCCGGATTTTTGGTTGATAATTTATATGTTGCATAAGCTATACAAGGCGCAGTATTTTTTTTTGAGGGTTCAGCCAGAATCTGATCATTTGATAGTTCAGGTAATTGCTTTTTAACAAGATGCACATATTGTTGATTGGTCACAACATAAATCTTATCTTCGCTAACCAATTTTAAAAACCTTTCAAAGGTCATTCTAATTAAGGTTTTACCGGTGCCCAGCACATCAAGAAACTGTTTCGGTTTTGAATTTCGACTGTATGGCCAGAACCTGCTACCGGTTCCGCCTGCCATAATAATTATAAAGGTTGAAGGATTCATGGCACGATTGGTTTCAATGCTTATTTATTTAAATATAATGGTAAATCAACACTTAAAAGTTTAATTAATTGAGTTTCCAATTCAAAAATTTTGTATTTTCATAATTACGAATTTTCAAATCGAAGATGATAGAAGCAAAAGAGGAGTTATTAAAATCCAAATTAAAGGAGATATTCGGATATACTTATTTTAGGGGCAACCAAGAGGCCATCATAAATAATGTTTTGAATGGCAAGAATACTTTCGTAATCATGCCCACAGGTGCTGGAAAGTCACTCTGTTATCAACTTCCGGCATTGTTAATGGAAGGTACAGCAATTGTGATTTCCCCTTTAATTGCTTTAATGAAAAACCAGGTAGATCAGATGAATTCCTTTGGTGTGAATGCAAGGTTCATGAATTCAACTTTATCAAAATCTGAAATCAATCATGTTAAAAAAGAAACAGTAAAAGGTAACATCAAGCTTCTTTATGTAGCACCTGAGTCACTTTCCAAAGTGGAAAATGTAAATTTCCTGAAGCAGGCCAACATTTCTTTTGTCGCTATTGACGAGGCACACTGTATCTCCGAGTGGGGCCATGATTTCCGACCTGAATACCGCAAAATAAAATCTATAGTTACTGAAATAGGCGATGTGCCTTTAATAGCCCTTACTGCAACTGCTACTCCGAAGGTACAAATGGATATTCGGAGAAACCTCCGTATGGAGAATGCTGAGGTTTTTAAGTCCTCATTTAACAGGACGAACTTATATTATGAAGTCAGGCCTAAAGTTAATGCCAAGAAGCAGCTGATTAAATTTATAAAGGATAATCAGCGTAAGTCAGGAATTGTCTATTGTTTGTCCAGGAAGAAAGTTGAAGAAATAGCACAGTTTCTTCAGGTTAATAACATAAAAGCAGCACCCTACCATGCGGGAATGGATGGAAGTACGCGCATTAAAAATCAAGATGATTTTTTGAATGAAGAAGTAGATGTAATTGTAGCGACGATTGCCTTCGGTATGGGCATTGATAAACCTGATGTACGATTTGTTGTACACTATGATACCCCAAAATCACTTGAAGGATATTATCAGGAAACAGGGCGGTCCGGAAGGGATGGCCTGGAAGGGATATGTATTCTCTTTTATTCTTATAATGACATACTTAAGCTCGAAAAATTCAATAAAGACAAGTCGGTTACTGAACGTGAGAATGCCAGGATTTTGTTGGAGGAGATGGCTTCTTATGCAGAATCTTCTGTGTGTAGGAGAAAGCAGTTGCTTCATTATTTTGGGGAAGCCTATGACTTAGCCCTGTGTATAGAATCCGGGAAATGTGATAATTGTACCTATACAAGGGAGAAATATGAGGGCCAGGACTATATTAGCACAGTCCTGAAAACTGTTGAACTGACCGGTGAGCGATTTGACTTAACACACTTAGTCAAAATTATACGTGGTAGCAAAGACCAGTACGTCTTGAGTTATGATCATAACAAATTAGAGGTTTACGGAAAAGGTAGTAACGAGGAAGATAATTTCTGGCGGTCAGTCATCAGACAAACCATGTTAAATGAATTTTTGAAGAAAGATATAGAAAACATTGGCGTCCTAAGACTAACCGATAATGGTAAACACTTCATCAAGAGCCCTTACCCGGTAGAATTTATAAAAGATCTGGATTTTGAAATTAATGGAGAAGAGGAAGGCACAGAAAGCTTTGGACAAGCTCCAAAAGGACACGATCAGGTACTATTCGATTTACTGAAGTCACTGCGCAAGAAAGTTGCTAAGCAAAAAGATTTACCACCTTATGTAATATTTCAGGATCCGTCACTCGAGGAGATGGCCACCATTTATCCAACCACAAATGACGAATTAATCAAAATAAATGGCATAGGGGAAACGAAAGCTATCAAATTTGGAAAGCCATTTTTAGACCTTATCGCCAGATATGTAGATGAAAATGATATTCTTAAAGCGTCGGACGTTTTGGTCAAATCCAGTGGTGCGCGATCAAAAAATAAAATATTTATTATTCAACAAGTAGACAAGAAAATAGACCTTGATGAAATATCCGAAGCTAAAAATCTTAAATTTGAAGAATTGTTGGATGAGATTGAGAATATTTGCTTTGGAGGAACTAAACTAAACATAGATTATTATATCGACCAAATACTCGATGAAGAGAAACAGGACGATATATATGATTACTTTTTATCCACTGATTCTGATGATTTGAATTTGGCAATGGAAGAACTTGGTGATGACTATTCTGAGGAAGAAGTACGGCTAATGAGAATAAAATTTATGTCTGAGTACGCTCACTAAATTATGGCTAATGTATTAATACTCGGTAGTGGCGGTAGGGAACACACCCTAGCCTGGAGCATAGCAAAAAGCCCCATTTGTGATGCCCTTTATGTTGCTCCCGGAAACGGAGGCACACAAAGTTTTGCCACCAATGTATTAATTCCGATCAGTGAATTTGAAAAAGTGAAGTGGTTCATCGAGGACCATAAGATTGATTTACTGGTCGTCGGGCCGGAAGAGCCGCTGGTAAATGGTATCAGAGACTACTTATTGAGTGATGGTAATCTAAAAAACCTAATGATTATTGGGCCGGGGAAGGACGGTGCCAAGATAGAAGGTAGTAAAGAGTATGCCAAGCACTTCATGCAAAAATATAATATACCAACTGCTGCTTTCAGATCAATAACTTCTACAGCTATTGATGAAGGCAGGAGATTTTTGAAAAATATTGATCCACCATATGTTTTAAAAGCAGATGGACTTGCTGCGGGTAAAGGTGTTGTCATTCTGGATGATTTGAATGATGCTTTGACTATGCTCGATGATATGGTCTTACAGCAAAAGTTTGGGAAAGCCAGTGAAAAGGTGGTTTTGGAAGAGTTTTTATCAGGTATAGAACTTTCCGTATTTATCCTCACTGATGGTAAATCATACAAAATACTACCGGAAGCGAAAGACTATAAGCGAATAGGTGAAAATAATACAGGATTAAATACCGGCGGAATGGGGGCTGTATCCCCTGTACCTTTTAGCGAAGCGTTTTATAATAAAGTAGAAAATAAAATTATTAACCCCACCCTTCAGGGCCTTAGGAGTGAGCATATTCAATATGTTGGCTTTATTTTCTTTGGACTCATAAATGTAAATGATGAGCCTTACGTTATTGAATATAATGCCCGGTTGGGAGATCCTGAAACTCAAGTTATTCTGCCAAGGATACAATCTGATTTTCTCAGTTTATTGATGGACTGTGCGAACGGAAAATTAAGCGAGGCATCAATGTCTGCCGATCAAAGGTGTGCTTCTACTATTGTGATGGCATCGGAGGGATATCCCGGATCTTACAAAAAGGGAATGCATATTAAAACTGCCTTTGAAGAAAATGATCACCAAATACTTTTCCATGCAGGAACCAGGAGACAAAATGGTTTTCTTCTAACAAACGGCGGAAGAGTATTGGCAGCAACCGGATTAGGCATTAATATGGAAAATGCATTAAACAATTCATATGCCCTGGCAGATCATGTTGAGTGGCAGGGAAAATATCTCAGAAGGGATATCGGGAAGGATATATTAAAAATGAATTATTAAAATGTCGTGTAATACTTGTGGTACAATTATAGATGGGAAAGTAGCTGGCTGTAACAATAATGGAGGCTGTTTAACAGGCGGGTGCAACAAGATGAATGTGTTTGACTGGCTTTCAAATATGGACGTTCCATTTATTGATCGGTTTAACATAGCAGAGATCAGGTTTAAAAACGGTAGAAAAGAATTTTTCCGTAATGTTGATAACCTCGATATCGTCACCGGTGATGCTGTGGTTTTAGACGTTCCTAATGGTCATCATATTGGCCATGTGTCGCTTCAGGGTGAATTGGTGCGCTTGCAAATGAAAAAGAAAGGCGTGGAAGACAATGATGAGCTCAGGAAAATATATCGTAAAGCAACCAAAAGGGACCTTGAGAAATATGAAGAAGTTAAGCAAAAGGAATACTCCACCCTGTACCGAACCAAAGAAATAATCAATGATCAAAAGCTCGACATGAAGCTGACAGATGTTGAGTATCAGGCAGATAATACAAAAGCAACTTTTTTTTATTCAGCAGAAGAAAGGGTTGATTTCAGGGAATTAATAAAAATTTTAGCCGGAGAGTTCAAGATCAGGGTAGAGATGAGGCAGATTAGTTTAAGGCAGGAAGCAGGGCGCCTTGGTGGCATCGGCTCCTGCGGCAGGGAGCTTTGCTGCTCTACCTGGCTTGCTGATTTTAAAAGTGTTTCCACCGGTGCGGCACGTTATCAAAATCTATCCTTAAACCCCAGTAAACTATCCGGTCAGTGTGGTAGACTAAAATGCTGCTTAAACTATGAATTGGATACCTACATGGATGCCTTAAAATTCATACCCACCGTTGAAAAGCCACTGATCACTAAAAAAGGTGAGGCTACCTTGCAGAAAACTGATATATTTAAGAAAATAATGTGGTTTGGTTACGAGAACGAAAACTCATGGTACCCATTGACAGCGGACAGAGTAAAAGCCATTCAACTACAAAATAGTAAAGGACAAAAACCAGATACATTGGAAGTAGATATGGTTGAAACAAAAGATTTTACATCAACCAAAATTAACTCCGACCTGGAGCGGTTAGATGATAAGTTCAAAAAGAGGGGGAATATTAAAAAGAAAAAAAATCGAAGAAATAAGAAAAAAAACGAGTAGGTTGGAGAAATTAATTGCTTTACTCGTTACTTTATTCGTTTTTGCAATGTCGTCCTGTGATGATGGCAAGGTTTATCAGGAATACCGCGATCTTGAAAATAATAAATGGAAGAAGGACTATATACCAAAATTTGAGTTTGATATTAACGATCTATCTCTGAATTACAATATTTTCTATAGCATTCGTAATGGCCTGGATTATCCATTTTACAATTTATATCTAAAATACACACTCACAGATCCCCAAGGACTAGAAATATCCGGTGAAATGCATGAAGTGATTTTATTTGACCCTAAAACAGGCAAACCGAGAGGTAGCGGGCTGGGTGATACTTTTAATCATCGAATTCTTTGTCTGGAAAATCAAAACTTTAAAAAAGAAGGTGTATACAATCTTAAGATCCAGCAATATATGAGACAGGATAGCCTGCCGGAAATTAAATCCGTTGGGATAAGAATTGAGAAAAGTCGGTGATAATCAGTTTAGTCTTGATAGGAAACGACCAATTCTTTCATCTATTTCGCTTTTGTTTTTCCAAAATTCCCGACTATATATTTTTAAGTAGGGCCAGTTTTTTTCTGAGAAACTAAATGGCAGGTAAGCATGTGGATCTTTTACGGTAACAGCCCCGAAGTACATATCATCATCTGTCAACACCAGGGCTTTGTAAGCATCTTTGTCCTGTATGGTGAGGTCGGCAAAAGGCAACTTTTCAGAAAATATATATTTTGTGTGATCTTTTTCCCAAACTGTTTTCATCAGCTGGTGGGATAAATACCAATCAGCCGAAGCTTTGAGCCTTTGTTTATCTAAAACTTGATAGCTCCTTGTTGACACTTCATAAGCATATTGAAGATAATTTTTCAGTAGCTTGGGACCCTCATTTTTAATGCCCTCTATTTTTAACTGAGCTGGGAAAATACTGGTAACCAAATAGATTTTTACTCTGGCCCTTGTTATTGCGACATTTAACCTGTTTTCTCCACCCTCAATATTCAGGCTTCCAAACTTCATCTTCATCATACCTTTTTTATCAGGCGCATAAGAGATACTAAAGATTATTATATCTTTTTCATCACCCTGTACATTTTCAATGTTCTTAATGAACAACGAATCCGGTATTATAATCCCTTTAGCAGGTGCCTTATCTTCAAGCAAATCCATTATCAGGCCTTGTTGTTTAATGTTGAAGGTCACAACTCCTATCTCTTTTTGAGGATCTTTTTCCAGTTGGTCAATAATCAGATCAACAACTTTATGGGCTTCCTCTAAATTTGTATTACCCTCCCATATGCCATCAACCTTGCAATATTCAATTGAAGCTTCTTTTGAATTCATGATGTGATAATCCGGAAGCACCCTTAGTTTCCCTTTGTAAAAATGTTGATTGGAAAAGTTGATTAACTCCATTGTTTTGCTTCTATAGTGTCCTTGCAAGGCCACTGTCATCAAATATCGTGAGGCCAGGTTGAGCAAAGAATCTAATTCAAGTTCCGGTATATCTTCGTCATTATCATCTTCCCAGCGAATTTTGTATAAATCATTGGGCTGCAATTGTTTGCTGTCACCGGCAATCACAACCTGCCGTCCCCTGTACATGGCAGGGATCCCCCTTTCTGAGAAGCATTGGGAAGCTTCATCGAATATTACAAGGTCAAATATTTGTTGCATAGGAAATACAGCTGAAGCCGACTCCGGGCTAGCCATCCAACAAGGAACGAGATCGAATATTTCATCCGGAAAATTCGAGATCAATTTTCTTAAAGGCCAGATCCTTCTTTTCTTGGTCACCTGATGGTATAGATCGCGGTATGTTACCCTATTATTTAACCGATTATATTCAAGGTCCCCATAGGTCCTTTCCCTGCTTTTCATTAGTATAATCGCTTTACTGATCTTTAATTTATCTATAATGGCATGCTGTAATGACTGCTCATCTTTATCAAGGGTACTGGTGGAAACAATTCTTAGAACAGGATATTTGGCTTCGATATGATCAATCCACGCCAGTTTTAAACTGTTAAGGAAAATTTTTATCCACTCATCTGTTGTTTTATTCGGATGGTCTCTGATTAATTTTTTGAGGACCTGATCTTCATGTGATATCAGATTATCAGAGATTCTATCGAATTCAACCAGGGCATCAAAATCAGATTGCAAGGTATTAGAATAGAATTCCTGGTTTTCAGGTTGCTGCTCTAATTCAAGAATTTGAGCCGGTGTTAAATAGGCCAACCAGTGACTTCTTTTTTGAGGCAGCGTAGAGACACATTCCACAAGGGCCTCAAGTTGCTGTTTTAATTGGAATTGATCGGTCTTTTTTATAGAGAAATATTCCCTGAAATTAGTGAATGAAGTAAAAATCTGATAAGCATTTACAGCTAGCTTTTGGAAATAAAACCAGTTTTGGATTTCAGTCTTTTTATAAGAAGCCGGAAACGGAGTAAGCCACTTGATGTTTTTAAACTTCGATATGGCGTGCTCGAAGTTTAATCTATTATCAATTAGTAAAGTTATTATTTCTAGTCCTTGCTTGTTAAGTTTCAGTTCATTCTTCTTTAATATCTCATTTAAGTATTTTTTTTCTTTAGAAAGGAAGAGCCATCTTATCCATTGAAATGGGTTTTTTCTTGCTTCAAGGGCATCATGTAATGCTTCCTGGAATTTACCCAGCGCTTTGTTGCTTAGGGATCGTTCAATGCCAGTGCCGCGAAGACAATTTAAAACCACTCTTTCCTGGTTGGCCAACCATAAAGAATCAACTTTCGGAGGATTTGCTTCAGTTATGAATTGAAAAGCAATATAAGATCTTCCATCTTTTAATAGCTTAATGAGCTCATTAATTTTATCTTTCTTGTCATATATTTGAAGGCTTTCGCTCAAGCTGATTTCGTAACCAATTATCGACTTGGTTTTTTCTTTTATTGATTTATCTTCTTGGGGTATTTGTTTAATAATTTCATCGATCTTTCTTAGATCATTAATGCCATAGTCTTTAAAAGAACGTCTATTTCTCCATGGATAAGTTTCCTGATCAAAATGGAGCGCATGTTCCAGGTAGTTTTCAGCTTTGCTTAAAAAATCATCAAGATCTGAAAAATGGAAGTGTTTGTACTCCTGGGTTAAGATTACACCCTCCCGGTTAATGTCAGATGTGAGGTATAATTCTTTTGCTGACCTACCACATTCACTTTCATCATACAAAGCTTCTTTAAACTCTTCAAGTTCCTCACTGATTTGATCTACTTTTCTACTTGCCTGTAGGTATTGTCGCTCCAGTTGAATGGAATCCAGGCTGTTATTTTGTTGTTGATAATCATTTAAAGCATCAATTTGGCTGGAAATCTGCTCATAAATACTTTTTCTATCGTACTTGAAATCATGCATGAGGCTTATGAAGTCCCCAAGTGATTTTTTATCTAGTCTGTTATATACTACATCCAGAGCCGCTCTTTTTTGGGAGACCAGTAACACATTTTTCCCTCTGGCGATATAATCAGCAATTAGATTACAAATCAATTGCGATTTTCCTGTACCGGGAGGGCCCTGAACGACCATGGAGTTGCCTTTTTTTATGGCCTTTAGGGCATTCTCCTGATAGGCATCCATCTTGAAAGGCGTAAAAGTTTTTTCTTCTTTTATTTTTTTAAGATAGCCGAAGGAACTCATAGTCAGGTTTTCCTCTTTGTCCAGTGCCCTGGAATAAAAAAATTCTTCTATATCCTGAAATGATTCATTTTCGAGTAAATGCATATAATCAGGAATTAGGTGTGATCCTGCTTGAGGGAATATGCCAAGAACAGCCTCGGGATGGATTTTTAATTCGCCATGTTTTTCGTTTTTATCAAAATCCTTTTTTAGATAATTTCTGAACCTGAATAATTTGTCTATAAATGTTTCCTGATTAAAGTGGAGTTTTATGTTACTGTCTTTAAATAGTTCATAGAGCGATGTCCTAAAGATTCTGCTATCATTATCGAAATCATCAAATACGCGCTCTAATAGATCCTCGTCAAGTTTGACCTGGTTGTAAAATGAATAAGCCAGTAAAAAAGTCTTATTTAAAGTTAGGTTGACATTTTTCCTCAGAACTAGTATCCACTTACGATTTTTTTGCTCAATGGTGACCGGAAAAAAGAGCAATGGACAACGTACCATTGTTCCATCCGAAAATTTACCATGAACAAAAGGCCACCCAACATACAGGTCTGTTGATCCTCTTTCTTCATAAATAAAGTGCTCAATACGCTTTAGTTTTTTTAACTTGAGACTGATTTTGTTGCTCTGTTCATCATGAATATCCACTTCGTCAGCGATGAGAATATCTTTTTTTTTGGCAATCAGGTCTTCTAAAATCGAAAAAGAAGGTTTGTTTAATAAATAATCAAAGTCATGGATGTCAATGAACTGATCAGATACCAATCTAAGCAATAGCAAAGAACGGTTACTGGCACTTAGGTTTGTCAATCGCCTTAGATAGGATTTTAATACCTTCTCCATATTATCAATTATTCAAATCCAGGTAAGGTTTTAACTTATGGAGTGTGGAGTCATCGATAATTTTGATATTTAATAACTCCCCTTTCATAGTAAATGGTCCATGCAATTTTCTGTAATTAACTATTGACTTCGCCATTGACCAAGATATGTAAGGATGCTTTCCCAGCAAGTTAAGAGAATCTACATTGATTTTGATTAGTTTCAATTCAGGACTTTCAAGTTTAAAACCCAATTTAATCCTTTCGATCAATTCTTCTTTAAGGTTGTATACTTCTTTCAGTTGATCAAATGAGTGGTATCCCCCAAGCATATCCCTGTACTTCACTATCCTGGTTGAGAAAGAATCACCGATCCCTTTTATTTTTTTCAATTGATCAGTGGTGGCGAAATTTAAATCAGGTATGGTATTTTCTGCATCTAATTTTGTGGTGTCGGATTTATATGTCGGTGAATACTCTGACGGTATATTGATACTGTCCCAATGCAATTCGATTAATTCCTGTGAGATTCCATAAATTTTCTTCAGGTCCTCCCTTGCAGAAAAATTTCCTCCCGCATCTCTGAATTTAACAAGGTTTTCTACCACAAAAGCCTTAAAACCCAACCTTATTAATTCATCTTTTGAAACAGTATTGGGATCAAACTTGAATTTTTCAATTGCCTTTGACACCACCATTTGCGGATTGTTCGGCCTGTGTTCCTGTTTATCAGGCAATTGAATATTATCCCAATGATGAGTTATTAATTCATTTGATATCCCGTAGATTCTTTCCAGGTCTGGTTTTATGAAGAATTTGCCCCCTGAGGTTCGGTATTTCAGAAGGTTTTCAATTGCTTTTTCACTGAATCCTAATTTCCCTAACACCTGGCTGTTGGCATCATTGGGATCAAATGGAAATGACTTAATGGACGCCATATCCTGTGACTTATTATACTTTTTTTGTGCTGATTTAACCAGGTTGCCCTCTACTTCATTCTTCCAGGACAGTAATTCTGCTTTATGATTCTTCAAAATGTTACTTTCATCACTAATATTTTTTAATATATAATGTGACAGGATGGGTAATGAAACAAATAATAGAATTAATACTGTTAAAATAACTGTGCCATTGATTTCAGAGTTACTGAATCCAAAATAATTTCTAACCAGTAGTTTTAATCGGTTATAAAGCATAGATAATCTGATAGAATTGGAACTCATCAATTAAAATAATAAATTATTATCATAATTGATTTTACTTTTTCTGTTTAAAAAACTTCTTAAGGATTGTGAATGTATTATTTAAGTAATTCCCCAACCCTCTTAATGACTGAGAATGATTAGGATTGTAGTATTAAAAAGATTTAAAATTATTCTAAATAATGCTTGATTTGGATAATTACTTTACGATAATGATAAAAGTCATTTTTTTGAGGAAAGAGGATGACATATTTTTGAATCTTCAATTAGAGAGGCCAAAATGCAGATAACCACTATCTCTTTATCTTTTAAAAATGCACCTTTAGAGGTTAGGGAGAATCTCTCATTGCAAGAGCGAGAGATTAAATTAATAATCAAAGGTCTAAAAGAGAATTTTCCAGTTGAAGAAGTAATAATTCTATCTACCTGTAACCGAACTGAATTATACTATGTGGGTGATGGACTGGACGATATAAAAATCATCAAATATCTATTAATCCAAAAAGGCATTCATGATCATGATTACTGGATAGGTTACTTCAACATCATAAAAGATAGCGATAAAGCGATTGAGCATATTTTCAGAGTAGGGGTCGGATTAGAATCCCAGGTAATTGGTGACTTACAAATCACGAATCAAGTGAAAAAGGCTTACCAATGGAGTTGTGATGAATATGCCTCGGGGCCATACCTGCATCGATTGATGCACTCTTTGTTTTATGCTAATAAAAAAGTAACCAATGAAACTAACTTTAGAGATGGCGCGGCTTCCGTTTCTTATGCCACGGTAGATTTTATTAAATCTCTTGTGATTAACTTCAATAAACCAAAAATTCTTGTCTTAGGAACCGGAGAAATTGGAAAGGATGTTTGCAAGAATTTAATACATATTCCTAAAAAAGAAGTTTGGGTGGCCAATCGTACCTATGATAAAGCGGAATACCTTTCAGCAAAGCATCAGTTCTCAATCCTGGGATTCGACGAAGCCCTCGAACGAATTAATGATTTTGACGTCGTGATTAGTTCTATTTCGTCAGGTGATATAATTATTTCTAAAAATATACTTAGTAAACAGATCTTAAATTTTAAATACTTTATCGATCTGTCCATCCCCAGGAGCATAGATGATGAGATAGAGGATTTACCGGGTATTATCCTTTACAATATCGACCAAATCCATAGTCTTCGCACGGATGCACTTTCTAAAAGGAAAAATGCGATAAAGAAAGTCGAGGGTATCATAGCAAATACTGTTGCTAATTTTAAGGATTATTCGATGGACCTTGAGGTTTCTCCCACTATTAATAAAATTAAACAAGCCCTGGAGGAAATACGAAAGGAGGAATTAACAAAGCATCTCAAAGAACTGACCCAAAAAGAACAGGAAATTATAAACCAAGTAACGAAAGGCATGGTACGGAAAATCATTAAATTACCGGTACTTCAATTAAAAGCTGCCTGTAGAAGAGGGGATGCTGATAACTTAGTAGATGTACTCAATCAACTGTTTGATCTCCAACAAACTTCTGAAAAAGCCATATCCAAAGAGAATCCTCAATAGATTCTTCATTTCACTTTTATTGGCCGTGTTTTTTTCTAGTCACTGTTTTGGTGATTTTATAATTATTATTAAAAATGGTAAGAAAGGCCTTAGAGATGAGGAAAACATCCTTATCCCACCAACCTATGAAGATATAGGATGGAGCAAAGGTGGATTTCAGCCTGTAAATGGTGTTATCGGCTATAAGCAAAATGGGAAGTGGGGTTTAGTAAACCTCAGAAATAAAATAATAACAGCATCAATTTACGAATCTTTAGAAAATATCGGGGATGAATTGCTTTTGGCCTCCAAAATACAGGATGCAGATCGAATAACTTATTTCGGGATCATTAATACAAAGGGTAAGGCCCAGATTGGCTTTCAATACCAATCGATTGAAAAGTGTTCCGAAAGATATTTAGTAAGCGTTAATAAAAGGAGTACCAAATATTATGGTATTCTGGATTCTAATGAAAGAGCAATAATAGACGTTGCTTACAGGCAGTCAGTTAAATTATCCAATAGTAATCTATTACTAAATGATCAAGACCTGGGATACCAAATCATCAATCAGGCAGGCATACATACTTCATCTATTGCCTTTGATGATATACAGCTTCTTGGGGATTATTGTCAAATAAAAAAGGATGGAAAGTATCAGTATAGCAACCTGTCAGAAACACCTTTACCTAAAGCATCTTTTAAAAATATTGACTTGGTTGGTAATGAGCTTATCACCACACTTTTTCCGGCGTGGCATATTTACAGGCATTCAAAAAAAATAAATATCATTGAAAGTGATACTGTCTATTCTATCGAAAAGAACTGGACGACATCTCTGTCTAACAACTTTCTGAGGGTCATCGATTTAAGGGATTCAACCACTCATTTTTCTAGTTATGGAAGGTATCTGGGCGGAGGATATTTTATTGCTGCCTACGATAAAAGTAGTGTGATATCTAAGTATAATAATCAAATTTCTATTCCACATCTGTTTGATACGATCTTTTACAAGGATCCTGTTTTTTATGCTAAAAGAAATAATACATGGTGGTTTTACGATAGGTATGGATCCTTGGTCAGTACAATGGGTTATCATGATGTTAAACCTGTTACCGGGGCGATCATTCCTGTAAGCAAGAATGGTTATTGGGGGTTTTTTAACACAAATGTTCCGGGAAGAAATAATATAAAGTTTGATCAGGTAACACCATTTGAAAACAATACGAGCATTGCAGAATACCTTAATTTTAAGGGTGTATTAAACCTAACATATGATTGGGTTATTCCCCCGGAATATAATCAGCTAAAAAAGTGCTTCAATCTATTCCTGGGACATAAGAATGGTACGAACTACCTGGTTGATAACAGCAATAATATCCGGTATGCAACAAGTAATGATCTTAGATCCAACGGGGCGGGCTTTTTGGAAGTTAGTGAGGGAAAAAAGATCGGATTTATCTCAAAAAATGGTGGGCTAATACTTCCACCAATTTATGCTGGCTATAAAATTATAGATAATCAAATCATTGGATTTTACATCGATGGCAGGTATCGGTTATTTACCATTGAGGGGAAAAGCATACCACATGATATGGAAATAAGTGATGTAGTGTCAGCAAACGAAGAATTTATTGGGGTTAAAATAGGAAAGAAGTATGGGTTTATTGACTATCTGGGCAGGTTAAGGTTTGCAAATCGATACGAAAAAGTTGGCGCGGTATCAAAAGAATATGCTGCAGTGAAAATTCGTTCCAAATGGGGTTTTGTTGATAAAATAGAACAGCTAAAAGTGCAGCCTGTATATGACAGCGTTGCATTCATTCAAAATAAACACAGCATTGTGATTTCTGATAATAAATATGGACTTGTGGATATGGAAGGAAATGAAAAACTATCAACAAATTATGATTCAATATTTTCAACAAATAATAATAATTATATCATAATAAAAAATTCAAAGTATGGCCTTACTAATCTCTCAGGAAGGATTATTTTCCAACCTCAGTATGACTGGCTGGAAACAATCGGAGGTGGATATATCAAGATTAAGGTTGGAAATAAATTTGGTATTGTAAATGATAATGGTAATGTTATTGTATCCCCTCAATATGATCAGATATATTATGACGCACTTAATGGCTTGTTTTTTTGTAAAAAGCTCGATTAATTTCAATATTTTGCTCAATCGCTTGCTTCATCTTGATGGCTGGTTAAAATTCTTAAGGTTCTTTCGATTTTTCGCTGTTGAACCTGAAATATGCAATAGGAACCGTGATGAAGGCATAAAAACGCAAAGAAAGAGGGACTTATGTTGATGAGGCATAGCACCGCTATGGTGATTCAACAAGTTGACGGTAAGTGCCTATTTCAAAGTGTTTTATGTCTGGAATAGATTTTCTATTGCATATTTCAGGTTCAAGTGTCATATCGTAAAAAAAAGAATCTACGAATGGCCGTCGATGGATAGGAACAACTGTAAAAGCGTATTACCTTTAACTATGGGTTATTCTCCTAAAATATCCGCCACAGAATAAATTTGAAATGTTTTATCATCAGACATGGCGACAAACATTCCTTTTGGAAAGTTTTCATTCAGTGGTAATTGTGTGATCTCCGAACCATCACTATCCAGGGTACTAAGCTTTACCTCTTTTACCAATTGATGATTGTGGGGGTTCTGCGCACTTCCTTCACGGCTGAAAATATGAAATTCATTGGCTTGTTGATCAGACACAAGAATATATCCCGCCGTATCATTTTTTTTATAGATTGAAATTCCTTCGTGATCATCTTCAAAACCCTCCGTTCCAAATACCGCCAACTCCTGGTTATTACTTTTTCCTGGATCAGCAAAGTATTTTCTTATTCCAAAAGTTTCATCAGAATAGTATATATAGCCCAGTTCATTATCTATGGCGACAGCCTCCACTTCATTGCCTTCATAAACACCAAATTTTCTAACTAATTTTCCATTTACTGCAGTATCCGAACCCATCAGCTCGTACTGCCATAAGTAGTCATTATTATTTTCAGGGTTCTCTTTTCTGCTGACAATAGCAAAAATCTTGTTATCCTCTGGTCTAGTGTACAAGGCAAGCCCCATAGGCTGCTTATATTCAGTCTCTTCAAAAACCGGTATCCCTCCATTATCTATAAATTCCATTTCAGGAATTTTCATTACCCTGATTACGGATTTCATACGTTCTGTGAATACAGCGATATCCGTGGTATCCGTACCGAACACAAAGTCGTAGGCAACATCTATATTGTTTGGCCTGTCAATTCCCCTGACGCTTCTTTGTATTTTACCTTCAAGATTAAAAGCATAAACTGCTCCATCCCCTTCGTGCTTATCAGTGCCTAGAATTAGGCTTCCTGGTAAGTTGTTTTTATTGACCCATATGGCAGGATCATCGCTGTCGTACTTAACAGGTTCTGTAACAAATAGCGGCTTGATTTTTAATAAACCAGAGCGCTCATCTTTTTTTTCATGGGAGCTACACCCTGTGATTATCAAAAATGATACGATAAAATACAGTTTATATAAGCTTACCTTAAGAGGTGACGTATTTAATTCCATTTTGAATAAAAGCCATCCCTTTAGAGATGGCTATAGTTGTTGTGGTTTTGACTTTATTTACTGTTTGGATAATTGTTCATATTTTTTGACGCCTTAAAAATGCAGTAAGAAATTATAAATACTATAAGGAAGCCATTAACTGAAGGTTATTATTTCATAATGAAACCAATGGAAAAGCGTGCGATTATTAAAAAAATTTTAACATTTTAAATCATTGATATTCAATTATTTATGTCTACCCAAAATACTAAATAAAATATCACTTAAACAATTTGGGTATTTTAATAACCCTTGGAAATTCAGAACAAATATTTATTCAAATAATTAGCAGCAAGGTGATATATACTTAACACAACCGTAATCGAAAGGGCAAATATTGGTTTTAATTTTCAGAAGAAATTATTCACCCAAAACTACATTTGCTATGAAAAAAACTTTACTTCTATTATTTATTGGTCTGTTATTTACAGATTTGGTATTCGCACAACAAATAACCCTCAGGGTTCCTATTGTTAAAACAGAAACGGTCACTGAGGAAGATGATGGAGAAACCATAACATTTGATGCTTCATCTGATGATGCTGAGCAAGAAAATGATGAGATAGATGCCTTATTTGACGATGACATTGACGCTGGATGGGAAGGTGAACCAGAGGATCAAAACATTTTAACTGCCGGGCTTCGTTTTCAGAATATTACAATCCCAAGAGGTGCAGTGATAGAATCTGCCATCATTGAAGTTTGGTCGCATGAATCAAAAACCACTGAAGATGTAGCGGAGCTTACCATTTATGCGGAAAAAACTGCTAACGCCTCAACTTTCACCGAAGATGCGCTGATTACAGACCGCACCTCTACTGATGCACAAATTGAATGGACCGTAAATGAAGAATGGGGATTGTGGACCAGACATGAAACACCAGACCTTAAAGCCATTGTCCAGGAAATTGTTGATATGGATGATTGGCAATCCAGTAATTCAATAGCTTTTATAATTGACGGAGAAGACCAGGGGCCCAGCGAAGTAGAAAATGCCCGGGAATGGGAATCTTTTGAAAATATTGCAGATCCTGAAGATGGTGGTGATGGACAAAACCATCCTGAACGCGTACCTGCTTTAGTAATAACCTACACGACCGCTGATGCTGGTTTATTAAAAATACCGATCGTTCAAACGGAGCTAGTCACAGAGTTTGTAGAGGACGACAATGATGTCGTAATAGACACTATAACATTTGCTGCTTCTTCTGATGATGCTGAACAGGAGAATGATGAAATCGATGCGCTATTTGATGATGACATAGATGCAGGTTGGGAAGGTGAACCCGAAGACCAAAATATATTAACCGCAGGATTAAGATTTCAAAATATTGGCATCCCACAGGGAGCGACCATTGATTCAGTATTTATTGAAGTGGTATCCCATGAAGCTAAAACAACCGCTGATGTTGCCAATCTTACAATATACGCTGAGGACACGGATAATGCGCAAACATTCACTGAGGATGCGTTAATCACCGATAGAACATCTACAGATGCTCAGATTCAGTGGATTGTAGACGAAGAATGGGGGCTGTGGACAACACATAGAACACCGGACCTCAAAGATATTGTACAGGAAGTAGTAGACCGTGGCGGATGGTCTCCTGGAAATTCAATTGCTTTCATTTTTGATGGTGAAGATCAAGGACCAAGCGAAGTTGAAAATGCTCGTGAATGGGAATCTTTTGAAAACATAGCTGATCCTGAGGATGGAGGTGATGGTCAAAATCATCCTGAGCGAATACCACGCCTTATAGTTTATTATGGTGGATTTACTGATGATGGTGGTGATGGCAGTGGTGAAGGCATGGTGACATCCGTTGAAATTCCCGTAGAACCAGTTACAAGGATGTATCCTAATCCTGCAAGCACCTACTTCAATATTGAATTGAAAAATGCTGATGATGCAATCATATCAATATTGAATTTAAATGGTGTAATGATTAGCCAGTTTTCCAATAATGGTCATAGAAATCTTAAAATGAACACTTCATCGTTCAGACAAGGTTTGTACATCGTAAACGTTAAGCAATCCGGGCAATCTTTCAATACCCGATTAATCATAAAATAATTTTTAATTGCTGAAAGCACATCCATCATGCCATTATCACCTGGATGTGCTTCTTTTATTTAACCCATACTGATCAATGAAGTCTTCAACTCGATCTTGCTTACTTTCAATAATCCTTTTTGGCCTACCATTTAACTCCTGGGCTCAATATGCCATCAATGGAAAGGTGGTTGATGATGTGACCGGAGAGGCATTACTTGGAGCAACCGTGGTGATTCAAGGGAATAAAGGAATGATTACCGATCTTGATGGTCGTTTTGCAATTCGGGGTATTAAAAAATCCGACATCCAATTGGATGTCAGTTATGTGGGTTATGAGCCAAAATCAGTTGATATTAAACTTTCAGAAAAGGTAACTAAGCTAGCAGTTCGTATGCGTGAAAGTTCCACCGCGTTAGATGAAGTTGTGGTAAATGGTATTGCTGAAGGGCAGATTGCAGCCATGATAAATATGAAAAAGGCTGAAACGATCAAGAATGTGGTTTCTTCAGAACAGATAGTCACCTTCCCGGATCTTAATGCTGCGGAAGTCATGCAACGAATTCCCGGAATCACCCTTCAAAGGGACCAGGGAGAAGGTCGATTTGTACAGCTTAGAGGTACACCCCCGGAATTAACAAATTTTAATATTAATGGAGAGCAAATTCCTTCACCGGAAGGTGATTTTAGGTATGTTGGATTAGACATAATCCCTTCTGATCAAATAGAATTCATTGAGGTGACTAAAGTTATGACACCCGATATGGATGGAGATGGCATTGGCGGTTCTGTAAATGTAATTACCAAAGAAGCTAAAGAGGGCCCACCACAAATAAGAGCAGTGCTCGCATCCGGGTACAACAATCTAAGGGAAACACCTATTTATAATTTACAGTTCGCTTACGGTGAACGTTTCAATAAATTTGGTTTCCAAATAAACGGAAGTTTTTTTGAGAACAACCAGGGTTCTGATAATATAGAATATAAGTACGTTAAAGGTCCTTTTTTCGGAGATGATAGTCAGCAGCAGGGAAAAGAAAATTTTAACTTACACTACAGAGAAGTGCAATTAAGACATTATGACATTACACGCACACGAATAGCAGTTAGTCCATCATTAGACTATAAGTTTAATGATCATTCGAAAATTTTCCTGAAGGGGATGTACAATAGTTTTGTTGATGAGGAAACGCGTCGTAGAAAAATATTTGACCTGGAAGATCCTCTGAGTGCCACCGCGTTTTTATTTGGTGGGATTGACCATGATGTACGATTCAGGACTCAAAAACAACAACTTAGCACATTAGCCTTTGGAGGTGAACACGCCATTGGTAAGATTAATCTGGATTATCAACTTTTTGTGGCTGAAGCAAGTGAAACTACTCCTGATTATTTTGAGGCACGATTTGAAAGTCCGGGTCAGGCTATTAGAATCGATTTTGACCTATCAGATCCGGAGTATCCCAGAGCAACTTTTCCTAATCCTTCAAGCGCCGACAATGCCACTGATTTTGAAAATTTTGAACTGGATGAAATGCAACTTGAAGACAGTAATGTTGAAGAGTTTCTTTTCACCCCAAGAATTAACATTCAGATACCATACGCACTTTCTAACAAACAAGATGGATACTTAAAATTTGGAGGTAAGATTAGAAGTAGAACAAAAGAACAGAAAGTTGAAAACACAACCTTGGGTGCATACTTTGAAACATCAAATATCTATCCTGGTGAAGGTGAGCCATTAAACCTTGCCATTGCTTCAGATGATTTTCGGGAAGATAACCTGCTAAATCAAGGATATGTACTGGAATACATGCCTTCCAAAGATATATTACTTGACCATTATGAGTTCAATAAACAGTTTTATATATTTAACAGGAATGAATTCAGGAAGAATTCCTTCAACCAGGATTATAAATATGAGGAGGACATATATGCAGCTTATGGTATGTTTAGGCATAACATTAATAGGCTAATGATTCTTGGTGGTCTGCGCTTTGAAAGAACTGATGTTACAGAAAATACAGGTTTCGGTGTAATCCTTGATGGAAATCGTTTTGTTGGTATAGATACTATAAGAAATTCCAAAATACAAGATTTCTGGTTACCACAAATACAACTAAAATATGCGGTAAATTCTGAAATAAATGCCCGTGCTTCCATCACTCGTACTTATGCGCGCCCAAATTACGTAGATGTGATCCCATCCAGGGAAGAGGATCGTAACGAGGTAGAAATTGGTAATCCTGATATTAATTTTCCAACTTCCACTAACATTGACTTAATGGTTGAACGCTATCATAAAGGTAGTATCCTGTCAGCAGGATTTTTCTATAAAAAGATTGAGGATTTTATCTACAATTTCAAACGCTTCGGGCGGGAAGGTGAGCCTGGTTCTGGAAATTTCCCGGTATTTGAATTTACCAAGCCTCTTAATGGTAAGGATGCGGATATCTTTGGTGCAGAACTTCAATTACAATCTAAGTTCAACTTTCTTCCGGGCATTTTAAGTGATTTTGGCCTATACACAAACTATACGTATACTTACTCTCAAGCCTTTCTTCCACAACGTGTATCTGCTAATTTTGCTGAAGCCATAATCATTGATGTATTAGAAGATGATTTGTCTGAATTTTTTACTCAAGATGAACAAGAAGAGATTCCGTTACCCGGACAGGCAGAACATACAGCCAATTTTGCGCTTTTTTATGATGGCCCTAGATTTTTTGCACGGCTCACAGCTAATTTTCAAGATGACTTTTTAGTTGAAATTGGCCCTGACGCTGATCTTGACGAATACTATGATGATGCATTAAGACTTGACTATACCATGAATTATACATTAAATGATAACATAACACTATTCGGGGATTGGATTAACATAACAAATACTCCACTTCGTTTTTATCTTGGTGAGGAAGATGTTATAAAACAGCAGGAATTCTATTCATGGTGGTTTCGATTGGGTGCAAGAATCAATTTATAATTAATTTTATATAAAAATTCCCACCCGTAATCAACCCCGGATTGCTCAACATGGCATTCATGTTAGGCCTGTCGGTCACAGGAATGCTAAGTTATTGTGAGTAGTTAGTAGGGGCTGCCTGGTGAATGGTTAAAGCCTAATAGGATGAGGCAGAGCGTATCAAAACAGCAGGCTAGGGGCGCCTGCCTGCCGCAGGCAGGGATCAGCCAGCAGTAGTGAAGGTGTTATGTAAAGGCTTTGGTAACAAGGTCATAGCGAAGGGGCTGACGAATCCAGGAAACTTTGCCAACCAAGCCAATGGCTTGGGAAGAGCTTTTCAATTTCCGAGACCTTAACTGTTTTCAAGGGTTCGAAGAGCCGTATGAATCGAGAGGTTCACGTACGGTCCCCCGCTATCGCTCGTTTGTAACGAGTGCTAATCTAAAAAGTCTATTTGAAGCAATCAAGTTTTACCTGCAGAATCACCTGCGGAACTGTAAAGATAATGCTCGGGTGCTGCTACGATTTCAGCTTCTACTGGATTATCCCGCATTATTCATCAGCTGCATAATCTTTGTGGGATATCTAGCTCCAACTACGT
>CAYSCZ010000007.1:0-29530 GCA_964429655.1 uncultured Roseivirgaceae bacterium
TGCCTCCTCGACCTAAGTGCCTGATTTTTTGGGCTTTAACCCTTCATGACAAAAATCCAATGACAAATCTGGGCTAAATGGTCACTAGATCAGCTAGAAGCCTTCAAAGTAATGGCTATCCGGCCTGATTTATAAGCACTTAATATTTATTTTGGTTGATTATCAATTCCGAGCCACGTGAGTGCTGCTTCTCTGTTTTCAAATGAAGCCACATTCCAACCTCTATTTAATGAGGCGGTCACATAAAATTCAGCAGTTTCCCTGGCTTTGGGCTCAACCGGCATTATCAATGCGATCTTTGTATGTCTGCTTAAAGGCTCTTCGATGTAATCTCTGGCGGGAAGGTTATACACATCCATTAGGTTGCTCACATGCTCCAGGTTGGTAGTGTCTACAAGTACCAGGCATGAACTGTGTTGTTCCTGAAGGGCAACACGTTTTGCAAGGGCATCTTTCAGGTCTTTTCCATTCATAGATCCGGTGTAAATACTTTCTATAATGTTCAGGTCAGCATTATAAGTAATCGTCCAGGCCATGATTTACAATTAAGCTACCCTTAAATGTATAAAAATTTATTTTATACAGCTAGCTGATGGTCAGTTGATTGCATATACCAGGCCATTGCTATATTGTTCCATATCTCTTTGATATTTGTTTTATAGATTTTTCAAATGCTTTAGGTTTGATCTATGACTCGTGAAGAAGCTAAATCAATAAATCCAAACCATTCCTAATAATTTCTGCTATCACACGCCATGCATTTTGATCATGTTCAAGCTCGCTGAAACCAATCAGCATGATAATATTCCTAGTTAAAATGTAGGCTCCTCCTCCTTCAATATAATGGCATCTATCTGTTTTTCCTTTACCTTTTGGTTTATCCTTGGGATGTCATCGGATTTCACTTTGCTCCACCGGGTCAGCGCCTCATCAATTTGTTTTGTAAGTGCATTTTTTACTGCCCTGGCCTGATCGGTTGGTTTGAAATCACCAATCTCTGACATATTCTTTACATGAGCCAGCTTGTTATTGAGCCTGATCGGGAAGTTTAGCGGGTCCTGCCTGCTTTCATTCTTTGTCTGATATAATGATTCTTCGATCCTGGTCATCTTTTTTTCTACCGAATCGATCTCAGAGATTAATTCTTTATAATTCTCCTGGTCCTTTAACCGCTCTTTAAAGTTGTTCATCTGTTCCCTTGCATCCCGTATCTGTTTGATGGTCTGATGTGTTTCGGATAGTTTATCTTTTATTTCTGCAATAAAATCAAATTGCTCCTGAAGGTCGCTGATGCTGGATGTACTTCTGGGGTCTTTTTTGATCTCAAATACCGTTTCAGACACCTTTCCGTTGAAGCTTAATCGCGCCATATATTGTCCTGGCACTGCCTTGGGGCCTTTCAGGTTAGCAGCCCACATGATCAGTCCTTCAAATCCTTCTCCATCCGGGTAACGCATATCCCATATAAAGCTGTTACTGCCTTTTCGAGGCTTTATTTTATCCTTCTCTTCTTCAGCGGCATTACTGAATGATTTGATTAGCGCACCATCCATCTCCATGATTTCAATCTTAACTGTATCATTCTCGGTGACAGAATCTTTCAGGATGTAATAAAAGCCCACACCGTTGTGATGACTTTTCCCGGCATTTGCCGGAGGATCACCCCATGACGGGGAACCCATACGATAGCTGACCAGTGGCTTAAAAAGATGTACATCCTTCGATTTTACATCTTCATTCAGTTGATGGAGTATGGTCAGGTCATCAATCATCCAAAGGCTACGACCCTGAGTAGCTGCCACCAGGTTGTTGTTTTTAACAATAAGGTCAGTGATTGGAACTTGCGGAAGGTTCAGGTCGAAGGGTTGCCAATCGGTGCCATCGTTAAAGGAGATGTACATGCCTGCTTCAGTTCCGGCATAGAGCAAGCCTTGCTTTTCTGGGTCTGCGCGTAATACACGAGTAAAGTGATTGCTGGCTATACCATTGGTGATCTTATTCCAGGTTTTGCCATAGTCGGTAGTTTTGTACAGATAAGGCCTGTAATCGCCTGATTTATATAATGTGCCAGCCAGATAAGCACCACCATCATTAAAGGGGTTCAGGGCGATGCTGTTATACATCAGGTATTTTGGTGCATCCTTTGGTGTAACATTGGTCCAGTTTTTGCCACCATCTTTTGATACATGGACTAAACCATCATCTGAGGCAGCCCAGAGTAGGTCTTCTTCATAGGGAGATTCACAAGCAGCAAAAATAGTAGCGTAGTACTCCACACTGGTATTGTCTTGTGTAATAGGCCCACCGGATGAAACAAGCTTTTCCGGCTCTGCCCGTGTTAGGTCCGGGCTAATGATCTCCCAGCTTTGTCCTTCATCCATGCTGACATGCATACGGTTTGATGTCGTATAAAGCTTGTCAGGATTATGAGGGGAAAAGAATATAGGGAAGTTCCACTGAAAGCGGTACTTCATGCCTTCGGCACCGTGGCCCATTGGATTATCCGGCCATACGTTTACGATTCTGGTTTGATTGTTATCATGGTTCTTCCTGGAAAGGAATCCATCGTAGCTGCCACCAAAGACTATTTCATTATTATCAGGTTTTACCGCTATGTGCGCGCTTTCACCTCCAGCAGTAGGTTCCCAGTCCCTTTCTGTGATAGCCTGACCATCCGACCGGTGCAATATGCGAACGGTGCTATTGTCCTGCTGGGCAGCATATATCCGGTAAGGAAAATGATCATCGGTTGTAACCCTGTAAAACTGCGCTGTCGGTTGGTTCATATATGTCGACCAGCTTTCTCCTGCATCTTTGGATATCTGACCGCCACCATCATCAGCAACAGCCAATAGGTTATTATCCTCGGGAGAAATCCATAAGTCATGATGATCCCCATGGGGTGTATCTATGGATTCGAAGGTTTTGCCGCCATCATTGGATCTCCAGAATTGAACATTGAGCACATAAACCCGGTCGACGTTCACCGGATCGGCATATACCTTGGTGTAGTACCAGGCCCTTTGCCTCAGGTTCCTGTCTTCATTGATCAGCTGCCACGTTTTACCAGCATCTTCAGATCGGTATAGGCCGCCTTTTTCAGCTTCTATTTGTGCCCACACGATATCCGGGTCCACGGGTGACACCGCCACACCGATTATACCTAATGGCTCCTTTGGCATTCCTTCATTATTTGAAATCTCCTTCCAGGTTTGTCCTTCATCGGTACTTTTCCATAGAGCAGACCCCACACCACCGCTGCTCAGGCTGTATGGTGTTCTTCTTATTTTCCAGGTGGAAGCGTAAATTATCCTGGGGTTACCAGGTTCAAGAATGAGATCGACTGCGCCGGCTTTTGGAGACACATAAAGGATCTTCCTCCAGGACTTTCCTCCGTCAGTTGTTTTGTAAACCCCACGTTCTGTACTGTCTTTAAACAGGTCACCCATAACAGCCACATACACCACCTCAGGATTGTCCGGGTGCACACGGATTCTGCCCACGTGCATACCATTTTCCAACCCTATATTTTCCCAGGTCTTACCGCCATCATAGGATTTAAATAATCCACCGTAGCCGGGGGATACATTTCCTCTGACGGTACTTTCGCCCGTTCCCACATATATGATGTTGTTATTCGACGGACTTATCGCAACAGCTCCTATTGATCCTCCAAAAAAACCATCACTGATGTTTTGCCAGTTTTGGCCTGCATCTTCTGTTTTCCAGACACCACCTCCGGTAACGCCCATGTAAAAAAGGTTGGGCTTACCAACCACTCCGGTGATAGCACAGGATCTGCCCCCACGATAAGGCCCGATAGACCGCCATTTTACCGCGTCAAAAAGTTCTTGTGAATAAATCGGTTCATTGGATGGGTTTTTCTTTTGACCCTGTATTGGATAGGTGAGGCAAATCAAGCTGATTACTGCCATAAGATATTTGGCATCCAAAGGATTGATCATGTTATGAGACTTATTTTAAATTAATGTTTTTTCTGTTGTTAAATTAATAAAATATCTTAATTATTTAATCGGAAGGAAAATTAACTTAAGACCTTAGTCTTCTGAAGTTTTGTTTTTAAATCTTATTTCAGCTAAAGTAAACTTAATGTCTTCATATGTGAATTCATCACCCAGTTTACTTTTTATATCCCCCAGCTTATACGTTTGGTATTTATCAATTATCTGTTTGATGGCATTTGTTTTTGAGGTAGACACAAACTCTGAAGCAGGAAAGTGGCCATCAGAAACCGAATTACATAGATGGCCCTCTATGGTGCTTACCGCCAGGCCTCTTTCTTTGGCTACTGCCTCGATAGATTTCAACGCTTGATATAGCTTTAAGGAGATGGCGGCTGATGGGGTTTTTGGGGATTTTTTCTTCTGAGGAATATTTTCATAAATGCTATTATTAAGCTGGTTTCTGGTTAGAACCCTGTTTTGAGCCGCATTACTTAGAAACAAAATAACCTTCTCCATCCCTTGTCGTTGTTTAAGGACTGTTTCTTTAAGCGCTTTTAACTCCTGGTCAAATTTCTTGATCCGGGGTGTTTTTTCTAATTCGGTCTTGGTTTCTTGGATTGTTATTAAACATTTATCAAGCTGTGGATTAAAATAGGCGCTGGCTTTCTCACATCGTTCTTTTAATTTGACATATGGAGAATCTGAATGATAGACATGCTGCCGGATCTCATGGCCAAATTTTTCTCCCACCGCATGAAGTGCTTGCAGTTGATGCAGGATATCGAGTGCTTTCAGTCCAAGTTGTTTTTTTATGTGCTGGCTACCTTCCTTATCTGCAGTTTTTAGAACCCTTCGAGACTGATCTATGATTCCGGAAAAATTAAAAGCAGATTCTGTGAAGCTAACCACAAATGCTTTTCTGTCTTCTTTCAATTCCTTTTTCAGGGTTTCCAGATTATTTTTTTGATCATTAAACCTTCTTAAGGAAGGATCATTCGGTACCCCGGGGTTGGACAGGGGATGAGACAAAATGAGCCCTTCCAGGGAGGTTAACCTTGACAATGCAACATACAATTGACCAGAGGCAAATATGTTGGATAGATCCAGGATTGCTTTTTCAAATGTAAGGCCCTGGCTTTTATGTATGGTAATTGCCCAGGCCAGTTTTAAGGGATACTGCTTGAAGCTGCCAATAATTTTTTCCTCGACGGTATTGGTGTCTTTATTTAGTAGATATCTTCGGTTATTCCATTGGTATGGTTCCACGGATATAATCTCATGCTCACTTTCTACCAGTATTTCTTCTTCTGAAAGCTCTTTTATCAAAGCAATTTTGCCATTGTAGTATCTTTTATCCGGTGAAGGGTCATTTTTGATGAACATCACCTGTGCACCAACCTTCAGTTCAAGTCTTTTGGCGATGGGGTATAGGTTTTCAGGAAAATCACCGATGATTTCAGCTTCATAAGGATATGTTTTGCTTTCTATGGAATTAAGTGCCCGTTGGTTGGTTCTGTCAACCTTATAATTGTGTGTGCTAAGCTGGATAAACTTTTGATCGTTATTGGGCTGAAAATCAGGATTGTAATAATGGTTTAATGTTTTGATATCTTCTTCATTGAGGTGGTTGTTACGTATCCGGTTCAATATTTCAATAAACTTTGGGTCGCTTTGCCGGTAAATCTTTTCTAATTCGATGTATACGGGAGGCGTATTTTTAAGTGCCCAGGCATCAAAAAAGTAAGCGCTATCATAAAAACCCGAAAGCACTTCCCTTTCAGCATCTTTTACCACCGGAGGCAGTTGTAATAGATCTCCAATAAAAAGTATTTGTAACCCACCGAAGGGAATATCCTTTGATTTTCGCAAATATCTCAGGATGTGGTCAATGCAATCGAGGAGGTCTGATCTTAGCATGCTTACTTCATCTATGATGAGCAGTTCCAGTTCATTGATCAGGTTTCGCTTGGCACTGTTGATCTTAAAATTTTTGAGAAGGCTTTGAGGTGTATTAAATTTTAATTGAGAAGGGTTATTGTAATTAAGATCAACAGACTCCGGTATAAAAGGTCCGAAAGGCAGTTGAAAAAATGAATGAAGGGTAACACCACCGGCATTAATAGCAGCAATTCCTGTGGGGGCTGTTACAACAGTATTTTTAAAAGTCTGCTTTATGATGTTCCTAAGGAAGGTTGTTTTTCCGGTACCGGCTTTTCCGGTTAAGAACACATGCCGTTTTGTGGTGTTAACATACCGCTTGGCCAGGTTTGCGATCTCGTTAGCCTCCATTGTGTTAATTTAATTTTTTTAAGTCATTTTTATGTATTAATCGCAAATTTTCATGGATGCAGATAATGAAATAAAGGCGCTTCAGGAAAAAATTGATCAGCTTGAGGAAGAATTGTTCAATTGTCAAACAAACAGTAAATTGCTTAAAAACCAGAATATTGCCTTAAAAGAGTTCCTCGGTAATCTACTTGACAGTTGTCGATCCCTAAAAGACTGTGACCTTGGATCGTCCAAGATCTTCGAAAACCTGACCTTCAATATCCATGCGTTCCTAAAAGGCAATAACATAAGGGTTTAGATTGCAGTCAGAATGTATTTCGTTTTTGACTGGTAAAGTTGGTTGGTTATCTTAGCTTTTATGAAAAAAGTATTCTTGATTTTAGTATTGATACCTGCCTCTTTAAGTGCTCAACCTTTTTTATCCCCCCCAAAGCTTGATCCGGTATTTATCAACCAGGGGCAGGAATGGGTGGATTCTTTAATGGCTGAGATGAGCTTAAAAGAGAAAATTGGGCAATTATTTATGGTTGCAGCGTATTCTAATCGTGATAGCAGACATGAACAGGAATTAAAAAATCTTATTGAAGCGTATGGTATTGGGGGATTAATATTTTTTCAGGGAGGCCCGGTTAGGCAAGCCAGGATGACAAATCGATTGCAGGAGGCTTCAAAAATCCCTTTGCTGATTGCTATGGATGCGGAATGGGGCGTGGGAATGCGTCTTGATTCCACCATTAGCTATCCTTATCAAATGCAGCTAGGGGCCATTCAGGACGATAAGCTTATATATGACATGGGTGTGGAAATAGGCCGGCAATTAGCCAGGCTAGGCGTTCAGATAAACTTTGCACCGGTTGTGGATATTAATAATAATCCGGATAATCCGGTTATTGGTTTTCGGTCATTCGGAGAACAAAAGGAAAAAGTTACCAATAAGGGATATCAATACATGAAGGGGCTGCAGGATGCCGGTTTGATTGTCACGGCAAAGCATTTTCCAGGCCATGGGGATACCGGAACGGATTCTCATAAAGACCTTCCGGTGTTGAATTTCTCAAGGGAAAGGATCGATTCATTGGAGTTGGTGCCCTTTAAAAGTTTGATCAACAGAGGCCTGACTGGTGTTATGGTTGCTCATATGAACATCCCCCAATTGGATGATAGAGATAATCTTCCCACCACTTTATCCGAACCAGTAATCAGTGATTTGCTAAGAAAAGACCTTGGGTTTAAAGGAATAATCTTTACCGATGCGCTGAATATGCAGGGTGTGACCAAACACTTTGAGCCGGGTGAAATTGAGGTCAGGGCCTTAAAGGCAGGAAATGATGTGTTGTTATATCCCAGTGATGTATTGAAAGCAATTGAGGGCATCTATGAGGCCGTGGATAAAGGCTGGCTGACGGAAGACCAGATCAATGATAAATGCCGTAAGGTCTTGTCAGCGAAATATATTACCGGATTAAGCACTTATAAACCTGTTCTACTTGATGGGCTTATAGAAGATTTGAATAGTGAAAGGGCAACACTTCTAAAGCGCACACTAGTAGAGAACTCAATCACAGTGATAAAAAATGATGAGAAAACCATACCGATAAAAATAATAGATAGTGTAAAAATCGTAACCCTTTCTATTGGAAAAATTAAAGAATCGGCCTTTCAAAAAATGTTAGGGAAGTACACGCTTACGGATAACTATAACCTTAGCGGGAAAGCTGGTCAGAAAACGATTCAAAGTATTAAAAATAAAATCGATGATTATGATTTATTAATAATCGGCCTTCATGATACAAGGAAAAGACCTTACAATTCGCAGATATACAGCGACGATATTTACGATTTCATAAATGAGCTTGCCGGGTATGATCATGTGGTTTTATCCTCTTTTAGAAATCCATATTCATTGAATAGAATCCAAAATGTCAGCAATGTAAGCACGCTGATTACTACTTATGAAGATACTGATTTGCATGAAGAGTTGGCGGCTCAATTGATCTTTGGCGCAATAGGTTCCAGGGGGCGTCTTCCGGTAAAAGTTAATGGCAAGATCAATCTAAATGATGGGGAAGACACAGAGGGAGGTTTGCGTTTGAAATATACCATCCCATTAGAATCAGGGATGAATGGAAGAAGATTAGAACAAAGAATAGATAAAATTATCAATAAAGGCCTTCAGCAAAAAGCGTATCCGGGTGCACAGGTACTCATCGCCAAAGATCAGAAAGTGATTTTTCATAAAGCTTATGGGTATCATACTTATGAAAATGAACAACCTGTTGTACTTGATGATATTTACGATCTGGCCTCCATAACGAAAGTGACAGCTCCTTTAGCAGGGTTAATGAAATTGCATGATGATGGAAAGTTCGACCTGGATAAGAAATTTGGTGATTATTGGAAATTTGGATGGGTTAATAAAAAGAACAAGCTATTGATGCGGGATGTCCTTGCCCATCAATCCGGACTAAAGGCCTGGATCCCTTATCATAAAACCACAAAAAAGAAAAGCGGAAAGTACCGCTCAAAAACATTGAGTGATCGACAATCCCAAAAATACCCGATAAGGCTGTCTGACAGCCTTTTTTTATATAAAGATTACAGGGATAAGATCTACAAAATGATCAGGAAGTCTGATTTGAATGAAGATCAGGGCTATGTTTATTCAGGCCTGCCGTTTTATTTGTTTCCTGAGATAATCAGAAAACTTTCCGGAGAGACATATGATGCGTTTTTACGCAATAACTTTTATGATCCATTAGGTGCTAATACAATGGGCTTCAATCCGTTGATGCAATTCAACAAAGAAAGGATTATACCTACAGAAAAGGATGACTTTTTTCGGATGACTCAATTACATGGTGTTGTACACGATGAAGGCGCAGCCATGATGAACGGCTTGTCAGGTAATGCAGGTCTGTTTAGCACTGCTAATGATTTGGCGAAAATGTGGCAGATGTACCTGAATGGGGGAAATTATGGAGGAAGACAATTTATCTCCGGCCAAACCATAAGAAAGTTTACTTTGTGTCAATATTGTGAAAAAGGTAACAGGAGAGGACTAGGCTTTGATAAACCATTGATAGAATATGAATTCGGGAAAAGCAGTGTTGCGGAGCATGCCAGCTCCATTAGTTATGGTCATTCCGGCTATACGGGCACTTTTGTGTGGGCTGATCCGGAGTATGATCTCTTATACATTTTTTTATCAAACAGGGTTTATCCAACCCGGGAGAACAGAAAATTATATGAGTTAAACATCCGCCCGGATATTCATACGGTTATTTACGAAGAAATGGGCTTATAGCTGCTATCAAATTGTTCTTTAAAAGCTATGGATATAGCAAATCCTGATCCTGAATCAGGATAGTGAATATCACCATCGAATTTTTGAACCAACGCATTGATGATGCCATAACCTAATGAATCGTTCACGACCCTGTTCGAGGATAATCCTTTACCATTGTCATAATAATTCAATTCCAGATTATCATCTTTTCTGTTAAGTTGGAATGTGATGCGAGGATTGGCAACTGACTCTCCAAAAGCATATTTTAATGAATTGGTGATCAACTCATTAAATATGAACCCAATGGACATCGCCACATCACTACTCAATATTACATCAGTATCGATTTCCAGGATACATTCAACTTTTTCTTGAATTTTCAAAGCGTTGTCAAGGTTATGAAACATATCTCCGATGAAAGTATGCACCATGACGTTGTTTTTTTTCGATCGGTCAGCGGGGTTAAGGTTAAGTTGATCATATAATAAGGATAAACTTTTAATACTTTCAATGCCTTTTTGGATTGTAGCATAGGCAGGATTTGATTTATCAATTTGCAATAGATCAAACCTCAGCATATTAGAGATCATATTTAAATTATTTTTCACCCTGTGGAATAACTCCCTTTCATAAATCCCTGCTTCCTGCTCATCGGGTTCATTGTCCTCTGATGCTTTTAATGTATAGACCAACCGTGTTTCTGATGCTTCAAAATATCCTGAAATATTAAGATAAATACTAAAAAAATTTCCTTTTAAGTCTTTTGCAATAAATTCATTTCTGGAAGGATTGCCAGGTGCATTGATGTCATCAATGAATAACGTTGAGATATTTTTATCTAAGAAATCCTCTTTTTTACCTTTAAAAACCTCACATAATCCATCATCTAAATGGATGATATTACCGGCAGCATTGGTGATGATTATCCCTATCGAATGGGTAAATGAGGACTTCTTCAATTTTTAGAATTTTAACAGCTTCTTATAACCTAACGATCGGAACCGATTAAGTCTTCGGACTAAATTAAAAAATTTATTATTCAAATTAAATTTTCGCAACCTACTTCATAGATAAGCAAGCTTTTTCTTTGAAGGCTTCTTTTTCACTCCAGCACAAAATGAATGATTAATCTACCGCATAATTCAGGTTAGGTTTTGGGCCTCCTGACATTAATTCATCATCTGAGAAATCCTCATATTTTTGGAAGTTGTAGATGAATGCTTCAGCAAGCTTGTTTGCTTTTGTGTAAAATGCTTTATCGTTTTTCCAGGTCTCTCTTGGACTGAGGATTGATGCGGGTACATCAGGGCAGGTCAGGGGTATTTCCGCTCCAAATATTGAATGTTTACGATATCCTACGTTATGCAACTTTCCATCCAGGGCGGCAGAGATCATAGCCCTTGTATATTTCAAAGATATTCTATGGCCTACACCATAAGGACCACCCGTCCATCCTGTGTTTATCATCCAAACATTTATGTCATATTGATCCAATTTTTGGCCGAGCATTTTTGCATATAGTGTTGGGTGCAATGGTAAAAAAGGGGCACCAAAGCAGGCGCTAAAAACTGTTTGTGGCTCTGTGATCCCTGCCTCCGTACCGGCAACTTTTGCGGTGTATCCGGAGATGAAATGATACATAGCCTGGGCTTTGTTTAATCGCAGTATCGGAGGTATTACCCCAAAAGCGTCACAGGTAAGAAAGAAAATATTTTTAGGTATCCCACCAACGGATGGTTCTATCGAATTTCTAATGTTATATATCGGGTAGGATGCCCTGGTGTTTTCGGTAACGGAAGAATTGGCGTAGTCTACTTCCCGACTATTTGTCTTGAACCGGGTGTTTTCGAGAACGGCGCCATATCTGATTGCGTTAAATATGTCCGGTTCATTCTTCTCTGTAAGGTTAATGGTTTTAGCATAACAACCACCTTCAAAGTTAAATATGTTATTTTCTGTCCATCCATGCTCATCATCACCGATTAATATTCTTTCAGGATCAGCGGAAAGGGTGGTTTTACCAGTACCGGATAAGCCAAAGAATATGGCTGTATCATGGTCTTCAACGCCCATATTTGCTGCACAATGCATGCTTAGCACATTATCTTCGATAGGTAATAGGAAGTTCAGGACAGAAAATATTCCTTTTTTCATTTCACCGGAGTACGCTGTACCTCCGATGATGATCATTCGTCGGGTAAAATTAATTATGGCAAAGTTGTCTTGCCTGGTGCCATCAGTTTCCGGATCGGCATAGAATTCGGGAGCACATAGTACGGTGAAATTGGGGACAAAAGTTTCTAATTTATATGGAGCCGGTCTAAGAAAAAGGTTGTAACAAAATAAATTGTGCCATGCTAAAGTATTTACAAATCTGATCTTCAGGCGGTGTGTTTTATCCGCACCTGCATAGGCATCCCTGACAAAAAGGTCTTTATCCTCAAGGTAGCCAATCATCTTGTTGTATATTTTGTCAAAGTTTTCAGATGATATGGACTTATTGACATCACTCCACCATACTTTATCAATGGTATAATCATCTTTTACTATAAAGCGGTCTTTGGGTGATCGACCGGTGAACCGGCCCGTATCACACATTAAAGCACCGGTATCCGTTAAGTGTCCCTCACCTCTGGTAAGGGCGTGTTCGATAAGTTCGGAAGGCGGTAAGTTCCAGTAGACTGTATTGGCCCTTTTTAAACCTAGTGCTTCAATTCCGATACCCGCCGGCTTTAATCCAGTTTCATACATTTCTATTGAGGTTATTGTAGATCAAAATTATAATTTCTTGCTTGTAAAGTCCATAGTAAATCATGTGATCGCTACTTATTAGTAAAGGTTTCGATTACTTCCGGTGGTGATGGTTTGGTCATCAAACTAACCGTTACCAGTACAATTAAAGAGGACAAAAGTGCCGGTATAGAAATATAAGAGGCATCAAATGGGAAACTTACACCCAGGAGGTTAGTGCCCGTTGGTAAAGTTTTGTTTAATAACGATGTGATGAGCACCACCGCCATTGCTGAAGCAATAGAAGCGATACCACCCGCTTGGGTAACCCTTTTCCAAAAGAAAGCAGCCAGGAGAACAGGTGCTAATGAAGCACCGATCATGGTGTATGAGATAAACGCCATTTCAAGTATGGTAGTGAATTGGGTGACCAATAAAAATGCCAGGGCGCCAAGAACCACCACACTAATTCGCTGAATGGTAACGACATTCACAGATTTATTTTTAAAGAAATAGGGTTGAATGAGGTCCCTCGTAACATTTGTAGAGGTTACCATAAGGAATGTGTTTCCGGTTGAAATGATAATGGCGACACCTGCGGCGAATAGCAATGAGCCAACAAATGCCGGAAGCTGTTCAAAGCCAATTCTCAGTATAATTTCCTCTGCCATGGCCTTATTGAGTGAGCCATCAGCCATAAAAAAGCGGGGGTCATCTGCATAGAGGGCATAACCAACCACGGCTATAGTACACATCAGTAATTCAATGACCACTACACCGGCCAGCATACCGATGACAGCTTTTTTAGCTGAGCTAGCATTATCAGCGGCTGAGAATTTCTGGTACATGCTACTTTCACTAAGTAATAACATCAGTGTCGGCAGCATTATCCCAATGATCCATAATGGACTATGGCCTTCAATCATATTCAAATGACTGGGATTTTTCTCAGATATTGTAGCCACCACCTCGTTCCAGCCTCCATGCGAGTCAATAGCAAATGGTAATGCCAGGATTATGGCCAGGGTCATAATTATTCCATTAAATATATCAATAGATATGATGGACACCATGCCGGCAGCGGCCGTGAAAGTGAGAATAACAATACAAGCCAGAAATGTTCCGACCTCAGGTGATATGGCACCTTCTGATAATATGTTCAGAAATCTACCACCGCCTTTAAATTGGTAACCGGCAATTACCAGGTATGCAATAATTATGGTTATGGTCCCCAGCAAACGGGCAGGTTTTCCATATCTTTTTTCTAATAAATCAGTGAGCGTGAACTGGGAAATTTTGCGAACGCGTGCGGCAATAAAATAAATAATTACAATTCCAATCCAGGCGCCCATGGAAAACCATAACTCTGAGAAACCTTTTTGAAAAGATAATCCGGCTGTACCAAATAAACTACCTGAACCTATCCAGGTACAGATTAAGGTGCCTACCAACAGGTATACAGGGACGCTTCTGCCTGCAACAATGAAATCTTCCTGGGTCTTTACCTTTCTTGACTTGTAGGCAATTATCCCAATTAGGATCAGGATATAACCAACGGTAACTATGCTGTATATCATCAATTACTTAATTAAGATTGAAAAATAGTTATCAATATAAGTAAAGATGCAATTCTTTAACAGAAGAACCTTACTTGGTTATAACTTTTTAATCGTTGTTGTAGAATCCAAACCTGCGATCACCTCTATATTTATGCCGTCAGACAGACCGGTCTGGATTTCCTTCTTTTCGAAGGTCTGATCACCTTTAGCTATTTCTACAAACACTTTATCATTTTCAAATATCAAATTGCTTTCCTTCACAGCTAATACACTATCCCGTTTGTCGAGAACAATGTCGGCAGTGGCACTATATCCGGCCCTAAGAAAAACGGAGTCTTTAAGATTTATTGCCGCTTTTATGTCAAATTTAATGGCGCCCTGATCTTCTTCACCTTTCGGGGATATAAATTCCAGGGTAGCATCAAATTCCTGATTTTCTATGGCACCTACCGAAAGGATAAGTGGCATGCCCTCCCGGATACGACCTACCTCGGCCTCATCAATTCTACCTTCGAATATCATCTCATTCATATCCGCAACGCTGGCTATGGTTGTACCTTCATTGAATGTGTTGGATTCGATGATAAAGGAACCTTGTTTAACCGGTATGTCGAGGACCATACCATTGACTGTCGACCTGACAAGATTGGAAACATTGTTGGAGTTTTTACTGCTTCCCTCCCTAACCAGCTCAAGGTTATTTTTTGCAGCTTCCAGTTCTTGTCTTCTAAGGTTGTAATCAAGCTTAAATTGATCGTATTCAAAGTCAGAGATGATTTTTTGTACATAAAGCTCTTTCTGCCGGTTCAGTTGGCGCTCTGCATTCTCAAAATTGATTATAGCAGTTTCTACGGCTGCTTCTGCATTATTTAACTGGACCACATTAGGGATAATTTTAATCCTGGCTACCAGATCACCCACATCTACGATCTGGCCCTCCTCAATGTACATATTATTAACTACGCCCGATACCTGTGATTTTAATGCGATTTCTTTTCTGGGCATAATGGAGCCTGTAGCAATGGTCTTTTTGACGATATCCGTTTGAAATGGTTTTTCAGTTTCATATATCACCGATGGCTCCGCTGATTTCTGATAAAGATAATAGCCAGTTCCAATAAATAAAGCGACGAAGATGATGACGATAAATACAATAAAAAATCGTTTCATGGTCTGTTTAGTTCTCGATATATTTTATAAAATTATTCATCGCGTAATGCAATTACAGGATTTACTCTTGCTGCTTTTATTCCAGGGAATAAACCTGCTAATATTCCAGCGAGCAGTAAAACGACAATCGCTGTGACGGCTACCTGAAAATTGATTTCAGGATTTTTAAAGAATTCACTTTCTATGTTAAACCGTTCCATTGCCAGGGTTATTCCTTCAATTAGTACAACACCTGCTAAAAGTCCAAAATAGCCCGAAACACCTGATATTACCAGTGATTCCTGGATTACCATACTGATGATAGACAAGGGTCTTGCTCCTAAAGATTTCCTGACCCCAAATTCTTTTGTCCTTTCTTTGACGATGATTAACATAATATTCCCTACACCAATCATGCCGGCAAGTATCGTTCCAATGGCTACCAGCCAGCTGAATGCGCTGATCCCACTGAATAATCCCTGGATTTCATTAAAGGTCTTTTCCGCATTCCAACTACCTAGTGCCCGTTGGTCCTTTGGGGATATTTTATGACGTTTACGTAGTAATTCTTTAACACTTTCCTCTACGACTGTTGCTGAAACTCCTTTTTTAGGAACAAATCCAAACCAATGGATATAATTATTCATACCAAATATCCGCTGCATTGTTGTATTAGGAATATACACAGCCTGAAGGTCTTCCATGGCTTCCTGGCCAGTCATTTTTGATCCCAGAATTCCTACAACCTTAAAAGGTATGCCACCTAATTCTATGTAGCTCCCGATAGCCGTTTCCCCATTGTCAAATAATTCATTTTTAATGGCTGATCCAATGATTATTATTTTTCTCCTTTCCTTAATATCCAGATCGTTGATGAACCGACCTTCTTCGAGTAGCATAGGTTTGACATATTGATAACTTGGATAGTCTCCGGTGGTGGAATAGTTGATTGAATATTCTTTTCTTTCCAGAGATAAGGATAATCGATTACGGGGAGCTATTACTTCAATCTCTTTTATACCCTGCAGTGCTTTATAATCATCGTCTGTAAGTCGTATATTTCTACCTGCTTTCAATCCTGCATAGGGAAGGGCTGTTGACCTTGTCCATACAAAAACACTGTTCTTCGCAATATCAAAGTTTTGGGTTGCACCGTTTTCCAGTCCTTTTCCTGCTCCTAAAAGTAATACCAGCATAAATATGCCCCAGAAAACCCCAAATGCCGTGAGAATTGTCCTTACACGGTGTTTGTTGATTGTAAACCATATTTCTTGCCATTTTTCTATGTCAAACATATTTATTCATTTTTAAGGGCTTCAACGGGTTTAACTTTAGAAGCTTTAATAGCTGGTATGAGTCCTGCAATGCCACCTGCAATTATTAAAATAAGCAGTGCAGTAACGGCAACATTGAAATTGATCTCGGGGTCCTCAAAGAACCGTATGTCGCCGCCCATGGCTGATAATGCGTAATTGACACTTTCTAAAAGTACAACCCCCAGAAATAACCCAAAATATCCTGCTACCGCTGTGATAAAAATGGACTCCTGCAGAATGAGGCTTACTATTGAACCAGGTGTGGCACCCATTGCTTTTCTAATACCTATTTCCCTGGTCCTTTCTTTTACAACGATGATCATTATGTTGCTAACGCCTACTATGCCCGCCGTTAAAGTGCCTAGGCCCACCCACCAAATAAATATTTTTATGCTAAAAAATAGCTGTTGGATGTTGTTATAATTTTCTTCCTGGTTGTAAGAAAAAATAGCTTTTTCATCATCCGGATGAACAGTATGTCGTTGCTTTAAATGTTGTATTGCATCACCCTCTAATTGTATGCCGGATGATCCTTTTTTGGTTGTCATCACAAACATGGTGACCTCCCTGTCGGGATTGAAAACTTGTTGGAAGGTTGAAAAAGGAACGTAGATTCTTTCACTTTGGCTTCTTAGGTTTGTGGATTGAAATTCGAATACGCCAACTACCCGAAAACTAATATCCATGATTGTGATGTATTCACCAACTGGTTCTATACCTGGTGGGAATAATGCCTCCAATACTTTATCACCAATGTAGCAGACCTTTCTGTTCTGCCTTTCATCATTTTTATTCAGTGCCCTTCCTTTGATCTTTACCGTAGTAGATTTTGCATCGAAATATTCATCTTTGACACCGTATACCCCAAACCGTACCTGATTATTCTTGTACTCAACATAATAATCACCTTCAATCCTATTTTCAGGTGACATATTATCGATACCATCAAGGTGCTCATTTAAAGACTCCAGGTCATCTGTTGAATAGTTGATTGATCTGCCGGCAGGCATCCCTTTAAAGGGCATACTGGTCTTTCCGGGCGGAAAAAACCAGATGCTATTGATAGCATCCATAAGAAAACTTCTTTGGACACCCTTTTTTAAACCTTCTCCGGCTCCGAGTAATAGAATAAGCATGAAGATACCCCAAAATACCCCAAAGGCTGTGGCAAAGGTGCGTAGCTTATTTTTCTTGATGTTTTCAAATATTTCAAGCCATTTATCCAGGTCAAACATCCGGGCCTAATTTACTAATTGATAATCTTTATCCATGATCAATCCATCTTTTATCCTGATGATCCTTTGAGTGCTATTGGCTATATCATTTTCGTGGGTTACGATTATAATCGTTTTTCCAGATTTATTTACTTCCATGAATAATTCCATTACCTCTTTAGAGGTTGTACTATCCAAAGCTCCGGTGGGCTCATCAGCAAGGATTAGTTTGGGATCGGTAATTAATGCCCGCGCAATGGCGATCCTTTGTTTTTGTCCACCAGAAAGTTCAGAGGGTAAATGCTCCGCCCATTCCGACAGACCAACACGTTCTAAATATCCGGCGGCGATTTTATTTCTTTTGGACCTGCTCATTTTTTGATAATAAAGTGGCAGGGCAACGTTTTCCAGGGCATTTTTAAAATTCAACAAGTTGAAAGACTGGAATACAAAACCGATCAATTGGTTTCTGTAGATTGCTGATTTCTTTTCTGACAGGTTTTTAATGAGTTGACCATCAAGGATATATTCCCCTTTATCGTAGCCATCGAGGATGCCGATAATATTTAATAATGTTGACTTACCGGAGCCTGATGAGCCCATAATTGAAATTAATTCTCCTGATTCAATGATAGCATTCACTCCTCTCAGGATGTGTAAGCTTTGTTTACCTATGCGGTAGGATTTATGAATGTCTTTTAACTCAATCAACTGATGGCTTTTATTCTACTAACGTCACTTTCATAATCTTATGCAATCTAAATTGTATGAAAGGTTAAAAGTATCTATGGATGTTAATATTTGTAAAAAAGTGTCATCATAAGATATATTAACTTTGAGGATAATCAAGAATGTATGAAGCGTAAAGTTGTTATTGCAGGAGGAGGTATCATTGGTCTTTTTTGTGCTTATTACCTGAACAAAGATGGTTATGAAGTTGAAATAATCGACAAAGGGAGCAATATGGCCCCGGCATCCTCCGGTAACTGTGGCCTGATCACACCGAGTCATATACCACCCCTGAATCAATTCAGCACAATATACCAGGGATTGAAATGGCTTAACAAAAAGGATGCACCATTAAAAATAAAACCCCAATTCAGTTCCAGTTTTTTACTTTGGATGGCCCAGTTTATTTGGTATGCCAATAAATTTTCATTTAATAAAAGCTCGCAAAAGCGACAGGAATATTTGGATTTAAGTTGGAGGCTATATAATGAACTTTTCAATGAAGATGGATTTGAAGCTGGTTTTAATACTACAGATGGAATATTATATGTCTGTAAATCAGAAAAAGCGCTAAAAGGTGTAGAAGAGGAAGCCCATTTGCTATCTGACAATTATGGATTGAATCCTGAGTATTTGAATTATGAAGCGTTGAGAAAATTAGAACCAAACCTAAGCCGGGAAATTATCGGCGGATACTGGTACAATATGGACGGATGGTTAAATCCGGCGGCTTTGATAACAAACCTAAAAGACCACCTAACAGCGCATGGTGTATCATTTCGTAAGAATGTGATCACAAGTATCAATTCAAATAAGGCGGTTATTAAGGGATTTACTTCAGAAAGTGAGGAATACAAAGGGGATTATTATTTGGTGGCTACCGGGGCATTAGCTCCGCAGTTATTGAAAAACATCAATATCTCCTTGCCTATAATACCGGGCAAGGGTTATAATCTAACCACGCAATCGTCCATAGTTCATCAACCCATGCGCCCGATCTACATGGTGGAAAGAAAAGTGGTGGCCACACCGTGGAAGAATGGCTTTAGGTTGGGTAGCACCATGGAGTTGGCTGGTTATGATATCAGCCTGAATAAAATACGGTTGGAAGCCTTGAAGCGTGCTTCACAAGAATATTTAAATATCGATGTTTATAACAATGTAGAATGGGAACCATGGGCTGGTTGGAGACCCATGAAGTCAAATGGCGTCCCTGTCGTTGAGAAGAATAAGAAATATAGCAATCTTGTCATTGCTGCCGGCCATAGTATGTTGGGCTTAAGTATGGCGCCTGCTACAGGCTATATGGTTAGTAAGATCATATAAATTCGCTTGTAGCATTTTCATGAATTTCTCAAGGTCATAAACCTATACTGATTCGGGTGCTCCTTTGCCCATTGCTTCGAGTGAATATTACTGCAAACTATTCAATAATTTCCTTACTTCATGGTGATTGGCAACATTATACTTGGCAATTGACGAAGTGCCCCTCACTTTGATGGTAATGGCATCTTTTGGCATGACCCTGAAGGTATCTTCATCAGTCCAGTCATCACCAATGGCCATGATCATTTCACTATTGGGATATTTATCAAGCCATAATGCAGCCGATTTGCCTTTATTGACTTCCAGGTTTTTTATTTCCACAACCTTATCACCTTCCAACACCTGCAGGTTTTTGTTTGCAGCCAGGTATTTTAAATGACTCATTAATTCCCTCGTCCTGATTTCGCCGAGCCCTGTTTCAACTTTTCTATAGTGCCATACCAAGGAGTAATCCTTCTTTTCAATGAATGAACCGGGTGTCCTGTTGACATATCCATCGAGGACATTCATGATGTCTTTCTTCCATTCATCGGTCATCTTCATTACCGTCTCCCAGTCTTTTTCTGATGCTTTTAGCCAGACACCATGCTCAGCAATCATTTCAACATCAAAATCTTTGAACCATTCATTAAGCGTATCTTTTTTCCGCCCACTGATGATCACTACTTTATTCTTGGGGTCCCTGGTAAGATCAGACATGAGTTGTTTAAGCTCACCATCAGGTTTGGCATCAAGCGGGTTGCTATGAAATCCTTTCAGTGTTCCGTCATAATCAAGGAAAAAAAGTCTTTGACGTGCAATTTGGTATTTCTCGATTATTTGCTTCGATATGGCTTCATCAATTAACTTGGTTTCCAGTGCACGTTGTTCAGATTTTACAAAGTCCAGTCGTTCCATGAATAAATTCACCCAATGGTTGATGTTGTACCGTTTCAGGGATTCCTGCATCACACTAATATGGCTTTTTTGTTCCTCTTCAGGCATGGTCAGCGCTTGCTCTATCGCCGCAACCAGTTGATTGATATCATTAGGATTGATCAGGATTGCATCAGAAAGTTCCTTGGAGGCTCCTGCCATTTCACTTAGGATTAATACACCTTTCTTATCCAGCCGGCTGGCAATATATTCTTTGCAGACCAGGTTCATGCCGTCACGCATGGGGGTGACCATGGCAACTTTTGCCATACGGTAAAATGCTGATAAGGCATTTAACGGGAATGACCGGTAAAAATAGTGGATGGGTGTCCAGTTAAGACGACCAAAGCTTCCATTTATGCGTCCGACCAGCAGATCTATTTCTTCGCGCAGCTGTTTGTACATTTCCACATGCTCGCGCGAAGGTACCACCACCATCAATAAAGATACTTTCTCGTGATACGCTTTATGATCTGCTAAAAACTTTTCAAAGGCTTTTAGTCTTTGAGGGATTCCTTTGGAGTAATCCAACCTGTCTATTGATAAGATTATCGATGAATTACCAATGGATGTGCGGTACCTCACTTCCCTGTCCAGTGTATCGGGATGGGAAGAAGCTTCTGCATATTTGTCATAATCAATGCCCATTGGCAGAGCATCTGCCATAACGATCCTGTTGTCAACATTTATCTTTCCATTGGAATTGCTTAAGCCCGCCAGGCGATTTACAGATGAAAGAAAGTGCCGCATATCATCATAAGTGTGGAATCCCAGAAAATCAGATCCAAGCATTCCATTAAGCAGCTCGCGCCGCCAGGGGAGCAGACGGAATGATTCATAGGACGGGAAGGGGATATGGAGAAAAAAACCTATACCAATATTTGGTAAGCTTTCCCGTATCAATTGTGGTACCAGTAGTAGTTGATAGTCATGAACCCACACTGTATCACCGGGTTCAGCTACTTCAATAATCTCTTTGGCAAACTTTTTATTGACTTTTTGATAAGCTTTCCAATGGTCATCATCATAAAGCACATATTGATTGAAGTAATGGAAGTTTGGCCAAAGGGTACCATTGCTAAAGCCTTCGTAGTAATCTTCAATATCCTGTTGTGTTAAGAATACAGGCCGCATACTTTCTTTTTTTAGGTTCCTGATCACCTCTTCCTTTAGATCAGGTTTATGAATGGGGAGGCCCGGCCAGCCAAGCCAAATATTGTCTCCCGACTTATAAATGGAACCAAGGCCTGTAGCTAAACCTCCTTCACTTGGTTTGTAAGTCAATTTATCATCCTCTTGCGTAATTTTTACTGGTAATCTGTTGGATACGATAATTGTCTTAGACATAAGCTAATCGTTTGATATGAAGTGAATTTATTTAAAAATGTGGAAGGATGAGACCTTTTGAGATTAACTTTTATTAAAGTCTCTAAGTTTGATTTCGGTCAGCCTTCTTTTTGTATCCAGCGGAAAGTCGCCTTTCATCATCCAATCATAGAATTGAGGTTCTTTTTTAAGGACGTCGCGTACTGTTTTGTTCCTGTGTTTCCCGAAGTTTATAATTTCCTCCCCATTTTCATTGAAGATGAACCTACCGGCAAGGTCGACCATCTTCTCTGCCGTTAGCTGATGAAGGGTGTCCATATCATTTTCTATATGACCAATTTTATTTCCCATCATATCGGTTACTTCCTCGCCATTGTATTTATCAACCTGGGCCTTTAATACTTCATAAGTGGCCAGGGTATCGGCTGCGGCGCTGTGGGCGTCCACAAGGTTTTTGTTACAATAGAATTTATAAGCAGCTTTTAAATTTCGCTTTTCCATCAGATGGAAAATTTTTTGAGCATCGATTAACTTCCTTTTTCTGACATCAAATTCCACGTTACTCCTTAAGAATTCTTCGATGAGCATCGGGACATCAAATTTGATGATGTTGAAACCAGCCAGGTCAGTACCCTCAAGGAAGTCCGCAAGTTTTTTGGCTATTTTTTTGAAAGTAGGCTTATCCTTTACTTTTTCGTTGGTTATGCCATGAATTTTACTGTTATCATCCGATATTTTTATTCCCGGGTTGATCAATTCATATTTTTCCTCGATCTTCCCATTGGGGAACACTTTAATAAAAGATAATTCAACTATTCTATCATTACTTATGCTAACCCCTGTCGTTTCAAGATCAAAAATGGCAAGAGGATTTTTTAGGTTTAGCATATAAGCTTACTGTTTATTTTGTAAAGCTTCATAATATTGATCCTCGGTTACTCCCAGGTTTTTTAATAGTGCCAGCGGCCCGGAGTAACTGATAAGATCTTTTTCAGCAGTAGCCTCTACTTTGATTTCCCTGTCATTTCCGATAAGGTAGAATTTCCCCTCCCTGATAAAGTATTTTGGAATATTATACTCTATGTATCTAACATCAGCACGTTCTTTTTGACAAACAACGGTGGTATTAAGCTCATCTTCTTCATTATAAATGATTAATCCCGCTTTTGGCGTTGCATCTGCGAGCTTTTCATAACGATTAACATATTCATCCAATTCACTATCATGAAATGCGTCGTTTTTAATATGGGTAAGCAATAGGATGTGATGCTGGGCGTCCATAAAATTTGCCTTATTCTGAATTAATTCATCACTCCCTTCAATTATTACGATTGGTGAATCTGTCAATAGAGGTGTGGTGTTATTTTTAATAACATCAAATGAACGATCCAAATATTTCAGGATTCCTGTGATGTGATGTAACATCTGCTGTTGGCCATAACTGCCGGCAACTAAGATGCGTTGTTTATCTTCAATTTTTGGGAAAATATTCTCAAAGTCTGTCATTGAAGGGCTCCAGATTATTTTTTTTCTATGTAATTGCCAATATAGCCCAGTTTAAGCAGTAACCAAAAAAGATGGCTGACGGATGTTTAAAATTTGTTTATATCACTTTATTAGTGTTCATAAACCTGACAAAAACTGTTAAAAAATGAAGGCTGTAAATCTCATGCAATTCAGTAGGTTTGTTAAAAAAACCTATTTATAAAAGGAGAATTATTAATCTATGGAGACAGGTAAAACCTCATTTAAAATTACTAAAAACAGAAGGAATATAGGTTTAAGCGATTTAGGTTCACAGTTAGGCAAGGTGCCGCCACAGGCTACTGACCTTGAGGAGGCTGTGATTGGTGCACTAATGCTAGAGAAGGATGCGCTGTCGACCGTGGTGGATATAATAAAACCGGCCAATTTTTATAAGGACGTTCATAGGCTTATCTATGAAGCCATTATTCAGCTATTCAATAATTCAGAACCCGTCGACTTATTAACAGTAACTAACCAACTAAGAAAAAACGGGCATCTTGATATCGTCGGTGGGGCTTATTACATAACCGAGTTAACCAGAGGAGTAAATTCTGCTGCAAATATTGAATATCATGCAAGGGTTGTTGTTGAGCAATCCATCAAAAGGGAGCTGATCAAAGTATCTTCGGAGATTCAGCATGATGCTTTTGAGGACACTACCGATGTTTTTGAGCTACTTGACAGGACCGAACAATCTCTGTTTGAAATATCCGAAACCTACATAAGAAAAAATTTCGAAGATATCCGTGGATTGATGAAAACCGCAATCAAGGAAATTGAAACCCGTAAAGAGCATAAAGATGGTCTGACAGGTGTTCCAAGTGGGTTCACACAGCTTGACAGGGTAACCTCAGGATGGCAAAAGTCAGATCTTATTATCATTGCTGCAAGGCCCGGTATGGGTAAAACAGCTTTTGTGGTTTCCGCTATGAGAAATGCTGCCCTGGATTTCAACAAACCGGTAGCCATATTTTCGCTGGAGATGTCTTCCATTCAGCTTACCAATCGTTTGATCTCAGCGGAAGCGGAACTAGATAGTGAGAAAATAAAAAAGGGAAACCTGGAGGATTATGAATGGGAGCAGTTGGTTCATAAGACCAACCGCTTGCAGGAATCACCGATTTACATTGATGATACCCCGGCAATCACTATTCTTGAGCTTCGGGCAAAGTGCCGAAGACTTAAGGCACAGCATGATGTCCAAATGATAATCATTGATTATCTACAGTTAATGTCCGGTGATTCCTCCAAAAATGCGGGCAACAGAGAGCAGGAAATAGCTTCTATCTCCAGGGCATTGAAAAGTTTAGCTAAGGAATTGAATGTGCCGGTAATCGCTTTATCCCAATTGAGCAGGGCTGTGGAAAACAGGGGAGGTACCAAGCGGCCACAGCTATCAGACCTTAGGGAATCAGGTTCTATCGAGCAGGATGCTGATGTTGTTCTTTTCTTATACCGCCCGGAATATTATAAAATAGATGAATACGAGGACGGTACACCTGCTGACGGAACAGCAGAGGTGATTGTGGCTAAGCATCGAAATGGGGCACTGGAGGATGTGCGGCTTAATTTCGTGAAACGATTTACACGTTTTGATGATTTGGATGCAACTGATAAGGCTATTTCAGACAATTCTTTCAGCACAATGACTTTCGGCAGTCGCATCAATCAATCGAATAAAGATTCCGGAAGGGGTGATGTAGCACCCGGTGAGGTGCCATTTTAAGAAACAATGTAGGTTTTTTATTATTCATCTAATTTTGAGGGATGGATGATTTGCGTATTGTATTTATGGGAACGCCTGAATTTGCTGTACCCAGTCTTAGAATATTAGTTGAAAATAACAAAAATATTGTTGGGGTAATTACAGCGCCCGATAAGCCCAGGGGCCGAGGAAAACAGATCTCATCCCCACCAATTAAAGAATATTGTTTAAATCAGGGATTAAACATACTGCAGCCTAAAAACCTAAAAGATCCCCGTTTTCTCGATGAATTGAAAGCTTTACAGCCTGACTTACAAGTTGTGGTTGCTTTTCGAATGCTTCCGGAGGTTGTCTGGTCGTCACCACCTTTGGGTACATTTAATTTACATGCCTCATTACTTCCGCAGTACCGGGGAGCAGCTCCAATAAACTGGGCAATCATTAATGGAGAAAAAGAAACTGGGGTAACCACCTTTTTTTTAAAACATGAAATTGATACGGGTGCTTTGATATTTCAGGAAAAAGAAACGATTATGCCGGAAGAGGATGCCGGTTCGCTCTATAATCGGTTAATGAAAAAGGGGGCCAACCTGGTACTTAAAACGGTAGAGGCCATTGAAAAAAATAATTTTAGTTTGAAACCTCAGGAAGCATTGGAAGCATTAAAACCTGCTCCTAAAATTTTTAAAGACACTTGTAAGATCGATTGGAACCAGTCAGCAGCCAGAATAAAAGATTTTGTGAGAGGTTTATCACCCCATCCATCGGCTTGGACATTGATTAATAATAAAATTTGTAAGATATTTAGGGTAAATATTACAAAAGCTGGAAAGGAAGAGCACTCCGGCAATTATGAAACTGATGGAGAAAATTATCTCAGGTTTCGTTGCCTGGATGGTTACATTGAGGTGATAGAAATTCAAATGGAAGGAAAAAAGATGATGGAAATAAAAGCTTTTTTAAGAGGAAATAAATTATGAAAATATCAATGATCGCGGCCATGAGCCGAAACAGGGTAATTGGTTTAAATAATGACCTACCATGGCACTTGCCCGATGATTTTAAATATTTTAAAGCAACGACAGCCGGACATCACGTGATCATGGGACGTAGAAATTTCGAATCTTTGCAGCAGGCCTTTCAACCGCTTCCAAACCGTCCTAACATCGTCATTACCAGAAAGGATAAGTATGATGGTAAAGGAGCTTATGTGGTCAATAGTCTTGAGAAGGCACTGGAAATTGCAAGGGAAAATGGTGAAGAAGAAGCTTTCATTATTGGTGGAGGGGAGATTTACAAAATGGCACTTCCTGATACAGATTACATCTATCTCACCGAAGTCGACGCTGAATTTGACGGTGATACCTATTTCCCGGAATTTCCAAAAAATGAATGGAAAGAGGTTTCAAGGAAACATCATGCTGTAGATGCCAAACATGCGCATTCATTTGATTTTGTGATATATGAAAGGGTGATTTAATCTTTTAAAGATGTACCGTCGTCTATTTCTGTTGCTTTTTACTTTTTTAGCTGTTATTACCTCACATGCACAGGAAGAGGATAGACATTTTGAATTTCCAGAGGGAGTAGGTTATAAAAATTGCGAGGATAATGTAGTAATATTTAAGTTAAATAATTCAATTACGCCCGGTAGTTTCGAAAATCCACTGACTATTAATGAGGTTGAAAATATATTCTCTTTAGAAATTTGTACGCCTATTTATAGATCTGAACAAGTATTGAGTGCTAGCAAATACTTAAAGGGCATCTATAAAATCCATCTTAAGCAAGGAGACATTGTTGAAACAATAAACGAGTTACTGAAATACGATAATGTTCTTTATGCGGAGCCAAGTTATAAAGTTGAGTTATTGTATGTTCCTAATGACCCTGAGGCTAATTTGGATACAGGAAATCAGGAATATCTGGAAATTGTGAAAGCTTATGAGGCCTGGGATATTACTAGGGGTGATACCAATGTAGTTATTGGAATAAGTGACACCGGGATGGACCTTGATCATGAAGACCTTCAGGAAAATATTTATTTAAACCATGCTGATCCTGTAAATGGGATAGATGATGATCTTAATGGTTATGTGGATGATTACATTGGTTGGGATATTGCCAATAATGATAATTTTCCCGATGATGATAGAGTAACTCATGGTACAGGGGTTTCAGGAGTGGCTGGAGCCACGACAAATAATGGAATAGGAATATCAGGTATAGGTTTTTATTCAAAAATAGTACCTATTAAAATTTTTGACTCTGGTAGTCCTTTCGCTATTAATCCTTATGAATCAATAATTTATGCTGCTGACAATGGAATTGATATATTGAATCTATCCTGGGGAGCCCCAAATATATTTGAAAAGTATGTTCAAGATATAATTAATTATGCTGTATTAGAGCAGGATGTTGTTATAGTAGCAGCTGCCGGAAATACGCCTGAGGAACTAGATTTCTATCCGGCTTCCTATGAAAATGTTCTTTCAATTGGTGCCACGGATTTCGAAGATAACAAAACAGGATTCTCGACTTTTAGCTATAACGTTGATCTGGTTGCGCCTGGTATCAGGATTTTTACAACACGTAAAAACAATAATTATTTTAATCCCACAGGCACTTCTGTTTCATCTCCACAAGTTTCTGGAGCTGCTGCTTTAGTAAGGGATGCTTTTCCTCAATACAATGCGCTGCAAGTGATGGAACAACTTAGGGTAACGGCGGATGATATTTATTCGGTTGGTGACAATAATCAATATTTTGGTCAACTTGGTCATGGGAGGTTAAACATTGAACAGGCTGTTACTGATGTCAATGCCATATCAGTTAGGCAAACTAACATGACCTATGACAATGGAATTGGTGAATTGGCTTTTTATGGTGATCAGATCAAAATAAATATGAACTTCACTAATTTTTTAAATCCTTTATCTGACCTATCAATTAATTTTTCTACCGAATCTGAATTTGCTACCCTTCAAAACCCAACGATGTCAATAGGAGACATGGAAATGATGGGGGTCACTGCTAACCATACTTTAAACATATTGCTAGATGATGAAACACCGCCCAATGAGCGAATAATCATAAAAATAGATTACCAGGCTGTTGGATATGAAGATTTTGAATTTATGGAATTCACAACAGAGCCGAATTATGCCGATTTATCTACCGCTTCATTAAATACCACTATTGCTGGTAATGGAAATTTAGGTTATGCGAATGACGCTCAGACTGACGGTATGGGATTGACATTTAATTCTGAAAATCTTTTATCACAATTTGGGCTGATGATTGCACTAAGCAATGGAGTGGTGGTTGACAATGTGGTAAATAATCTTAATCAACAAACCAGGGATTTCGATTTTAAGACCATAAAAAACATTAAGGTTGATGATAATGGTCAGTCTGATTTGGTTGCTTCATCAAACTTCAATCCTGTATTGGACAGTCTGGACACCATTATGTTTGTTGAGCAGGAATTACTTTCCTTTGTGTCGGAGGATTTTTACATTTTAGAATACAGAATTACCAATACCTCAGATAAGCAGTGGGACCCTATTAAGCTTGCATTATTTTCCGATTGGCAACTTGGTGACACAATCAATAATAAAGCGAGTTGGAATGATGAACTTGATCTTGGTTACGTTTCAGATGAAAATATTTTTGCCGGCATTTCATTGTTAACAGGTCAAAATTCAATAATTCACGCTCTAGATATTGGAGATTATCATGGGAACGAGGCTGAATTAGATAGTTTATTGCTTGATACTTTAAAGCATAAATTACTAAATGAGGAAAAGTTACTGGCAGGTGAGCTTGGTGATGGTAATGATGTGGGGATTATAGTTGGAGGAAGCATTCCACCAATTGATCCCTACAGTAGTGAAAAGATCGCTTTCTTTATTAATGTAGAAAATGATCTACTATCCCTGCAAGAAAGTGCGACTCAGGCCAGGCTTAAATATGAAGACCACCTCCAAAATCCTCCGGTAACTGCAAAATTTGAAACCTGCAAAAACGATAATGTGATTTTATCATTTGAGGACAATCAATTATATTCCTATTTTAAAGATCCTCTGGCTCAAGAATTGATCGGGTCAGGGCGTGAATTTGAATTTGGACCCATCCTTAATGATACAATAATTTATTTTAGAAATTCGGAAAATCAATATCTGGGAGAGATAGAAGCTCTGACCATTGCAGTTTTCGAAGCGAGTCCTTCCATATCATTTGAAGATACAGTTTTTATTAATGACGACGGATTGGTCGTTGTAAATTTCAATGACTTAACAGAGGAGTCAATAAGTTGGTTATGGAATTTTGGCGATGGAAGCTCAAGTACAATCAAAAATCCTGTTAATACCTACACGGCAACTGGCGAATATGAAATAACTCTTTTGGTTACCAATGTTCAGGGCTGTTCAGAATCAATCACTAAGGACCTGTTTGTGGCAGCGCGTAGCGATGAGCCGGTGTTAGAAGATC
>CAYSCZ010000007.1:29630-86537 GCA_964429655.1 uncultured Roseivirgaceae bacterium
CCATTTTATATGTTGGAGGAATTGATAAAGGGATAGAAAGTGGTATTGTATCGGCCGTGATAGAAGTGTTTTCCTTTGTGCCACAGTTTATTTTCCCGGACACCGTTTATGTTGACGGGTCGGGTATGGCTTTGGTCAGTTTTGAGGATTTGACGGTAGGTTCGGTCAGATGGTTATGGGATTTTGGCGATGGGCACAGTAGTGACTCTAAGGACCCCCTCAATGTTTACACCTCTACCGGGCTTTATGAAGTGATGTTGGAGGTTGTTAACGGTTCAGGATGTACGGGGGTCATCACTAAGGACCTGTTTGTGGCAGCGCGTAGCGATGAGCCGGTGTTAGAAGATCAGGAGATATGCTATGGTGAACAGGCATTGCTTGATGCGTCGAACAGCGATATCCTAAGGGTGTATGTCGATGAGGGGTTGTCGGAACTGCTGTATGAAGGCCCGGTCTTCGAGACGGGTCCGTTGGAAAGGGACACCATTTACTATGTCACCAATGCGGAAGGTGATTTTGAGAGCCATCCGGTATCGGTAGAGGTTATGGTTTATGATGAGCTAGCGGTTGATATCAGTTATCAAATAGACACGACAGACCTTGGCTCAACCAACAAGGTCCGTTTGATCAATGCCAGTGGTTATGGAGACGAGTTATGGACGGTAGATGGCGAGGAGTTTACGACCAGGTCACCGATTGTAGAAGTTGATCTTACAGAAGGGATAAATGTTCGGTTGTCAGTCACCGATGGAAATGGATGCGAAGGAACTGTGGAGCGTTTGTTGGAATTAGGGGAGTCCCCGTTGCCTATAGTAGCATCTATGGCGGTATGTCCTGGCAGCGAGGTATTATTGGAGCCGTTCAATGGTACTTTATTTAATTTTTACCGTGACTCAGAAGGCACAGACCTTCTTCACCGGGGCAGTCAGTTAAAGGTCAGCGTATTGGACAGTGATACCATTTTATATGTTGGAGGAATTGATAAAGGGATAGAAAGTGGTATTGTATCGGCAGGCATCAATGTGAGCAGAATAATTCCTGAGATTATACCAACACCTCTTGAAATATCCTTGCCCGGCGATAACGTTGTGCAGTTATTAGCAACACCAGATGGGTTGAATTATAAATGGTATGTGAATGGTTTTTTTCAGGGAGTTGGTCAAGTGAAAGAACTATCTTTCTTTGAACTAGGATCACATGAAATAATCCTTAAAGTTGAAGATTCACTGGGATGTTATGCTTATGATACTTTAGAGTATAACGTACGACTAATTACATCACTTGAAGAACATATTGACCCTCAATTCAAAATTTATCCGAATCCTGCTAATAATGATGTGACCTTATCACTCGTAAAACATGCCTTATTAGAAGATTTAGAAATTAAACTGATTGATCTGACTGGAAGCACAATCAAACTGCCAATAAAAAGGCGATCGCAAGATAAATTAACTTTTAACATTAGTGATCATAAGAAAGGAGTTTATATCATTCAGATTAACGCTTCTGGAAATATTTATCATAAACGCCTGATTATTTACTAATTATAAATACTTTTTTGGTTCTGCTTCATGAAAATTTTTCTGAAACTATTACCTGATAGCGCTGCAAAGCTCGCTAACAGACCGCCCAATATACCTGTCATGATTATAAGGTAAACAGGATCATTTACAGGAAATAGCTCAACCATTTGAGAAGACATGATGGACCTGGTTTCAACATCCAATTTCCAGGTCACACCCATCCACAGCAACCCTACACCAAGAAACGAGGATAAAAAAACATTTAATCCATGACCTGGGATCAATGCAGCAATAAGGGCTGTTGGAATAATGAATATCCACCAGGAAAAGTATAGTCCGCACAAATAAGCCGAAGCCCCAAACAATATCAGACGAAGTAAAAATTTCATGTTATTCAGGTTTTAGGGTCGTGGATGAAGTTATCATATCCTCATTTTCATTTTTAGAATCCGGGAAATACAATTGAAAGTATTCTCCTTTTGCCCAGCTTTCTATCATATGCGCATATTTTGGATTCCCCGGGTTACCTGATTGGCTTCCGGGATATATACCCCATGCTTTCACATTATCGGGTTCTAGCTCAACTACCATGCGCCACGATGGTCCATGGGTACCACTGGCGGCATTAACGATATTATGATTTCCTCCTATTTTTATTTGATCTCTACTGAAGGGTTCAATGCGCAATAAATGAGAAACACTTGTATTTTTAAATATATACCATTGAATATCATCTCCATTTTCCCTTTTCCAGTTAGTAAGTGAGTCAGTCATGTTATTAAAAGTATTGTTTATCAATTCCCGGATTGTTTCATTATGCTGGGTCTCAATCATATCAATAAATGGCAAATCAGGGTAGTTCTTAACGAGGTGAATGGTATTATAAATATTAGGTCTGTAGTTTGCAAATGACATGGTATCGTATTCATCCCATAATTGATCATAGAAAATGTCAGACCATAATTCAAAGATAGATGGAGCGGTAATATCGGGTTTATTAAAGTAATCCCACTGCCTCAAATCCTGATATAATGCTTTTTTTTCATTGTCAAATCTTGTGGTGTCCAAACTATCTAACATAAAAGGTAAACTTTCAGAAGCGATATAATTAAAGTTATCGTTTTGTAACTTCATCATATCTTCAGCTTTCAGCCCATTTGTAACTCTTAGTCTATCGTTTATCCTTCTATTTCTATAATGTTCAAAATTATGATCATAATCATAATAAGGATAAGTGGAATCTACCGGGTGTTGATTTGCTGAGCTGATGAAATTCCTTTCAGGATTGACTGATTCGAGATTATGCGCCCTGGGAATATATTCCGCCCATTCATATTCAGATATCGACCCATCCATTAAAAACTTTCCTTGCTCTCTCCATTTTACAGGAAATTTCCCTGGTATCCTTATCGCAATATTTCCTTTTGCATCAGCATAGGCGAAATTCTGCGGTGGACCAGTATAATAGGATAAGCCTTCTTTAAAATCATCGTAGTTTGAGGCTTTATTTATCATCCATAAAGATTTAATCTCCTCTGCCGGGTCATGCGCTGTCCAACGCATGGCATAATTAATTTCCTCGCTATTTCCTTTAAAATTTCTATCATAGCTTACCGGACCATAATGGGTGTATATAATAGTATCATAAAAAGTGCTGCTATCACTTATTAAAATTTCTTCTATCACCTGCTGGGTTTTTAACCATTTATCATCGTATTTATACTCGTCCCTTTTACTTGATTTAAATTCTATCGCATACCAATCCACCAGATCTCGTTTTGCATTTGTCAAGCCCCAGGCGATTGAATCATTAAATCCGATGATCACACCAGGTAAACCGGGCAAAGTGGATCCCATCACGTTCATGCCCTCGCAATTAAGATGTGCGATATACCACAAAGAGGGAAGGTTTAACCCCAGGTCTGGTTCATTTGCTAATAATGGGAAGCCGTTCGCGCTTTTGTTTCCGTTTATTGCAAAATTATTACTTCCATTTCTTGGATCCGGATTTTTTATAGTTGAAGGCGTTTTTATGTCAGGATAATTCAAATTTGGACGGTCTATCTTTATCTGTTGGAAATCAAATTTGGTCCCAACAGGTATAACAGGATCAACTTTATCAGGATATTCAGGATAAAGTAATTCAAATCGTTCCCTGCCTAAAAGGCTGATCAGGTTAGTGTTTTCCAGGTCCCTTTCTCCTCTCGATAGCTGGTCAGCCATTTCTTTTAGCAGAAGGCATGATTTGAAATTATTCCATGGTTCCGGATCGTAATTCAATAATTTATATTCTATAGGATATTTTCCGGGTGAGAGACTTTTGATGTAAGCATTAACCCCTTTTGTGTATGCGTCCAGTTTATTTTTAATTTCAGGTTGCTGTTCAACCAGTTTAAGTGTTTGTTTTGCTCCATAGGTTAATCCTTTTCGTCTTTGACCTCTATCAAAATCCAGCGCTCTCTTGCCAATAATTTCAGATATTCGACCTGCTGTAGCATACAATTGAAATTCCATCTGCCACAAACGATGGTAAGCGGTTATATACCCCTGAGCGAAATACAGGTCTTCTTCATTATTGGCAAAAATGTGGGGGATAACTAACGAATCAAATTCTATGGTAACTTGATCTTTGAGACCTTCGAGTTTTATGTTTTGGGAGATGTTTAAGGCCTCTTCTTCCCCATTAACCCAAAACCCACTCCAGGGATTTAAAAATTTACCGATTGGGGGTATATTTCCAAACTTAATATTTAAGGCAATTACGGCAGATAAAGTTAAAATAATCCAAAATGCAAACCTTAAAACCTTCATTTTTGCGATATAGTCGTTGAAAATTTATAATAATTAATTAATCTTCTAAGATAAATTAATCTTTGGATTATCAAACTTTATTACAGCCATTATTTATGCTTCCGGGTGTTAGGCTTTATATAATGTTTTGGATAATATAGTGTGCAGTGGATTACAATATTGGACTTACCCCGATAATCAACCATTCATTACAAAGATTTTATTTTTAAGGCTTCATAAATAAAGGTTGTTTATTAGCCCTTGTTTTTTTCTGGAAAAGATCCGGCGGTATGTACCACTCAATTCTTGCCTGGACCATTAGATATGTGTCCTTAGTATCTGGATCTCCTCTAGGACCGCCGGGTACCTGCGCTTCAAAAGCTGCTTCATTAATAACCCCTATCTCTTCATTTCTATTAGATAATGCCTGACGAATTGGATCAGAAAAAGGGCCTCCATAAGTATTGGAGACATCATCAATATAATCCTCAAAAGTGAATCGGTAATTTGCCTCAAAATTAAGACTTAGAAATTCATTCAGCCTAAGTTTAATACCGACCCCAACGGGTAGCACTAAGGCAATATTGCCATAAGACACACCCTCCGTTTCAAAGTCACTTAAAGTATATGTGACACTATCCAAGGTTGTCTTTGGGTTAAACGTTGTAAAACCGATACCCGCAGTAAAATATGGATCGAAAGGCCTGCGGCGATGATAATCCCCCACATACTTAAATGGATAAAAAACTCCTTCCAGTTTAAATTCGAAATTATTTGAAAAAAAAGACAAGTTTCTTTGTCGGTTGAATGAGCTATCCGCTGCCTGGATATCATCGCCTTCAATGTTATAGTAAGTAAATTCAGCTCTGGCACCAATCCTGGAGTATAACCTGGCCTCCAGGCTTAAGGTAAAATTATTTAGCCCGTTTAACAATCCCCTACCGTTATCTAATTCGCCGAAATAAGCTGTCTGACCGGTCCCAAATGACAATGAAAAGTATCTGTCCTGAAATTTCCATCCTAAAAAATTCTGGGTATACCCTGTAAGACAAAAGGAAAAGAAAAATAAGAATAGAAAAACCTGTTTTGTCATAGCACTGTATCCAAAAATAAATAATCCCTGAAACTAAAATGAAAAATGCTTTTGGAATGATTGCAGTTCTTCAACAAGACTCCTGGACTCTGGAAAAGTAACATAATTTTTCAGTTTTGTTTCCGGTGATACTTTAATTTCCTTAAGGAAAATATGCTGATTCGAGAATATAAGTTCCAGGTGATCGAATATTTCCTGGAGTGCTTCTACTATATCAAGTATTTGGAGGTTTTTATCAACCACATTGTATGTACCTTTGGGAACCTCATTTAACACTACCTGCCTGATAATATCAACCAGATAGTCCATATGGATAAAGGCCCTGTGCTGCTTACCATCTCCAAAAATTTGAATTCTTTGCTTGTAATTTGAATCAAACATAAACTTATTGATTACCGCATCAAAACGCATACTGCCACTAAAACCATATACATTCCCACAACGAAGAATTGTCGCATTCCTTTCTTCCATCAATCGATCAACGTGCTCTTCACCTCTTAATTTTGAAATGCCATAATATGTATTTGGATTTGGAATTGAATCCTCATTGAGATAGTGCTCATATGTGCCGTAAACCGATATGCTACTTATGTAAATTAATTGTTCAATGTTATTATTGCTCTCCTCCAGGGCATATGTCAATTCGGCCGTTCCCCAATGATTTATTTGTTCATAAAAGTGGGGGTCAATGTTTGAAAAAGGTGTGGTTACCTTTGCAGCTAAGTGTATTACCTTATCAACTTTTTCAAGCGCAAACTTCAACTTCCTTGAGTCGAGAATCTCACCTTCTATAAGTTTTACTTTTTGTCCGCCTTCAATTTTATTTCCAAGGAATAAGTTAAAATTTCCTTTACTAAGGTTATCATAAAGATGAATTTCAGATACTTCAGGGCATGCAGCCAGCGTTCTGGTTAATTCAGATCCTATGTAGCCAGCCCCTCCTGTTAATAAAATTTTCATTGATTATTTTTTTATGAGATCGGTATGCAACCCACATTCAACTTTGTTCATACCATACCATCGGGCTTCTCTTTCCTGCATCTCAGGATCTATTTTTCGGGTACATGGTTCACAACCTATACTAAGATATCCTTTCGACTCCATGGGATGCTTCGGTAGGTTATGCTGTTTGATGTAGTCGTAAATCATTTTTGAATTCCAGTCCAGCATTGGATGAAAGCGCATCGCCCGGAAAGGAGTCCTTTCATATACGTTCATGGATTTTCTAAATTTACTTTGATCGGCCCTCACACCATTGATCCAGATGTCATACTGATTAAGAAGTTTTTCTGTTGGTTGGGTTTTATTCAAATAACAGCAGTAATCGGGATCAATAGTAAACAATAGCTTATGGTTAGAATCCATTTGCATGTAACGTGGTGTGTCTGACTTAATGTTGATTACCCTGATACCAAAATCCTCTCTGATCTTCTCTTTGAACGAAATCGTCTCTGGAAAATGATAGCCTGTATTTAAGAAGTAAATTGGTATCTCCTGGTCAATCTTGCTTAATATGTGCAACAATACCAAGCTATGTGATTGGAATGAAGAGGTAGCAAATAGTTTCTTACCTTCATCCTGGAGTTCTTTGATATGATTTTTAATTGATTTTGTATCCAATTTATTATGGTTAATTACTTAAGTACGATGACTGTCAATAAGCGTATTCAAAATTGTGAATAATTTATCGGCCAGTTACCATTAACAGACAATGTTTAGCAAACAAAACAATTTATTAAACAAATCAATCCAATATCCAGTTTAAAAGACCGAATTTAATTATGAAAGTAGCAGTTTACAGAAAAGAACATTTTAATGCAGCACACAGACTGCATAATCCCAACTGGGATGATGAAAAAAATAATGCTGTGTTTGGAAAGTGCAACAATCCTAATTGGCATGGTCATAACTACGATTTAATCGTGAAATTATTGGGGGAACCAGATCCTGAAACAGGATATGTTTATGATATGAAGAAACTTAGTGATATCATCAAAGAACATGTAACGAATAAGTTTGACCATAAAAATCTAAACTTAGATACAGAAGAATTTAAAAACCTTAATCCTACCGCAGAAAATATAGCCATTGTGATATACAACATACTGCGAGATAAAATTGAAGATAAATTGGAATTAAAAATAAGACTATATGAAACCGAAAGAAACTTTGTTGAATACCCGGGATAATGAAGAAATAGCCATAGATGATTTTGGTGAGGATCATGTGGGTAGTTCTACAGCCACCCCGCTGAGGGCGGATGCTTTTGAGATGGATGATGATTTAAAGATTGAATTAATCTCAAAACACTTCAAAGAGATCATGCACATTCTTGGGATGGATTTAGATGATGATAGCCTCCAGGGGACACCTTACAGGGTGGCAAAAATGTATGTCAAAGAAGTTTTTAGCGGTTTAAATCCAAAGAATAAACCCCATGCCAAGCTTTTTGAAAATAAGTTTGGTTATGATCAAATGCTCGTTGAAAAGGATGTCACCTTTTACTCACATTGTGAACATCACTTTGTTCCAATCTATGGTAAAGCACACGTGGCATATTTTTCCAGCGGTAAGGTAATTGGCTTGTCAAAAATCAATAGAATCGTACAGTATTTTTCGAAGAGGCCTCAGGTCCAGGAACGGCTTACAGTTCAGATTGCTGAAGAATTGAAGGAAACCCTAAAAACAGATGATGTTGCTGTTGTGCTTGATGCAACCCATATGTGTGTTTCTTCCAGAGGTGTTAATGATACCAATAGCAGAACAGGTACTGCCTATTTTGGCGGGAAGTTCAAAAATGAGCATATTAAAAGTGAGTTCCTCAACTATATAAACACAGACACTAAGAATTAATATTAATCAATGACTGATCTTTTAGAGATCAGAGAAGAAGGGATATATTGTCCCATTGGTGATTTTTATATTGATCCCTGGGTTGGCGTAAAAAAAGCAGTGATTACTCATACACATGCGGACCACGCAAGGCCTGGTTCGGATCAATATCTGATCCACAAGCATTCGGAGGTTATATTGAAATTGAGGCTTGGTGAAGTGAATGTTCAAACACTGGATTATGGTGAATCAATTTTTATCAGTGGAATTAAATTATCCCTTCATCCTGCAGGGCACATTATAGGATCTTCACAGATAAGACTAGAGTATAAAGGACATGTAACTGTAATTAGTGGAGACTACAAGCTTGATGATGACAGTTTTAGTCAACCTTTCGAATTGGTGAAATGTGATACTTTCGTTACTGAATCCACTTTCGGGTTGCCTGTATTCCAATGGCCAAAACAGGAATTGGTTTACAATAATATAAACGAGTGGTGGAGATCAAACCAACAAGATGGTAAGACCAGCGTGCTAATAGTTTATGCTTTGGGTAAAGCTCAAAGAATTCTAAAAAATATCGATACGTCTATCAGTAATATTTTTGTTCATGGAGCCATATGGAATGTGCATGACACGCTGCTATCAGCTGGATTTGATTTACCAAAAGTAACCCGGGTTACACCTGATCAGGATAGAAAGATGTTTGCAGGAAACCTGATATTGGCAACTAACTCGTCCTTAGGTACTTCATGGATTAAAAAATTCCATCCTTATGAGACAGCAATGGCATCTGGCTGGATGAACATAAGGGGTATTAAACGAAGAAGAAATGCAGGCCGGGGCTTTATAATATCAGACCATGCTGATTGGAATGGACTGAATCAAGTCATAAAAGAAACTGAGGCACATACTGTTTACATAACCCACGGTTATAAGTCAGTACTTTCAAAATACTTGAATGGGCACAAGATCAATGCTTTTGAATTAGAGACCGAATTTGAAGGAGAACCTGTGGAAGACAACGGCAAAATGGATAATTTTATAGATCAATAGTGCAATCCAATTAAATTTTTATAATTGATCCTAACTGATATCTTTGCAAAAATTTTTTCAAACCTGACTTTGACTTAAAAATGACAAACATAATCTTCCTCATCCCCGCCCTCGGATTAATCGGACTCTTGGTGATGGCAATGAAATCAAGATGGGTTATAAAACAACATTCCGGTGATGAAAGAATGCAAGAAATTTCTAAATATATAGCTGATGGAGCAATGGCGTTTTTGAAAGCGGAGTGGAAAATCCTGGCATATTTTGTTGTTATAGCTGCTATCTTATTGGCATATTCTGGCACTTTAGTGCCTGATTCTCATCCGATTATAGCTATATCTTTTGTTATTGGTGCTTTACTTTCCGCCACTGCCGGGTACATCGGTATGAATGTTGCAACTAAAGCAAATTCTAGAACAACCCAAGCTGCAAAAACCAGTTTACGAAAAGCTTTGAGTGTATCTTTCACTGGTGGCAGTGTTATGGGATTAGGCGTTGCTGGTTTAGCTGTTTTTGGCCTGGGTAGTTTGTTTATTGTATTCATTACCATTTTTGTTCCGGAGGGCGTGGCAGCAACAGGTATTGAAATGAGGACTGCAATAGAAGTCCTGGCAGGATTTTCCTTAGGCGCAGAATCAATAGCGCTTTTCGCAAGGGTAGGGGGTGGAATCTACACAAAAGCAGCAGACGTCGGCGCTGATTTAGTTGGAAAGGTTGAAGCTGGCATTCCCGAAGATGACCCTAGAAACCCCGCAACTATTGCAGATAATGTTGGGGACAATGTCGGCGATGTAGCAGGGATGGGTGCAGACTTATTTGGCTCATATGTGGCTACTATCCTTGCATCAATGGTTTTAGGCCAGGAGATTGATGCTTCTGCTGACAAGTTTGGTGGTTTATCACCGATTTTATTGCCTATGGTAATGGCAGGAGTTGGTTTAATTTTCTCTATCGTAGGAACTGTTTTTGTAAGGATTAAAAACGATGACGGTAATGTACAGAAAGCCCTTAATTTAGGTAACTGGTCTTCAATAATTTTTACTGCAATTGCTGCATACTTCATTGTAACTTATCTATTACCGCAGAACATGTCGATCAGAGGCTATGAATTCACATCCTTAAATGTTTACCTGGCTATTGTTCTGGGATTGATTGTTGGGGCAATTATGAGTGTTGTTACAGAATACTACACATCAATGGGCCGAAGGCCTGTCAATTCTATAGTCAATCAATCATCTACGGGACATGCCACAAACATAATAGCTGGGTTAGCGGTAGGTATGGAGTCTACTGTCATCCCTATCCTTGTCTTAGCCACAGGAATCTTTGGATCTTATCAACTTGCAGGATTATATGGCGTGGGAATTGCTGCGGCAGGTATGATGGCCACTACTGCCATGCAACTAGCAATTGATGCTTTTGGCCCGATAGCAGATAATGCTGGTGGGATAGCAGAGATGACAGAATTACCAAAAGAAGTCAGGGAAAAAACAGATCAATTGGATGCCGTTGGAAATACCACAGCTGCCTCAGGAAAAGGATTTGCAATTGCTTCCGCCGCACTGACCGCATTGGCTTTATTTGCTGCTTTTGTAGGCCTTGCCGGAATAGATTCTATTGATATTTATAAAGCGGATGTTTTAGCTGGTTTATTTGTGGGTGGAATGATTCCCTTTATCTTTTCCTCTTTAGCTATCTCCGCAGTAGGCAGAGCAGCCATGGATATGGTCAATGAAGTGAGAAGACAATTCAAGGAAATTCCCGGAATAATGGAAAAAAAGGCAAAACCAGAATATGAAAAATGTGTAGAGATCTCTACAAAAGCATCCTTAAGGGAAATGTTGCTGCCGGGCTCGCTGGCTTTAGTTGTTCCAACTGTAGTGGGAGTGTTTTTCGGACCGGAAGTCCTGGGCGGTTTATTGGCAGGTATCACTGTTACAGGCGTTTTAATGGGTATGTTTCAAAATAACGCCGGTGGTGCCTGGGACAATGCAAAAAAGTCTTTTGAGAAAGGGGTTGAGATTAACGGGAAAATGGAGTATAAAGGCTCTGATGCCCATAAAGCTTCAGTGACCGGAGATACTGTTGGTGATCCTTTTAAAGATACGTCTGGTCCTTCTATGAATATCCTAATTAAACTGACATCCATCGTAGCACTTGTCATCGCGCCGCATATTAGCGAAAAACCTCATGAACTGGGGTATGAAAAAGAAAATATTAACAAAGAGACTAAAATCAGTGTTACTAGAAATATTGATAAAAATGAAGCTGTGATAAAAAAAATATATGATTGAGACAGTTCGCTGAATTAGTCGATAAACTCGAGAATACCTCACTTACAAACAACAAGCTCAAATACCTAAAAGAATATTTTTTAAAAGCATCAGAAGATGATAAAGTTTGGGTAATTGCATTATTCAATCATAAAAGACCTAAGCGACAGGTAAATACCAAACGGCTCAGGCATTGGATTCATGAAGCCTCTGGATTACCGCCATGGCTCGTGGAGGAATGTTACTATGTTGTAGGTGACTTTGCAGAAACGCTTTCTTTACTTATTCCTAATACGGATAATAGCACAAGTGATTATAGCTTATCCTACTGGATTAATTATTTGATAAGATTAAACACTTTAGAAGAAGAACAAAAGAAAAGTTATATCTTGATGGCATGGGCACAATTATCCTGTCAGGAGAGGTTTGTGTTTAATAAGCTGATTACCGGCGGCTTTAGAATTGGTGTTTCAGCAAAATTAATATCCAGAGCATTAGCTGAAATACATGATATTGATCCATCTATTGTAACCCATAAAATAATGGGCGAATGGAATCCCCAAAAAACTGCTTACGGCGACCTAATTTTAAATGATCAGTCGGCTGACAACCTATCCAAACCCTATCCTTTTTATTTAGCTTACCCTCTTGAGCAAGATATCTCAGATCTTGGTCATCCTGATGATTGGAATGCAGAGTGGAAATGGGACGGCATCAGAATACAATTGATCAAACGTTCCAACGAGATTTTTTTGTGGTCTAGAGGCGAAGACCTGCTTACTAAGAAGTTTCCTGAAATGAATCTCTTAATTGATTTTTTTATCGATGATTTTGTGATTGATGGTGAATTACTGCCTTATAAAAATGGCGAGATACTGTCTTTTCATGTTTTACAAACAAGAATAGGTCGGAAAACACTATCAAAAAAGATTCTTAGGGAAACACCCTGTGCAATCTTAGCTTATGATATACTTGAATACGAAGGTAAGGATATTAGAGAAAAAACTTTTAAGGAAAGGAGGGCGATACTAAAAAACGTTATCCTTCAAATTGATAAACCAGATTTGATAAAATTATCGGATGATGTAATTTTTAATAAATGGTCGGAACTGGAAGCATACAGAAGACAGGCGGATGAATTTAGAGCTGAGGGCCTGATGATCAAAAGAAAAGATTCGGTTTATAAAACCGGACGTAGACGTGGGGATTGGTGGAAATGGAAAGTTGATCCTATGACTGTAGATGCTGTGATGATTAATGCTCAAAAGGGACATGGAAGACGAGCAGATATTTTCTCAGATTACACGTTGGCGGTTTGGCATGAAGGAGAATTGGTGCCATTTGCAAAAGCCTACTCAGGATTAACAGATGCAGAAATGAGAGAAGTCAATCGATTTATAAAAAAGAATACTACCGGGAAGTATGGTCCGGTAAGGACGGTTACTCCGGAATTGGTATTTGAAATAGCATTTGAAGGCATTCAAAGGTCTAATAGGCATAAATCGGGGATAGCCGTACGATTTCCACGTATCCATCGTTGGAGAAAGGATAAAAATGCTAAAGAAGCCAATAATTTGGAAGACCTATTTAAACTTTTAAAAAATTGAATCGAACCATATTTATTTTATCAGCTATAATTTTATTTCCTAGTGGATTACAAGCGCAGGTGGACATTACTGGTAAGTGGAAAACGATAGATGATAATACCAATGAGCCAAGGTCTATAGTTGAGATTTATCAGAAAAATGGAGAATACTTTGGAAACATTATCAAAATATTTACCAAACTGGGTGAAGACCCTGATCCTATATGTGAAGAATGTACAGATTACAGAAAAAATAAAAAAGTGATTGGTATGGAGATAATATCTTCCATGAAAAAAGATGAAGACGTGTTTAGTGGAGGGAAAATTCTTGACCCGGAAGATGGAAATTCATATAGGTGTAAAATGTGGTTGGACAATGAAGGTAACCTAAAAGTAAGGGGCTATTTATTTTTCTTCCACAGGACTCAGACCTGGTTGAGGGTATGAATCGATTATAGTATTCTGGTTAAAAACTGTTAAGGAGCCTTATAGAATGTGGAAAATAAAGAGTTTTTTTAATTAAATTGCTGATAGATTGGTTACCAATAGACCATTTTAAGTATTTAAACATAGCTACGTGTAGCTAAAAGGTGTATGAAAGATAGTGAAATACTGGAACGGATAGGTAGGGGTGACGAATCCGCCTTGGATTACATTTACAGGAAATACTACAAAATGATGATTCGTTTAGTTACTTCAAACCATGGTACGGAGGAAGAAGCAAAGGACATTTTTCAGGAAGCATTGCTTGTTCTTTGGCAAAAAGCTAACAGAGGGACGCTTGTTTTAACCTCTAAAATGAGCACCTATATCTACAGTATCTGTTTGAATTTGTGGAGAAAGGAATTAGATAAGAAATCAAGGACTTACCAAGAAAGTGATCAGAGTGAGTCATATATTAATAATTATGAAAGCGATGAGCTTTCCAGGGTGGTTAAAGAGAACATTCAGAAGTTGGACGATTCCTGTAAAAAGATACTGATGTATTATTACTTTGACGGAATGTCTATGGAGGATATCACTAAAAAGATGAATTTCGCTAATTCTCAAACGACAAAAACCAAAAAATATAAGTGTAAAAGGAAACTTGATATATTAATTCGAAAGCGATATACCTATAAAGATTTCTTTGATTAATGTCAACCAATGGCAAATAATTATACAAGAGTAGTTGAATCTTTTTTAGACAATGATATGTCACCAGGAGAACGGGAGATATTTAATGAGCAATTGGCTTCCGACCCCCTGCTGAAACAAGAATATCAGTTTCAATTATCTATAATAGAGGGTTTAAGGGAAAGCCGAAAGGCAGAACTCAAAAACCGACTCAGTAATATTCCCGTAGGAGTTGGCTTTCAATCTGCATTGCTTAGCTCTACTGCTTTTAAACTGGTTACCTCTGTAGTGCTGGTAACCTTGACAGGCGTGGGTATATTTCTGATAAATACGAATCCGGTGAATACTTTTGAAACCATTTATACTACCCGCAGTGTAACTAACTATCAATTATTTTTTTTGAATCCGACGGCATTACCTGACCAACTGGATTTTGTGGATAATCAATTTATTCAGGAAAAAATAACAGAACTTACCTCAACTTCTAAAGAAGCAAGGGTAAAAAATATAGCTGCCAGAGCGGAAGTTAGTGTGCCTATGATTGATGAAACACTGGCAACTGAGAATATCGATCATATTGTTCCTGACATAGATAAAATAAGCCACGTTCAAGACTTCGCGGGAACTGAAACACTCAAAAACTTTGATATTAAAAATATAAAGAGTAAGAAGTATGATTTTCACTATAAGTTTATCAGAGGGAAGTTATTTCTTTACGGTGATTTTAGCGGATTTCCTTTTGATATCCTAGAAATTAACAACACGGATACAAAACGATTATTTTTATATCATGGTGCGCATTACTATCGGTTAACTATCACACAACCCACAATACAGCCATTAATAAAAATAGAAAACGAAAAACTTATAGAAGAACTTGATATTCTGAAAGAACAAAAGTTATCAAGATAGATAGTAGTGGCTAAGAATTTTAAAAGAAAAAAACTAGGTAGTTATCCTTCTATCAGCGTCATATTTAGTATAACGTTGTCCCTTTTTATGATCGGGTTGTTTGGCTTATTAATCATGCATGCAAAAAAACTATCTCAGATCATACGTCAAAATGTAGAATTGCAGATCTTTCTCAACAATGATCTGACAGAAAGTGAATTATTAAGAATTGAGAAAACAATAGCCTCGAAAGATTATGTGCTAAAAGATAACAACGATCCTCAAGTCAGGCTAATCACAAAAGAAGAGGCAGCCAAACAATTTATTGATGATACCGGGGAGGATTTTGTGGACTTTTTAGGAGGTAACCCGTTAAGAGATGTTTTCATTTTAAAGGTTAAAGATGAATATCAATCACAGGAGAAGCTAAAGATTATCGAAGCTGATCTCGGAAAGATCAATGATGTTTATGAAATCAATTATGTGGAAAGCATAGTAAAAAGTATTAATGATAACCTAACCAAGATTAGCGCGATTTTAGTATCATTTTCGGTTATTCTATTTCTAGTGGTCTCAATATTGATAAACAACACCATAAAATTAGCGCTGTTTTCTCAAAGATTTTTGATTCGAAGCATGCAGCTTGTTGGGGCAAAAAAATCGTTTATTAAAAAACCATTTTTGCTGAGGGCTTCATGGTACGGTTTTATCGCGGCCGTACTGGCTATAGTTATGCTTTATGGGTTACTAATTTTGGGTAATCAAAAAATAGAAGATCTTCAATCGCTTCAGGAGGATAAGTATTTAATTATAATTGCTTTAGGATTGATTTTTCTGGGAGTGATCGTAGGTTATGCCTCTACATTTAGAGCAATGAACAAATACCTAAAAATGTCATTAGATGAATTATACTAATATGGAGAATAATAATTTTGCATTTAAAAAAGCCAACTACATAATAATGCTTGTGGGCATCTTTACCATAATAATTGGATTTTTAGTAATGTCTATGGATAATGAATCGTATGGTTTTGGATTTTTAGGGTTAACACTGGGGCCAATTTTAGTTATGTTAGGTTTTGTCATAGAATTCTTTGCTATTCTCTACAAGCCCAAACAGTAGATGTCATATTTGGAAGCCCTGGTCCTTGGTATTATTCAGGGATTAACTGAATTCTTACCAGTAAGCAGCAGTGGGCATTTAGAATTAGGTTCAGCCATTTTTGGCGTTGATTCGGATAAGAATTTACTTTTTACTGTTTTGGTTCATGGTGCAACCGCCTTAAGTACAATTATTGTTTTTAGAAATGATATTTTAAATCTGCTTAGGGGGACATTCAATACCAGTTGGAATAGTGAGAAAGAATATGTGCTTATGATTATTGTTTCTATGATTCCGGTAGGTATTGTTGGCGTTCTTTTTGAAGAAGAGATTGAGGCATTTTTTGGAGGAAGAATCCTTTTAGTTGGATCAATGCTCTTAATAACAGGTTTGTTGTTGTTATTTACCTATTTCAAAAATCCAGGAAAAAAAAATATAAGATACGTTAGTGCCTTTTTAATTGGAATAGCACAAACATTTGCTATAATGCCAGGAATATCCCGCTCTGGAGCCACAATAGCCATAGCATTGCTTTTAGGGATTGAAAAAAACAGGGCTACCCGGTTTTCTTTTTTAATGGTTTTAATCCCGATTCTTGGTGCTTCATTTTTAAAATTGAAAAATTACGTCGAAACTCCAGAGACAGATTCTATGCCGGCCTTGATTTTGCTAACCGGATTTTTGGCTGCTTTCATATCAGGTTATGTAGCATGTCAATGGATGATTAACATTGTCAGAAAAGGTAAGCTTATTTATTTTGCATGTTATTGTTTTCTGATTGGTTTAGCATCTATAATCTTCAAGCTTTTTATAATTTGATATTTGAAAAGCCATACGATTTTTCAGAAGGAGCTATGATTCCCATTGATAAACCAATAACATGGAGCTCATTTGACGTAGTTAATAAAATCAGGAGGACAATTAAGGTAAAGAAAGTTGGCCATGCAGGTACACTGGACCCATTAGCAACCGGTTTACTGATTTTATGTACCGGCAAATACACTAAAAAGATTGGATCCTATCAAAATGATGAAAAAGAATATGTTGGAATATTTGGCCTTGGAAAAACCACACCATCCTTTGATTTGGAAACCGCCTTTAATTCAAACAAATCATTTGACCATATCAATGAAAAGGAGGTGATTAATGCATCTGAAAAATTCTTAGGTACAATAAAGCAGGTTCCTCCGGTTTTTTCTGCAATAAAAATTAATGGCAGGGCGTCCTATAAAAATGCTCGTGAAAAAAAGGACATTAAATTACAACCCAGAGAAGTATCTATTCACGAATTTCAAATAGAGAACTACGTGGAAGGCGAGGTCTTTTTTAGGATAGTTTGCTCAAAAGGAACCTATATCAGAAGTATAGCCAATGATATAGGTCAAGAACTAGGCGTTGGGGCCTTTCTTAAAGAATTAAGGAGAACAAGAATTGGTGAAATCACTGTTAATGATGCACTGTCAGTAGACAGATTCTTATCCTGGTATAATGCTCAAGCACGATGATGGTAATAGAGGATTTAAACAATTTTAAACCACCAAACAATCCTGTGGTTACCAGTGGTACTTTTGATGGCGTTCATCTAGGTCATCAAAAAATATTGAAGCGTGTTGTCAATTTAGCAAAAGACATCAATGGTACTAGTGTAGTACTTACTTTTTGGCCCCATCCCCGGTTTGTTCTACACAAAGACGCCAGTTCATTAAAATTGCTAAATTCCTTTGAGGAAAAGTGCGATATATTGTCCGAATTACACATTGATTATGTCGTTAAAATTCCCTTCACAAAATCATTTTCCCAGCTTACATCGCTTGAATTTATCGATAAGATTCTTGTAAAAAGTTTACAGACCAAAGTTCTGATAATAGGTTATGATCATAGATTTGGTAAGAACCGGGAAGGTAGTTTTGATTACCTATTAAGTAATTCCCATCATTTTGGATTTAATGTAGAAGAGATACCCAGGCTGGATATGGATCATATTGGCGTGAGTTCTACAAAAATCAGGGAATTTCTTATGTCGGGAGATGTAAATCACGCAAAAGATTATTTAGGTAGATTTTATTCTCTGAGAGGAAAAATAATAAAAGGGAGTCAAAGAGGCAGAGAAATAGGTTTCCCTACCGCTAACATAAAGATTCATGAGCGCTTTAAATTAATACCTAAAGATGGTACATACGCCGTGTTAATCAACTTGGATGGAGAACAACACAAAGGAATGCTGAATATTGGATTTCGACCTACTGTTGATGGTAGCGAGAGAACAATCGAAGTACATATATTTGATTTCCGACAGAATATCTATGAGAAAAATATTGAAGTAGTTTTTGTAAAGCGATTAAGGGAAGAAAGAAAGTTTGCTGATTTACAGAGTCTTAAAAATCAGTTATCTTTAGATAGAGAAAATGCTGTTGCCGAGTTAAACCAATCAATAAATGATAAATAAAGTTGTAAAAGATGCAGAGGCGGCTGTAAAAACAATCGAAGATGGTGCTGTATTAATGCTGGGAGGGTTTGGCTTGTGCGGCATACCTGAGAACTGCATCTCCGCACTGCTAAAAAAAAACATAAAAAATCTTACTTGCATATCTAATAATGCCGGTGTAGACGATTTCGGCATAGGATTGCTTCTAAAGTCAAGACAGGTAAAAAAGATGATTAGCAGTTATGTGGGTGAAAATGCAGTATTTGAGCGTCAGTTACTTTCTGGTGAACTGGCGGTTGATTTAATACCTCAGGGTACGCTAGCGGAAAGGATTAGGGCTGGCGGTGCTGGAATACCAGCATTTTACACGCCGGCCGGATATGGTACAGAAATAGGAAAAGGCAAAGAAAAAAGGACATTTGATGGAAAGATGTATCTTATGGAGCAATGGCTGAAGGCAGATTATTCTTTGATAAAAGCCTGGAAAGGAGACAGCGAAGGCAACCTTATTTTTAAAGGAACAGCCAGAAATTTTAACCCCATGATGGCAGCAGCTGGTAAAGTGACCATTGCTGAAGTTGAAGAGTTGCTACCTGACGGCGAATTGGATCCAAATTGCATTCATACACCCGGTATTTATGTTCAGAAAATTTTTCAAGGTAAAAATTATGAAAAACGGATTGAACAAAGGACTATTACCCCAAAATAATTATCCATGTCACTAGATAAAGTCGGAATAGCAAAGCGTATTGCTCAAGAAATAAATGATGGTTCATACATAAATCTTGGCATTGGGATACCCACTTTAGTTGCAAACTATATCCCGGAAGGATTGCAGGTTGTCCTGCAATCAGAAAATGGGTTGCTGGGGATAGGACCTTTTCCCCATGAAGAGGACGTAGATCCTGATTTGATCAATGCAGGCAAGCAAACCGTGAGCATGCTAAAAGGTTCTTCGCTCTTTTCTTCGGCTGAAAGTTTTGCTATGATTAGGGGAGGTCATGTGGATTTGACCATTTTGGGGGCCATGGAAATATCTGAAAAAGGCGATATTGCTAACTGGAAAATTCCAGGAAAAATGGTCAAGGGAATGGGTGGTGCAATGGATTTAGTATCATCAGCAGAATATATTATTGTAGCCATGCAACACACCAACAAGTCAGGGAAGTCTAAATTATTAAAACAATGTACACTACCAATTACCGGCCTCGGATGTGTAGATAAAATTGTAACCGACCTCGCTGTTATTAACATTGAGCGTGATGGATTTAAATTAATAGAGCGTGCCCCCGGGGTTTCAATTGATGAGATAAAAGCAGCTACAGAAGGAAATCTTATTGTTGAAGGGGAGATTCCTGAAATGAGTATCTAAAGAAAATCAACTTATGAGAAAATCAGAAATAAAAATACAAGTCAAACTTGATGATAACAATATACCTGAAAAAATTTTCTGGGAAGCAGAAGATAATCCAGATGAGGGCATATCGGAAACTAAATGTATAAACCTCGCCATTTGGGATCCAAAACAAAATAACACTTTAAGAATAGACCTATGGAATAAAGAAATGACCACTGATGAAATGAAGCAGTTTTACCTAGATTGCTTGAGTGGTATGGCTCAGACAATTCTCAATGCTACCGGTGATGAATTTATCTCTTCTGAAACGGATCTGCTATGTGAAAAGATATCAGATTACATTGAAGCTGACCAAAAAAAACAATCTTAAGAAGTTTTTAAATTTTGGAAATAATTCAGGTGTTCAGCCAGATCATTTGATGATTTCTGATTATCAAGCACAGTATTTATAAGATTATCGATGATTTTCTCTGTCGGATTTTTCATATGCTGTTTTAGGTCCGCGAAATAATTGGGGATAACAGGCTCAACTTTTGGATAGTCCTGCTTTCTTAATAGTAACGCCAGTTCATATCCAGTGCTTAGTAATTCAACATCAGCATTCTTATCCCCTAAATTTTCGATGTTAATTAGCATCCAGGTCATATCATCTACAATTTGACTTTGAAACCTTTCATTTTTCCCTAGCAACACAGGTGTGGTTCTTAGAACTTCTTTGACGTTCTTAGCATACGCTTTCCAACTTTCAATAGATATCTGGCCTTTTTCATGTGCTTCTTTAATCCTGTTTTTTGTCAATCTTAAATGTCTTTTGAGCTCCAGGTCGTAAAGAATTTCAAGCTCCCATCTTTCTTCTTCATCATCATAATCAAATGCTGCCTGTAAAGGCAATAAATTGTGATATATGGTTAAATAACTATCAGGGCCGGCAAACTTATCTATTAAAATCTTATAACCATCTTTAAATAAATCATAGTGGCCAGATGTATAGAGAATTTTGGTTATATGAAGTATGCCATTAAATTTTTCTTCTTTATTAATCTCATCATGCTTAAGAAAATAATCCACATCATATTCTAATAATTCGGCCCAGTTAGCGGCAGTAAATTCATTGGTCATCGAGTCCAGGGTATGGCTAATGTCACCGCCCCGGGCAGCGTAAGCATCCAGCATTTCTTCAAAAGCTATGGCTTCATGTCCCCTGTCCACTTCTTTGGCCCTCAACCATTCATTTGTTTTTCGCTGGGCGTTATCAGCTAAGCGCATCACCCCCATTTCAGGGAAGAAGGTAACTTCAATAAATATCAGTAAGCCAATAGCACAAAAAAATGAAATAAACAATGCCAGTATGATCTTACCCAGCTTCTTTGAACTGAAAAAAGGCACATTTTTTTCCTCAAGTACAAAGTTTCGTTTTTTCTCTTCTAAGGAAATAGGGGGGTTATTTCTATTGGACATATTAATGTTAGTGGTTATAAGCTTTAAATTTAAAAAAAGTTATAATTCTAACTAGCCTTTATTTTATTATCTGGTTATCTTTTATAGTAATTCATGGCCTCAGGCATCCATTGGTTTAAGTCTGATATTCTGGTACCATGGGATGGGTGTGTGGATAGAAATTCCGGCGGCGCTTCTCCTTTTGATTCTGAAGACATTCTAGTCCAGAATTTTGGTGCTTCACGTGGGTCATAACCTGCCATAGCCATAAAAATAATCCCTAAGTGATCCGCCTCTGACTCGTGGGTCCGTGAAAATTTTAATATGCCTAATGATGTTACTGCGCCGGCACCCTGCATGATTACATCGCCGGTTATAGGGGCTACCCCTCCGGCGCCTAGTGCTATTGAAACCACAGTGAGCCCGCTTTGGGCAACAATTTGTTGACTAACACGTTCCCTACCATGATTGGCTATAGCGTGGGCAACTTCATGCCCCATCACCACAGCTACACCAATCTCATCCTTGCAAATCGGTATGATACCCTCATAAAAAGCTACCTTGCCTCCAGGCATAGCCCAGGCGTTAACTGTCTCATCAGCCAGGAGATTGAATTCCCATTTATAACCCTCAAGTTCATCAGCTCTACCTTTTTCTTCAAAGTATCTTTCAACGGCGCTTTTGATTTTAGCACCGGTATTTTTTACCATTTGTGTCCATTCTTCATTATCAGATAATTTACTCTCTTTCAAAACTTTCTCGTATTGCTCTATACTCATGGGTATAAGCTTATCATTGGAAACTAGATTCAACTGTTTTCTTCCGGTAACCGCAACCGAACTGCACTGAAGAGAAACTGATATAATTGTTATGAAATATAAGCTATGGAGAATTTTCATTTCTTTAATTTTGATCTGAAAATTAAACAGATAGATTGCCTTATTAATTACTCAATACTTTAATTATTTATGAAAATAATATGCGTTGGTAGAAATTATGTAGATCACATAAAAGAACTAAATAACGAATTTCCATCTGACCCAGTAATATTTACTAAGCTTGATACATCATTGTTACGAAACAATGCGCCTTTTTATTACCCGGAATTCAGCAGTGATATTCATTACGAAACAGAAATCTTAGTTAAAATAAGCAAAGAAGGTAAAAATATTGAAGAAAAGTTTGCTCATAAATATTATGATGAGGTTGGCATAGGTATAGACTTCACGGCAAGGGATATTCAGTTAAAAGCAAAAGAAAAAGGTTTGCCATGGGCACTTGCCAAGGGCTTCGATGGTTCTGCCCCCATCTCGGAATTTAAATCCATAAATGATTACCAATCGATAAATAATATAACTTTCAAATTGATTAAGAATGGTGAGCTCGTGCAGGAAGGTAACACCTCTATGATGATTTACAAGGTAGATTTTCTTATTGCCTATATATCAAACTTCATACATCTTAAAAAAGGGGATATAATTTTTACTGGTACCCCAAAAGGTGTAGGATCAGTTAAAATTGGAGATCATCTAAAAGCATTTATAGAAAATGAAGAACTTTTGGAGGTTGAAATCAAATAAATTATTCTATATATTAACTGTCTGTCTATATGCTTTTTTGGGAATTGGTGTTACTGATGAGCCATATTACCTTTTTCCAGTGTATCCCGGTCAGACTAATTACTTGAGTGGTTCAATGGGTGAATTAAGAGGCGATCACTTTCATGCAGGAATAGACATAAAAACCAGAGGAAAGGGAGGGGAACCAATATATGCGGCTGCCGATGGATATGTTTATAGGGTAAAAGTAAAAACCAGTGGCTATGGAAATGCGATTTACATAAAGCATCCAAACAATACATCTTCTGTATATGCTCACCTGCAGTCATTTATGGAACCGGTAGATCAATATGTTTTAAGCCAGCAATACAAGAAACAATCATTCTATGTGAACTTATATCCGGGTAAAAATACTTTACCAGTCAAAAAAGGTGATGTAATAGGATTATCCGGCAATACCGGTTATTCTTTTGGCCCCCATTTACATTTTGAAATAAGAGATGAGAAAGATAGGGTATTGAATCCATTAAGTTTTGGGTTTAAGGAGATTGTAGATAACATACCACCAAACGCAAAAAAGATTGCCTTTAAAACACTGGATAATGCCTCTACTATAAATGGAAGATTTGGACGGTATGAGTTGCCCCTAAGGAAAGTAGGGGGTGTTTTTAAAATAGATCAGAACATAGAATTGAAAGGTAACATTGGCGTGGAGATCTATGCGTTTGATCGTCATAATGGCGTTACAAACCGAAACGGAATCCAGATCATTGACGCGATGTTAGATGATGAACTTATATTTCATCAGGAGATAAACAGGTTTAGTTTTTGGCAAACCCGAAATATAATCGTTCACTATAATTATCAAAATTACAGAGCTAATGCCGTCAAATTCAATAAGCTATATGTTGATGATGGTAATTTCCTTGATTTTTACACCACTGTGAACAAGGGTATTTTATCGATAAGTGATACATTAAGCCACTCCTACCGGGTTGTTTTGAAAGATAGTTACAGCAATGAATCTTCCATTTTTATTGATTTCAACAAGAACAAAAGCTTTAGTGAATTAAAAACTTATGTTAATCAATCCTACCAATCAAAAGTTATTGATAACACACTGATCTTGGCTACTCCATCATCTGAAGTGCCCGCACACACCTTTGTGTTTCAGGATTATTATAAATACGAGCTGGAGCCTGCCTACTTAGTAGATGACGAAACCATTTATCTGTGGGACCTCAGGGATGGCTTACCTGATTCTGTAGACTTATGTGGAGAGATGATATATTTTGATTTTCATGCCACAGTGCCTCCACAAAATGAATTTCACTTTTTCAACAAACACTTTAACATGGAATTTGAAAAACACGCCTTGTTTGATACACTGTATCTACATTTCTATAAAAATATTAGCGAAGGAAAAGAAATATTTGCTTTCAATCACGAAGAAATTCCTATCAGGAAGTATATCAGTATAAGTCTTAAACCGGTTCAGGAATACAATATGGAGAAGACACATGTATATGCTTTGCGAGAAAATGGCCGGTTAAGTTATAGAGGTGGTAGTTGGACAGAAAATGAAATCACATTCAAAACACGTGAATTAGGAAAGTTTACATTGGAAGCTGACACCGTTCCGCCAACTATAAAACCAATTTATGCGAACCGAAAAGAATTTCAGTTTACAATAAAAGATGAAAAGTCGGGAATAAATGATTTTCGTGCTGAAATCAATGGAGAATGGGTGTTAATGAACTATGATTCTAAACGAAACCTCATATATTCCAGGAAATATAATTCAAACATTGACTTTAAAGGCGAGTTTATACTTAGTGTAACAGATAACGCCAATAATGAATCAGTTTATAAGAAAAAAGTATAATTAATCATGGAACTTAACATTGGAGACCAAGCGCCTGATTTCGAAGGTGTCAACGAGAATGGTGAAAAACTAAAACTCTCAGATTTTAAAGGGAGAAAAGTGGTATTATATTTTTATCCGAAGGATAATACCCCTGGATGTACTGCTCAAGCTTGTAACCTTAGAGATAATTATAATGATTTGAAAGCTCAGGGTTATGAAGTTATTGGCGTAAGTGGAGATTCGGAATCCTCCCATAAAAAATTTATTGAAAAGCAAAACCTACCCTTTCAGTTATTAGCAGATACAGAAAAGGACATCCATAATTTGTATGGTACCTGGGGGGAAAAATCTATGTATGGGAAAAAGTATATGGGAACCATTCGCACAACATTTATAATAAATGAAGAAGGTAAAATAAAAGACATTATAAAAAAAGTTAAAACCAAAGATCATACTGCTCAAATACTTGTTCAATAAAGCCTATTAATACATTAGTTCTGATTCTAAGTATTTAACTTTGGTTATATTTTAAGTTGAAAAATGATGAAAAAAGGAGTTATTTACGGTGCGATCTTTTTTGCCATCACTTTATTAATTACTTATAATTATCTAGAAACCTACAATTTTATAGGTGATAAAAAGAAAAGTATAGTTTTTTCTGATTTAGCGGATGGGCCAGATAATTTACTTAGTACCGCTAAAGAAGGTTATGATCAGGACTATTTTGGTAAAAGTATTTATAGCATCGAAAAGGCTATTAAGCTAATGAAGTATTTTGAAAACGATGCTGATGTTGAAACCATACAAGAGATCGAGGAAGCTATTCACGAGCTTCGGATCGTAGAAAGGGAAATCTCTAAAGACAGTGTAAATGAAGAACATTTAAACCATTCTTTTGCTAGAGCCCTAAACTCCCTGGCCTACACCCATGTAAAAATTCTGGAAAAACTGGCAGAACACGAAGATTATGAAAAAATAAAAACAACGCTTGAATATACCATCGTACACTTACATAACGCTATAAAATATTCCAATGGTATAATGCGTAATGATGAGCTGACCCTATTAAGCAAGCTTGAAGAATTTCTTAATTCGGTGAAAGAACATCATAAGCTTGACAAGCAGATAATCATGAGTTCTGTTTCAAGTTTGGAACATTTGATTAAGAAGGAAAAGCAAACCTCTTTTTAATTCAATCCATAAATTTTAGGCAAACAGGCGTAGGAACTGACAGTTCCTGTATTTTTCTTAAAGACACATTTTCAGTATTGATTTCAAAAGATATAACATTCCTGCTATCCTGATTAGCTGCCAATAAATATCGGCCTGACTTGTGAATCACAAAATTCCTCGGGGCTTTTCCTCCTGAATCATAGGCGTTTTCAAATTTTAATTTACCGCTGCTAGAATTAATAGTGAAAACAGAAATATTGTTATAATCACCTCTATTTGAGGTAAACAACATCCTTCCATTGGGGTGAATATGAATATCTGCACTGGCTGGAATTTTATCGTTACCCTGCTTTACTGAAGAGATGGTTTGAATTTTTTTAAATGTCGCGTTATTATTTTTTTTAAATGCCTCTATGGTTCCGTTTAATTCATTTAAAACATAGAATATTTTATGGTATGCGTGGTATGCTAGGTGTCGCGGGCCAGCACCTTCACTACATTTTATACTGTCCACAAGCTCGAGGGAAAGTTCATTTTTTTTGATTTTATGTATGAAGACCTTGTCAGCACCGAGGTCGCTCACATATACATTTTCATCCTCAAAGTAGGTCATATGGGCATGCGCTGATTTCTGACGATCGGTTGGGCCATTTCCTTTATGTTTAATCAATGATGATTCTACTATTTCACCATCGTTATTGAGCATAAATAAACCTGCTGATCCACCATAGTTTGCTGTCGCTATAAGATTACCCGCTTTATTTAGAGATATATGGCATGGAAAATCTCCTAGTGCAGGATACTCGTCTACTAAACTCAGTGTATTGGTATTTTCATATTTTATAAAGTAAATTTTACTGGAACTCTCGTCATCAACTGCTGTCTCGCTTATTGCATATATCCATTTTTTATTTGGGTGAACTTCAAGATAGGATGGATTAATCAGCCCTTTTAGTGTGTATTCATGTGTAAGCTTCCCGTTAAGTGTATCAAATCTATAGACATAAATACCTTCAGCATTACCATCAACATGACCTTCTTTTCTGGTGTATGTCCCCACAAGTAACCGGTCATTATCTGTGTTTTTAAAATATTTGGTTGATCGGGTTTCTTTTGATTGATTGCATGAGAGGCCAGCTAATAGGCTTGCCATTATTAATGCAAGCAATGCTTTGTGATATAAGAAGGTATTAATCATATTGTTGTCTATTATTTTAATTTAGATGTACTGTAAATTAAATCATTAGAATTATTTAAGACATTTAATTGTTGGCTAGACATCATGAGAAGAAGAAAATTTGTAAACCACGCCTTACTAGCTTCACTCTATGCATCTTTAGGAATAAAGATAGCTTTTGCTGATAAAATTCCTTCAGGTTATGTTCCCATGGTTCTGCAGGAAGACCCCTATGAAATGTTTGATAAGCATGGTGAAATGAGGATACTCAATGAGCGACCCTGGAATATGGAGGCACAGGCACATTTACTAAATGACCAAATCACACCTACGGAGAAAATATTTATACGTAATAATGGAATTATCCCTGAAGAAACTGATTTCCAAGATTGGAAACTAACCGTTGATGGTGAGTCGGTGAAGAGTAGAGGGTCTTATTCTTTGAAAGATCTTATATCAAATTTCAGATCTTACACATACCAATTAACCCTTGAATGTGCAGGCAACGGCAGAAGTGAATTTTATCCGCCTGCCCGTGGGAATCAATGGACTGTTGGGGCTGTGGGTTGTGCCAAATGGACAGGCGTCAGGCTTAGCGATTTATTGAAAGACGTCGGGATAAAGGATGATGCAGTTTATGTGGCGTATTATGGATTGGATAAACACCTTAGTGGTGATCCAAATACAGAACCAATTTCCAGAGGTGTCCCTTTGAAGAAAGCTTTGATGGAGGAGACCCTTCTGGCTTATGAATTAAATGGTGAAGCAATCCCTATGATACACGGTTATCCCCTGCGATTAGTATGTGGTGGATGGCCGGCATCTACTTCAGGAAAGTGGCTAAAAAAAATATCGGTTAGAAATAAAGTTCACGATGGCACTAAGATGGGAGGCAAGTCATACCGCGTTCCTTGTGACCCTGTGCCTCCCGGGGCATCGGTAGCGGATGAAGATATGTGTATCATTGAATCAATGCCTGTAAAGTCATTGATAACCTATCCCAGATCCGGAGCTATTATAAATTCAGGAGAAAGCCTGAAGATCAATGGTCATGCCTGGGCGGGAGAGCTGGAGGTGATAGCTATGGAATATTCAATTGATTATGGAAGCAGCTGGAAAGCCTGTGCTTTAGAACCACCTGTTAATCGCCTGGCCTGGCAGCATTGGAAAGCAGAAATTAATTTTCCTATGAAAGGATATTTTGAAGTATGGGCCAGGGCAACCGATATCCGGGGCTATAAGCAAAGCTTGTTGGTGCCGGGTTGGAATCCTAAAGGATATTTAAATAATGCATGCCATCGCATAGCCGTTAAAGTAGTGTAGATTGTATGAAAAGAAACATAGTTACCATAATAGCTTCCTTCTTTTTCGCAGTGATTTTTTTTATTTCTGTTGATCATTATGTGTTTCAAAAAAATGATTCGATAGATAATCAAACACAAAAAGCCCGGGCATCACTTGTGGATGACAATGGTGTGGGAGTCGTCAAAGCTAATTGCTTAGGATGTCACGCAGAGCATTTGATCATACAAAACAGGGCAAGCAGGGAGGGATGGGAATCCACAATAAGATGGATGCAAAAAACTCAAAATCTGTGGAACCTGGGCTCAAATGAAAAAATTATTCTTGATTATCTGACGAAAAATTATGGTTTAAAGGAACAGGGTCGTAGACCGCAACTTTCCAATATTGAGTGGTATCGTTTAGAAAATTAGCATGGATTTAAATAAGTTCAGCATGATTTAACTACTGACTTTTTCCACTTCATAAGATTATTGCTATTTTTAAAGCATTCAATACAATGCCAGATTAATGATGAATGCGATTTCTTAAATACATACATATTGCTTTTATCATACTCTTAGTTGATGTTATCGATACATCTGCGCAGAATGGGGATTATTTTCTTTCCCATCACCAACCGAAAGGAGAAGGTATTGATAATGTAAATTTTGACCTGACTGTTGGGGATAATGGATTCTTGTATATCGCTAACCGGTCAGGAGTGCTGGTTTATGAAGGCAAATCATGGGATTTTTATGAGACACCTAGTGCAGCGCTTTCGATAGCTATCGACAGTTTGAATAACATTTATGTGGGGTGTGTGGATAATTATGGTAAAGTGAGTCTCACAGGAAATGAATATAAGTTTAACACTTTAGCTGATTCATCCACCAATGGTTTATTCTTCAAAACCTTAATTTATAATAATAAAACATATTTTTTAAGTGAGCAGCAGCTGATAATTTATGATTTATCCAATGAAAGCAGGGAAGTTATTCAGGATAAAGATGGATCAACGGTATTTACTAATATTTTCGTTCTTGATGATGAGCTATACTTGCAAACCCCTTTATTTGTCTATACGTTAGATGGAGGCACTAATCTTCAACCATCTGATTTCGTCTTACCAGACTCATCCCTTGTGTCTTTTATTACAAGTAAGGGGGACAACCATTTAATTGGAAGTGAGTTAAACAACCTATTTACATTCAAAAGTGGTGCCTACAAGCCCCTGGCCAGTGATTCATATATTAAGGAGAACCAAATCCAGGTTATTGATGGCGGTTGGGTTAACGATGACATTTTTGCTTTGAGTACCCTGGAGAACGGATGCTTGTTATTTAGCAGTTCAAAAGATACACTCATCGATGTAATTGATTATAACGCCGGTCTTCCGGATAATGAGGTTTTTTCAATAGAAGCAGACAATGCAGAAGGATTGTGGATCTCACATGAATTTGGTTTGTCCAGACTTGCCCCCGCTTTACCAATCAGGAGCTTCTCTAATTATCCGGGCTTAGAAGGAAACTTGCTATCCGTAGCTGACTTTCAGGATCAAATATATATCGCCAGTAGCAAGGGCGTTTATATGTTTTCTGAAGAGAAGGAATATAAGAATACAGTTTATTACACCAAGGTGGAAAGACGAAATCAAGGCTACAGGTCAAAAGAAAAAGCAGAAAAGAAAAAAATTACTGAAAAAGAACCTCCTCATAAAGCAGAAGAAAAAAAATCAGCCCGATTAAAAGTTGTATCAACTGAAAAAGAAGAGAAGAGTAATAAAAGATTTTTTGGTAGACTAAAAGATAAAATAACAAACAAAAAAAAACAGGAAGAGAAAAATAACGATACCGGGGAAGAAAAAGAAAATTCAGAAAAAAACGATGATAAAAGAAATGGGGGTGTTTTTGGGTTTTTAAAGAAGGACGATAAAGAGGAGAAGGAGACAGAAAATGAATCGGGTTTAACAACCTCAATGAAGCGAACGGATAATGAAGGCGCCGAGAATGAGGAGGCTATTGGTGAGACAAACCGCACGCAGCGAAAAGGATTCTTTAAGCGGCTTATAATAAAAATTTCGGACAAAGAGGAGGAAGAAAAGAAAACCAGCGAACCAATTTTTAAAGGACGCCCTGAAAAGAACGTTCAATACAAAAGAAATGTTAAGCGGGAGCTTATATCGACAAACTATCATTTCGAGGCAATAGAGGGGGTGCGGTCAAAATGTAAGCAATTTCTAATTTATAAAGGCAAACTACTTGCTGCCTGTAATTCAGGTATTTTTGATATTAAAGAAGAGGCTGAACTCATTATTGATATTCCTGTAAGGAATATGCAACAGTTTGATGATCAGTTATTTATAAATACTTTTTCCAATCAGATTTTGGTTTTTGAACTTATTGACAACATATGGGCGTTAGTTGGTGAAATTGATCTTTACGGGGATATCATATTAAGTTTATTTGAAGACAGTAAAAGTGTTTTGTGGGCTGCAAGTCCAACGACACTCTACAAAATGGATACTTCTAAAACATCTGTAGTGGGTGAATATGAAATACCAAATCAATACATCGATAATATTAGGATTACTGAGATCAGGGATCAAATTTATTTAATCAATAATCAGGGATATTTTTATTTGGATTCAGTAAGAGATGAGATAGTATCTAATGATGAATATTATCAACGTGTAGGGAAACCGGTTCGACACTTGCAGCAGAATGAAGGGGAAACATGGATATACAATGGTAAGACCTGGCAAACCATTAATAAAAAAGGAAGCGTCGAGTTGCTAGAGCATCTTACGCTCTTCCCGGGAATGACTTTTATTGATCAGTTCAAGGATTTTTATTGGGTTATCAACCAGTCTAAACAATTATATAAAGTCGATTTATACTTAAATGACAGTCTATCTTTTTTTGACAAAATGATCATAAAAAATGTTAGTCACCAAAATGGCCATGTTAAAATGAGTGACAATTTAGTGTTGGACTATGATGAAAACAGATTAACATTTGAATTGGCCAGACCAGACTATTTAGGGTTACTGCAAGTTGAGTATCAATATAGAATGGAAGGGTTGAATAATAATTGGTCTGATTGGAGTACAAATAACAAGCTCGTGTTTAACTATTTACCTTCAAATAAATACACTTTACATGTAAGGTCCAGGGACTCGTTTGGAAGGATAATTCAGAATCAACCCGTAACTTTTAGGATAAAACCACCTTATTGGAACACCGTTTGGTTTAGCTTATTACAAGTTTTGTTGTTTTCGGGATTGATAATATTTTCTATCTGGCTAAACAGGAAGAAAAAATCGAAATACACCCTTTTAACTGATATCCTAACGGTTTTTACAATTGTACTGGTAATTGAGTTTTTACAGAGTTTAGTACAAAATACTTTAAATTTTAAAAGTTCCCCGGGAGTAGACTTTCTTATTGATGCCAGCATAGCCTTTATAATTTTTCCTTTAGAGCACTTTTTAAGAATGTTTGTAAAGGAAGGTTCTCCTGGAAACATACCATTTTTTCCCGGTGATAGATTTTGGCAAAAGGTAGGATTAATATCCAAGGAAAAATAAGTAAAAGCTGCTAAACTAAAGGAACTTTTTATCAACGCTATTTAATTCAGTTTCGATAGCTTCTTCTCCTAATTATCTGATATCTATACCTTCGGATATGTTTAAACTCCTGAAATTGATTTGTTGTCATAACCTTTTGTAATTCCGCATCATGATTATCTTGGATCTTCATTAGCTCGGCCTTTTTATCGGAACGATCCATATCTTCTGATCTCAATGCTTCGATTTGTGGTTTGTATTTTTCTCGAATTAATTTCCACTGTGCTATTTGTTCATCAGTAAGTTCAAGCTTTTGTCTTAATTGTTCTATCCTTTCCTTTCTTAGATCATTATTCCCATCCTGGGCATATCCGATCACGCCTAGTAATAGTGCCAGGATGAATGTTAATAACAATGTTAAATAAGTTTTTTTCATTTCTTAATCATTTAAATATTCAGCCATTAGAGTATTTACAGAATAAATAGTTTAATGTATTAACTAAAATTATAATATAAATCATGTGCCTTTATCGAGAGGAATAAACAAACCCAACACATCAATGCTGAATCTCCGCTTTTTTTGCGATCATATCCATCAGGTGGTCGTATGGGACAAGCTCGCAGAAATCATAGGTATCATTCATGGGACGGAGTTGCTCATAAAAGTCATAGACATTACTCCTGCACCGTTCCGGGTTGAAATAGTTACGGCTGATCCTTGATAGGCGCTGGAAGAAAAACCTGGTACGTTCGAGCGCAGAGTCTTTCAAATAACGCTGGTAGTAAATCTTTAAATTATGACCTTCATTGTCTACATCCCCTTTGTCCAGTAACCAAACCAATAGGAGCCTGACGCATAAAAACTGAAGATTATAACCCAGTTTGTCTTTGTTGATGGGGGCACACCTTACATAAAAGTCTTGAAGGTTAAAATCTTTCTTTAACTGGTTTTTGGTGCCTGTAAGTTCATAGATAACCATCAGGAATGCTTTTTTTATTTCCCAAATGCCTAATTCAGCTTTATCTAATTTTTCAAATTCAGGGGTGTTCCATACTTCATTGAGTATTTTAAGTGATTTGCTGTAAGCCTTGCTTTTAATTAAAATGTCAACATGCTCGGCCTGGAATTGAAATTTATTGTAGGCCCTGTAGTCTGTAAGTTTTAAGGTGGACCTTGTAAGCAGTCCGGCATCGGATAGGTTACGCCTGCATATGTTATATCTGATCTGATGCAGGTTAATCTCCTGCCTTAGGATAATGGTCTCCAGAAACGGGTTCATCTTTAATAGTGCCTCCAGCTGAGCCATCTCTTCTCTGAATCCCTGCCAGTCATTCATTTGAAATAAACGGATCAAGTGGACCCTGTAATAATTTAAATGGATAAAAGGATCAGAATAGATGGATCGCCAGGTATCTAGTTCTTCAATGTATGCATCGGCTTCTTTCACTACAACCGAAGAGTGGGCCCTTGAATATTTAGTTTGACTTAGTAAGATCTCCACACGTCCCTGACTTTCGTTTTCTATAACCCAGTTTTGGACAAGCGACACTAATTTTTGGTGATAGTGCTTTGCCTCCACCATATTACCTTTTAGGCTGTTGACCCTTCTAAGTAATTGATAGCATTTTATTTTAACCTCACTCAATGATATTTTCTCAGCTTCAGTAAGTACTTTCAGGGTTATCTTTTCAGCATTAAAATAAACACTTTGAAAGAGCATTTTTTCAGCCAAGGTCAGCTGCTGTATGAGATGGAATTTGTTTTTTATGAAGTTCTTCTTCTTGCTCTCTGTATGTTCCGACAGTAGCACCAGCTCACTTAGCTTTTTGATGAGGTTGCTTTTCAGCATCAAATATTTCTTGTCTTTTGAAGAACTATCATAAATTATTCTCGCCGCCTCCTCATCATTTGATACTTTTCCTTGTTGTATGGCTCGGTATAGCTGGTTCATTTTTGAGTCTTTAGGGATAAACTCATGGAAAGATTTCGGTTTTCCTACTTCCATCAAATATCCAAGCTCTTTAATTAAATCCATCCAATTGCAGGTTTTTCTTCATCAATTTACTAAACCACCTCTTTTGTTCAAATGCAGGTAAATTACTATTTGGATTAAATGTCAATATTTATTGCTTTATATAATTTATTTGTGATTTATCAGGATAAAGTTTGGATTTTGTAAATAAATATTATTTAACCAATAATTAATAGTTAGGTAATTTTCAATTTACCAACAGTTGAAAAGTGTAATGATTTATTTGTATTCTTAAATTTAGTTTTGATGCATTGCAAAGTTATGAGGCAGTAGTCAGTTAGGTTTTATTTTTGGTTTTTGGTTTACAACCACTTCGGATCGGAGTGGTTGTTTTTTATCTCAATACTTCATTTAAGTCAAGGTGATCGGCGTAATTTGAACCATAATAGTACCTTACAATGTGTTGATTTTCATTGATGATAAAATCTGCCGGAATAATTGGCACTTCAAAAACTGATTTGAGATTAAAAAATTTACTTTGCATAGCCTCGGCCATCTTTTTTGGCCTAAGTATTACCCGGACCATACCCATCATAGATTGCTGTACACCATATTTTTTATAAATGGATTGTTTTGGTTCTGGTATGACTGCAAAAGTTGGCTGCTGCTTACCGGCATAATGCTGTATTTCCTTTCTGGTGGCAGCGAAAAAAGTGATTATCTCGATATTTTTCTCTTGAAACTCGTCGTATCGATTGATCAGTTCATGAACCCTTAGATTACAAAAAGGGCAGGAGGCTGTCCTGAAAAAGCTTATTAGGACCTTTTTGCCTTTATAATCATCTAATTTGATGAGGTTTCCCCTGTAGTCTTCTATTTCGAAAGGGTGAGCTTTATCACCAATTTTAACCTGGGCCATAAAGTATCGAACAATTATTTGATTGAATAAACCTTAAATATTATTAATGCAATGATTCGATGGATCAATGGCATAACCACTCGCAGCGCTTGCTTTTGTGTCATAAATCACAAAAGTCGGGTCTACAAATACATCTTTACCAGGCTGATAACCCATAATAGAACCCGGATTGATTGTTATGCATTCATCAACTTTATCAATACTTATTTGATGGTTGTGTCCGTAGCAAACCGCGTCATATAAGCCGGAGCGCGATAGTGATTTAGCAATTTCAGGAAAATGATTAACCGCTATTAATAAATAATCACTTCTATCCAACGCTTTTATTTTAGTATCGGCGGTCTGGCACAAGTCATCATTATAGATAACTAATTCAGCCAGCTCACCATAATGTTTGAATTGGGTGGAAGACTTGCCAAGCATTCTGTAAATATCGGCATCGTTGTTGCCAAATACGGTGCATACATTACCTTCAAACATTTTAAATTCTTCTAAGACGAAAGGGGAGCAGAAATCCCCGCAACATATCATTAAATCACAACCCTTTCTTAAGTATTCAAGTGCCAGACGAAGGTTTTTCAGATGATCATGGATATCTGAGATTATTCCTATTTTCAAAATTTTAGTAATTTGGTACGAAACAGGAATTTAATAGAAGCAACTGATTAATTGCAACCTTTTCCTTACAGGATGTATTTATTATCGAAAGTTTTTAATGATGCCTCGATGTTTCACTGACTATCATTAGAATATCATCGATCTTTTTGCCCCTTGATGGTTGCCGTAAGTAGGCAGTCTAAAATAGCTTCGTTATTTGTCCGGATATCCTTAAACCCAGAATAGTCATTAGACTTTCTATTACATGGTTAAATCACTTCAAATCAGACACTTAACATGTTATTGGCTCGTCACCATAGCGATGCTATGCCTCCTCGACCTAAGTGCCTGATTTTTTGGGCTTTAACCCTTCATGACAAAATTCCAATGACAAATCTGGGTTAAAAATACATCCTGAACAATCTCTTCTGCATCGTCTTTTTCATCCAGAAATTTGTATGAATAATTGCAAAGTATATCGTAATATTCATTGAAGACATACTCAAAGGCAGCTTTATCTTTCTTTTTTAGATAACTTATAATTAATCGATCAGAGATATTCAAATCCTAAATGACTCGTTTAATGAAAATTTCAATCAATGGTATCTCCCTAAAAATCAGGGACATAATAGAAAATCAAGTTAACAAAAATAAACTAACAGCTTATCAAAAAATGGTGGTGGATAAGGTTGAATGGTGGTTTTCTACAAGTGATCAAATAAAAATATCAACTTCCGGGTCTACCGGAATTCCTAAAGAAATTAAATTAACCAGAAACCAAATTTTATCGAGTATAAAGCATACGATCGAATATTTCAATCTTCAGCCTGAAGAAAAAGCATTTTTACCCATAAACATCAATTTTATTGGAGGTCTGATGATGATTTTCCGATGCCTGGAAAGCAATATGGAATTGGACATCATTGAACCAACCTCGAACCCTGCGGTATTTTTAAGTGATAATGTTTATAAAATCACTTCCATGGTTCCTTTACAGTTAGAAACTGCCTTTAACGAAGGCTATCAAAAGAAGCTGAATCAGGTAGATAATATTATTCTCGGTGGTGGCCCGGTATCAAAAAAACTGGAAAACATAATTAGTAACCTGGACTGTGATGTATTTCATTCTTATGGCATGACTGAGACAGCGAGCCATATTGCATTAAGGCCACTAACCAAACCCTTGTCTGATTGGTTTGAGGTATTTCCAGCTATTGAAATCAAACAATCCACGGATGGTTGTTTGGAAATTAAGGGAGGGGTAACGAATAATCAATGGTTAAAATCTAATGATGTGGTGTACATAGAAAATAATAAATTCAAGTGGCTTGGCAGGAAAGATTTCATCATTAATTCCGGTGGAATCAAAATTAATCCGGAAATGATAGAAGCTTTGCTATATGACTATTTGGGTAGTCAAATAGCGTCAAATTTTATAGTGGGAGGTATTAAGGATGAGCAATTAGGAGAGAAAGTAGCCATCATCGCCACAAAAGGGTCTTCTAATGTTTTTGACCTGAGAAATATTAATCAATATTTAATCGATTCCGGCCTTGACAAATACAAGCTCCCAAAAGCTTTGTTATTCCTCGATTATTTTGATTTCACAGGATCCGGTAAATTAGACCGAAAAAAGATCCTCACCAGAGTAAATGAAAGTTAGTTTTTATTATCAAACGGTAGGGCTGCCGCCACCTTTTTCATTTTACTATGAATTGAAGAGTGCATTAGATAAACAGCTAGCAGTTGATTTTATCATTGAATATACAAACAGGGATGACCTGGATGATGAAGAAATATTCGAAGAGGGATTTACCCTTAATGATGATTTTAAATGGTCAGGGGTATTGGCTAACCCTTGGAAAGATGAGTTGATCGCATTGCTAAGAAATACCCATCTGACTTCTGAAGAGGCAGAGGCTGATCTGTCTTTTGAGTTGGTTATCGAAAAAGATCAGGAGAAAGGATATCCAAATAATGTTCGTGCCTGGGATTATTTGCTTCAGGAATTGATCCAGGCCATATATGAAACGGCAAATAAAGAAAGCCCACTTAGTATTGAACTCTACATACTTCGAAATAAGGCACTTAATCTTGAATTAGAGGCATCTTTTGCCAATAAATTGGCGAATATCATGGAAAAGAAAAGCGGCAGGTCGATTGCTATACCATGGAGTACACTGAAGGAAGTTTTTGGATTACTCTATCATAATTTGGATGATGAAATTATACAAAGACCCTCAAAATATGGAATTTACCTACAGTCTGAAACAGAAGGATACCAGATCATAAAAAGCGATAAACTTCTAAATAAAATATTAAAACTTTTAGAATAGTTGCAATTGGTTATCCTGTGAAAAGAGGTCAAGGTTGTAGGCGGGCATTGTCCTCCCCGTCATATATTTTTTGACTGATTGATTAAATAGTGATTTGATGACTTCACTGTATTTACCCTCGCCTGACAGTCTTCTTCCGCAATTAGTGTCATTTACCTTACCACCATGTAAATTAGAAACCTGATTGTAAACTTTATCATGTCTGTCAGGAAAGTTCTTTTCAAGCCAATCAAAAAATATCTCCTTAATGGTTCCATTCAGGCGAACAACGGTGTAGCCAACCTTGCATGCCCCACTTTCTGACGCTTTTTTGACCAATTTAGGTATTTCATGCTGATTTAGGCCAGGAATAATCGGCGCGGTCATCACACCACAGGGGACACCTAATTGTGTAAGCTTCTGAATGGCATTAAACTTTTTATAGGCAGTTGCCGTCCTGGGCTCCATTAGTCTTCTTAGCTGTTCATCCAGTGAGGTGATGGAAAAATAAACATGCACTAATCTATTTTTTGCTAATTGCTGAAGTATGTCCGAGTCCCTTAAAATCAATGTGTTTTTAGTGATTATGCCCACCGGATACTTATATTTCAAAAATACTTCAAGCATTTTCCGTGTAAGCTGGAATTTTCGTTCCCCGGGCTGATAGCAATCCGTATTGCCTGAAACCGCAATTGGTATTACTTCTTTCACTTTCTTTAAATACTGTGAAAGTAGTATTGGTGCATTTTTCTTGACCATTATTTTAGTTTCAAAATCCAAGCCGGCATTATAACCCCAATATTCATGAGAGCGCCTGGCATAACAATAGGTACATCCATGTGAACAACCCTGATATGGATTTGCTGACAATATGATGTTTAAATCAGGACTATCAACTTTATTCACAATTTTTTTTGCATTTTCCAAACTGTATTTCACTTTTTTGTCATGGTTTACCACATCGTCGATTCCTTCGTGATGTTCCTCAACATAATAGTGCTTATGGTATGGATTCCGGGGGGCAATTTGTGCCCCTTTCCCATTCAGGTATTCATTCATCATACATATATACTAATAATTATAGTAAAAAACCAAAATAATTAGTTTTTATTTAGTTGACAAATAAACTTGATTTACAAAATGAAATGTATTTTCTATTGGTCACTGCTGGGGATGGTATTTTTTGGTTGTGACTCACAAGATCAATCAGCTGGCGAACATACCAATAAGCTGATAGACGAATCCAGTCCATATCTTTTACAACATGCCCACAACCCGGTCGATTGGTATCCCTGGGGGGAAGAGGCCATGAAAAAAGCAAAAGAAGAAGACAAGCTAATGATCATCAGTATTGGTTATGCAGCTTGTCACTGGTGCCATGTGATGGAAGAAGAATCATTCTCTGATTCCACTGTTGCAGCTGAGATGAATGCAAACTATGTGTCCATTAAGGTTGACCGAGAAGAGCGGCCAGATATAGATCAAATATATATGGATGTCGCTCATTTGACCAGTGGCAACGGGGGATGGCCACTGAATGCAATAGCCTTTCCTGATGGAAAACCAATATTTGCCGCAACTTATTTTCCTAAAGAAAACTGGCTCAAGCTATTGAATTATTTTCAGCGATTGAAACTGGAGGAGCCGGAAAAGTTAACCGAACAGGCAAAAAAACTGACCGAGGGGCTTAACCAGTTGGATGATCAATATTTATCTTTCGAGGAATCGGAGTTTACATGGGATGAATCAGAACAAATGATTTTAAAAGTCCTGGAAATAATGGATAGGGAGAAAGGTGGGAAAAAGGGTGCCCCGAAATTCCCACTCCCTGGTTTGCTAAATTATTTATCGGAATATGCTTATATGGAATCCAATCAGGATGCGATGGAAGCTTATATCATAACACTGGATAAGATGGCTGCCGGAGGAATTTATGACCATGTAGGTGGTGGATTTGCCAGATATTCAACAGATGAAGATTGGTTAGTACCGCATTTTGAGAAAATGCTTTACGACAATGCACAGCTTTTAAGTGTTTACAGCAAAGCGTTTAAAATAACTGGAAATGATAGCTATCAGAATGTTGTAGAAGAGACATTTAATTTTTTAGAAGATGAATTTTCGGATCCTTCAGGTGGCTATTATTCCTCTATGAATGCAGACAGTGAAGGAGAGGAGGGGAAGTTTTATGTGTGGTCGTGGGATGAAATAAACGACATTGTCGATTCAGGGATATTTACCTACTATTATGGGATTTCCGAAGCGGGGAATTTTGAAGGCAAAAATATACTTAACCGCAGTTATACAATAGAGGAAACCTCCAGAAAATTTGGTGTATCAGTTGATGAGGTTAAAGACATCATTAAAACAGGAAAAGAAAAATTACAGCAGGTTCGCGAAAAAAGGATTAAACCTTCGTTGGATGATAAGATTCTCACCGCATGGAACGCACTCACTGCCATTGGTTTACTGGATGCCTATGAAGCTTTTAGCAAGGTCAGTTATCTCAACAGGGCCAAAGAAATCCTGCAATTTTTAGAACGGCAACAACATGAAGGACAAAGATTGTATAGAAGCTGGAAAAAAGGTCATCGTTCAATACCGGGATTTTTGGATGATTATGCTTTCACCATTTTGGCCTATATAAAATTGTATGAAAACACATTTGATGAAAATTGGTTGCGGAAAGCTGACCAGCTAAAAAATTATGTCATGGATCATTTTTTTGATTCTGCCAGTAAAACCTTCTTTTATGCAGCAGATTACAGTGATGATCTGATCGCAAGAAGAAGACAGCTAGTCGATCATGTGATTCCTTCTTCTAATGCAGCGATGAGCAAATCATTGTTTTTGTTAGGTCATTATTTATATGATCCCGACCAGATTGAGTTATCAAAAAATATGGTTCGCGTAATGAAAGATGATGCACTGAATGATCCGGCGTTTTACACCTATTGGGCTCGTTTGTACAATTTGCATTTGAATGATTTTTACGAAGTGGCCGTAGTAGGTGTTGACTTTGAAAACAAGAGAGCAGAACTTACAAGTGCTTATCTCCCCAACATTTTATTAATGGGAGGAAAGGATGAGGGAAGTTTGGAACTACTTAAAAATAAAAAAGTTGAGGGCAGTACACTTATTTATGTATGTTATAATAAATCCTGTAGACTTCCTGTAAAAGAAGTTGAAGCCGCTTTGAAACAAATTCAGTAACATGATAGATGGTATAATCCCATTTTTATGGTATTTTATCACATTAAAAGTATATTAGAACCCTACATTAATCGTTTTTAAATATGATCGATAAAATACAAACACTTGGTGGGTATATCCACGAATATCAAAAAAGCATACAACATCCTGAAGAATTCTGGTCGCGAATAAGTGAGACATTTTATTGGAGAAAAAAGTGGGACAACGTCCTGGATTGGAATTTTGAGGAGCCAAATGTTCAATGGTTTGTCAATGGTAAGCTAAACATTACTGAAAATATTTTTGAGCGGTATTTATTTACCAAAGGCGACCATCCGGCAATAATCTGGGAACCCAATGATCCCTCCGAAGAACATAAGATCATAACCTTAAAGGAGCTTTACGAGATGACCTGCCAATTTGCTAATGCTTTGAAAAAGCAGGGCGTTAGCAAAGGGGACCGGGTGATTATCTACATGCCAATGCTTCCGGAAACAGCAGTGGCCATGCTTGCCTGCGCAAGGATTGGCGCCATACATTCTGTGATTTTTGCCGGATTTTCTTCCACTTCGCTTGTCGACCGGATAAATGACTGTGAAGCTAAAATGATTTTAACTTCAGATGGCAACTTTAGGGGCGATAAAGTGATTCCGGTCAAGAAAGTTGTGGATGAAGCGCTTGGAAAAACTTCTTTTATTGAGAAAGTAATCGTTTATAATCGAACTAATGGTAAATTATCAGGGGATGATTTTACTATGCACCCTGATCGTGATATTTGGTGGTCAGATGCTATCGAAGGCGTAAGCAAGGAAAATAAAGCTGAGGAAATGGACGCTGAGGATATGTTGTTTATCCTTTACACCTCAGGCTCAACCGGTAAGCCTAAGGGCGTAGTTCACACCTGCGGTGGCTATATGGTATACACCCAATATAGCTTTCAAAATGTGTTTCAATATAGCCAGGGTGATATTTACTGGTGTACAGCTGATGTTGGTTGGATCACCGGGCATTCCTACATCGTTTATGGGCCTTTACTTGCCGGAGCAACAACTTTAATATTTGAAGGTGTACCAACCTATCCTGACGCAGGGCGGTTTTGGGAAATTGTTGATAAATACAAAGTCAATCAGTTTTATACAGCTCCAACCGCGATCAGGGCCTTACAAGCTTTTGGATTGGAACCCCTGGAGCCTTACGACCTGAGTTCCCTGAAAGTTATCGGCTCCGTAGGAGAACCCATTAATGAGGAAGCATGGCACTGGTACCACGATCATGTTGGTAAGAATAAATGCCCCATTGTTGATACCTGGTGGCAGACAGAGACCGGGGGAATCCTGATATCACCAATTGCAGGCGTAGTGCCTAATAAACCGGCTTTTGCCACCTTACCTTTGCCGGGAATCCAGCCGGTAATTGTAGATAATCATGGCAATGAGTTAAAAGGTAATGGAGTAGAGGGAAATCTATGTATTAAGTTTCCATGGCCAAGTATGCTAAGGACAACTTATGGGGATCATGAACGCTGCAGGACTACTTATTTTACCTCGTTTAAAAATCTTTATTTTACTGGTGATGGCGTAAAAAGGGATCATGATGGTTATTACCGGATTTTGGGTAGGGTTGATGATGTGATCAATGTTTCCGGGCATAGAATGGGTACGGCAGAAGTGGAAAACGCCATCAATGAACATCCATTAGTGGTGGAATCAGCGGTGGTTGGATTTCCACATGACATTAAAGGACAGGGGATTTATGCTTATGTAATAGCTGATATGTCACATCGATCCGAAGTTAATCTTTCCTCAGAAATCATTGAAACCGTTAAAAAAATAATCGGGCCGATAGCCAAACCAGATGCGATTCAGTTTGTCCCCGGCTTACCAAAAACACGCTCTGGTAAGATCATGAGAAGGATTCTAAGAAAAATTGCCTCCGGAGAAGTCTCCAACTTTGGAGATACTTCAACCTTACTAAACCCGGAGATTGTTGAACAATTAATAAATAAATCAAAAGACTAAAACATTTAGGTTTTATAGCTCTATGAACAAGGCATACGTACCGATGTTAATATTTACCTGCATCAGCTTGTTTGCCACGGCGCAAACTGACAGGATAATTACCACTAAGTATGACACCCTGTACGGAAGAGTAAGAATATCCCTGCCTGATGGACCTATTGATGAGGTGTCTATCAAGTACAAAAAAGGCAAAAAAAATAAAAGAAAATTGTATAAAGCGAATGAAGTGTTAAGCATCATCCATGAAGGGGAGACCTTCAAAACAGTGCGACATCCAAGTGGCTATTATTTTATGAAACCTGTAATCGAAGGGTATTTATCATACTTTAAATATCGCCCGAGGGACCAGTCTTATTATTCCCAAGATTATCTATACAAAAAGAATGGAGAAGGTTTAGATATTACTTTGATACTATTCAATAATCAGATAAGTAAGTTTTTGTCTGATTGTAAAGCCATAAAGGAAAATGCCGATAATAAGGAATACGATTTTAAGGAATTACAGAAAATTGTGATTGATTACAATGATTGCAAAGGTAGTGGTATGGAAATAAAAGACGAGCTACTTTCCAGCAGGACACAAAACCATGATGAAGAATCGGCCGCAATGATTCAGGTTAGGCGATCGGTGCATGATATATTATCGGATATCAACAGGGAAGCCGGTAAGTTGGAAATAGACAAGCTAGATGACCTGCAGGTATTGATAAAAGACCTTCGAAGAAAGATTGCCAATGGGGAAGAAATTCCATCTTACATGGTTGAAGCTTTCAGTGAATATGCTGATTTGTCCCCAAAGATGGAAACCCTGGTAAGTGACTTGAAAGCCCGGTACAATTAGCTGAGGCAAAATAAATAATGTCGTCTATTGGGTTAAATTACTTGTCTTTATCCTGACATTAATGCAATTTTTTGGCATAATTATTTAAATTTAAAAATCTAAAATTAGCAACCATGAGATCAAATACCTGGATATTAATCATCTTTTCTATCTTAATATTTTCATGCTCTGATGAAGATGAAAATCCGGTTAACCCCTTAAATCAATTGGATCAAAGATTAAATGATCTTTTATTGGAGTCAGATCCAATAAATGGTAAAGAAGGCTTTATACTACCCGGAGATAACGAATGGAATAAAATCCCGCAAGATCCTAATAATCCCATAACCGAAGAAAAAGTTGTTCTGGGCAGCATGTTGTTTCATGAAACCGGGCTAGCTGTAGATGCTAAATATTCAGCCGGTGTTGGGACTTACTCATGTGCCAGTTGTCATAATCCTGCTTCCGCTTTTCAACCGGGGAGAAGACAGGGTATTGCAGATGGTGGCGTTGGTTTTGGAATTAGCGGGGAATCAAGGGAACGCAGTAGCGTTTATCCCGGAGATAGCCTTGATGTTCAACCGATTAAAGTACCGTCAACATTAAATGTTGCTTACCAGGAGAATCTTTTATGGAATGGTCAGTTCGGTGCGGGGGGATTAAACGAAGGCACAGAAGCCAACTGGGTTGACATTATAGCAGTGAACTACCTGGGTTATCAGGGCATGGAGTCGCAAGCTATTGCGGGTCTCGAATTCCACAGGATGGATATTAAAGAAGAGTTTATGAATGATATGGGTTATATGCAATATTTTAGGGACGCCTTCCCCGGGGTTTCAGATGCACAACTAACCACCAGGGAATATGCTGGATTAGCCATTGCAGCCTATGTCCGAACTTTAATTTCCAATCAGGCCCCTTTCCAGGAATGGCTAAGCGGTAATTTACAAGCCTTAACAAATCAACAAAAAAGAGGAGCTATTTTATTTTTTGATAAAGCAGCCTGTGATAATTGCCACGCCGGACCGGCCTTAAAAACCATGCAATTTTCTGCAGTAGGCATGGGTGATTTGCAAGGACCGGAAATATTTCAGGAAGATCATGAAGAAGCTCCTTTGGGAAGGGGAAGCTTTACCAAAAATCCTGATGATTATTATAAGTTTAAAGTGCCTCAGTTATACAATTTAAAGGATGTGGGTTTCCTTGGACATGGTGGTACTTTTAATAGTTTAAGGGAAGTTGTGGAATATTTTAATGATGCACAAAAACAAAACCCAATTGTTCCGGATAACCAATTATCAGAATTCTTTGAGCCATTAAACCTAACAGAGCTGGAGATTGATGATCTAACCGCTTTTCTTGAAGAAGGATTGCATGATCCTTATCTCGAACGCTATTTACCTGAAGCTGTGTTAAGCGGCAACTGCTTTCCTAATAATGATGATCAATCTAAGATTGATTTAGGATGCGATTAGATTCCAGCGTGATACCAAAAGCTTTATAAAGGAGTTGTTTGAACCGGCTGTCGTTCTCCTTGAATGCCAATTTGCCTTCAAATTTCTTTTGAGCATTTGTCTCAACCGCATAGCTTATCTCATCGGTACCACCTTCAACAAATTGAATATATAATGTAGGCCAGTCATTGTTTACCGAATTACTCCAGTTGACGGATGAATTCTTGATTTTATCTATTATTTTTTCCTGCCCATCAGAGAGGCTTTTATTTTCAATTACTAAATTAAAATTCATTTCAAGGGATGAAAATGGAACAAGTTGAGGATAGGTTTCATAGAATTTTAATTTGAAATTGTTGGATTCTTCACTCATATCAAGTTGATCAAAGGCTACTGACAGGCCTTCATAAACCCTTCCTAACAACAATTTCTCATACTCGGGCTCAAGTGTTGGATCTTCTAATATGTTCTGGAAGCTAGAAACTGCCAGGTCATAATTTCCATCTTCCAGGTGAAATTTAGCAATGTAGTAATCATAATATTTAATAATTCCAGGCCTACGGTCTTTGGCTCTTTTCTCAGTAAAAAGATCGATAAAATAATCAGCATTGAAGTTTTTGATAACTTCCCATATCTCATCAAAAAACAAAGTATTCTCCGATGAAAAAATTTTGTATAAAACCAGGAATCTTTCAGGATTAGCTGATAGATCACTGGTGAGTATCAGGTGGGCATTTTCTTTTTTAAAATAATGATAAACAAGATCTTTGAGATCGCTTAGATCGAACCAATAACCCGCATTCAGAAATTTTATTTCATTGATCTTTTGCTTGTGATATAAATATTCGAATAGCAGGATGTTTCTATCGTACTGAAGTTTCCCCCATGTGGAGTTGATGTGCACTTCCTTGAACTCAGAAGCTTTACCGGCATACTCCCTGGTAGCTTCAAGATCACCAGAATAATAATTGGCCCTGGCCATGGCTATGTTGTTCCATCCGAACCCCGGCGTTGGCCCAAGCAAATCAATGGAGTTAGCAACTATGTTTATTGCTTCTTCCAATTTATTGGCAAAAATTTTGATCACCGACTGCATATAATCGAACTCCTTAGTGCTCTTGTACCGGTAGCCATCTTCATTTCTGGCTATATCATAGTACCGCTCTGCCTTTTCATAGTTGGCCTGTATGAATTGCAGGTTGCCATAATTGTTTTTTGAGAGCCTGTTAAGCCGCTCTAATTGAGAGGCACAGTATTCTGCTGAATCAACTTTCAAAAGGTAGGAGTAAATAATGTCTTTAAAATGATAGTAACTGCCTTCGGGCCCGTCCGCATAATTTGAAAACCATTGACTGACATATCTTTTATTTTTTCTGTTGGTGATTAAGATTGAGTCCGCATACTTAGAAGCCGTCAGCACATTATCCATTATTGTAGGCTTTAGGAATGGATATTTATCCTGACTATAGGTGCGGTTGCGATGGTATATCCAGGATAATGTTGCATAGGGTTGTACACCGAAGTTGAAAACAAAATCTTTTTTTATAAGCTTCCGGACTGTTTCAATAGCTTTTTCTGGTTGTGCAGTATATTGGTAGCATTTCTCCAATAAATCAATAAGCACCGCATACTTACGTTGGTATTGGTAAGTATTGATGTAGACCGATATGTTAGTAGACCTTCTTAACTGTCTGTAGAAATCTTTTTCCAGGTAATAAATAGCTTTTTTAAGGGGCTTAATAGCTTGTTGGTATCCCAATTTATCACTTGCCCTGAAATACCGGTAAAGTCCTTCGAAATAATGGCCTGTGTAATAGGTGCTGTCAATCTGAAGGAATTTTTGAGATAACTCATAAGCTTCCCGGTCTTTAAAAGACCCTCGAAAGTCCCTTTCCAGGCGGTCTATTTCAATTCGTTGACCCCAGGAATAAATGGCGTATAAAAAAAATAAAAGAATTAAGGCTATCTTATGCTTTATCACTGCTCACGAGATTAAGCTTTACTAATTGTTTGATTTCTGATTTAACAATGGAATCAAGGGCATCTTTCTCGGCGGATTTATTTCTATAGATCAACCTATGATTGAGTACCGGTTTTGCAAGATTTGAAATATCATCTTCTACCACATAGCTTCTTTTGCTCATCAGCGCATAAGCTTTCAGGCATTTGAGTAATATAATACCACTTCTTACTGATGCGCCCAGGGATATACCCTGATGGTCCCGTGTACCTCTGATTATTTTATTGACACTCTTAATGATTTCTTCGTGAATATGAACACCTTCAGCTGCATTTTGTAGCTCCAAGACATCTGGTAAATCGATAACCGGTTTTATGTTTTCAGTGAAATTTAAAATATCGAGGTGTTGTTTGTAAATGTTAAGCTCCACTTCCTCATCCACATAACCAAAGTTTATCTTCATATAAAAACGATCCAACTGAGCTGTTGGCAGGGGATAAGTACCTTCCATTTCAATTGGGTTTTGGGTAGCGATGACGAAAAATGGTTTTTCTAGCGTGTAGGTTTCATCACCCGCTGATATCTGATTTTCCGCCATACACTCTAGCAGTGCTGACTGCACTTTTGGAGAAGCCCGATTTATCTCATCTGCCAGCAGTACATTAGTAAATAACGGGCCGTGCTTGAAGATGAAATCCTTTTTTTGCTCATCAAATATGTGCGTACCAATGAGATCCATCGGAAGGAGGTCAGGCGTGAATTGTATACGCTTGAAACTGGCATGGCCTTCTTTTATGCTCTTCTGAGTGGCAATGGAGTTGGCAAGCGTCTTAGCCATTACAGTTTTACCTGAACCCGGGTTATCTTCAAGTAATATATGGCCTCTGGCGATAAGACAAGTAGTTACCTGCTTGAGCTGCTCATGATGACCTTTAATTACCCTTTCAATATTTTTTAATAGCGCATCGATTTTTGCGCCACTATCAAAGGCTTTTATTTCTTCTATCGGAGTGTCAGTATTTTCCGGTGTTTCCATTATTTCTTGAGGTTAAGATTTGCAAGGTAGTAGAACCATCGATTGAACTTCAGAAAGTTCAGGAACTTATCTTTGGTTTTAAACTTCTTCAGTATATCCCTTTTAAAATTTGGATAAAAATTTGTTATTGCAGCTTTTTCATCATCTGAAAGGTCTTCTTTTCCATATTTGAGTTTTAAGTAAGATTCGATGAAGGATTGGAGATTAGTCCCAAACCTGGGATCAACGGTCTGCATTGCATAGTTCATGGGCGTTGAATTGCCTCTTCCAAGTCCCATTTGATTTAGTAATAAATGGGCATGCTGAAAAATAGCGACCGATTTCCCGGAGAGACTTCCGGCAGCTTTGATCCTGTTCAAAAGCACCAGATGGTGTATATATGGACATATTAGCAGCAATAACAGGATTAAAATAATAAGGTATATAAGATAGGTGGTGTAATTGTCAATTGTGTCGGCAATATTGACCGCTTCTTCTTCTTTTTCTTCTTCAACCACTTCCTCCTTTTCTCCGGTATGTATCTCGTCAATGATGACCGTTGAGGGGAGAATCTCCAGATAATTTTCAGTTGTTTCGTTGGGGGCCACCTTTCTTAGATTTTTTATTGTTTGTTCAAAAGAAACCACTACAGCTGAATCCCCAATTTCAAGTTCTCCTAGTTTTATGTCTGTTTTGCCGGCAAATACTTTAGCTCTTACCGCATCCAGTGAAAAATCCTTTGGATCCTCTAAATCAAAACCCTGTTGGTTTATAAGTAATCCATCCAATGCTACGATCAATGATTGCTCAGCGGTATCCAGGGATTGAACGGTTCCTATACCTACAAAGGGTGCATCAGTGGGAGGAGTAGGAGGGGTAGCATCCGGTTGCGGGGCTTCTTCAGCATCCTCATTGCTTATGGTAAAATCAAAATCCAACCAGCCATATTCAGGAAAGTATACCTGTGTCCAGGCATGCGCCTGATCGGCATAGAACCAATACCATCCCGGGTTATTGTGGCTCCGGTCAATAGTCATAAAACCAACAGCCATACGGACAGGAATATCCAGTGACCTTAGCATAAATAATGAGGCTGTGGCAAAATAAGTGCAATAACCTTTGTGGGTATTGAATAAGAAGTTGTGAAGCAGTGAAGCATCTGGAATATTTGGGTCGGTTGGTGAACCCGGTGTCAGCGTGTAGGTGAACGCAGGATTCCCATTATCATCTTTGGATAGAAAGTAATCCCTGATAGCAATAATTTTATCAATGGCTGTTTCTTTGTCTTGCGTAAGACTGTCAGCGAGGTTGCTCATGGCCGTGTAAGTTTCGCCTGCCGGCATCCTGGTGTAATATTCCATGAATTCTTCCGGTTCGCTATCATAGGAGTCTACTTCCCTGAGGATGGCATTTCTTTCTTTCTGAAATTCCTGTATCGCCTTTTCCCTGGCGTTATAAACAAAATAAGCACTGTTTAAGGTAGATACTTCTGAGGTTACGTTATATGCAAACCTGTATTTCTCTTTGAATTCCTCTTCTACGGAGATGGGTTGACAGGCATAAGCAGTGCTTGGGGCAACGAATACATCCGGACTCAATTCACTGATATACATCGTACTTGTCACGGGTTTTTTAGCCATTTCCATTCTGTCGTTTCTTAAGACACTGCTATCATATTGTACAAAATAATTGGGTATGGAAGTAGGATCAGGCAGGAAGACATCTTTCACCAATGTGTCAGGATCAATCTCAAAACGCTCAAGGTCAACATTGTATTGATTCAAATGATATAAGGTGATGTATTGTGGATTTGGGATATTATTAGGAAAAAAGTTATCAATGTGTGCACAGAAAAGTAATTCATTCGATTGACGCAGCCTCGGTCTTAGCTCAGTATAATCTTTAAGCCGGAACAAATTATCATCGTTCTGGTCCAGCATGCTATCATCGGAATTAGCCTGGGCATCATTTTCTTCGTTTTCAGATTTTCCCGCAAGTTGTTCTTCAATTGCATCGAATTTTGATTCCAATAATTGCGTTACTCCCCAAAAGAGTAAGAAGATTAATACTATGAAACTGGCTGCTCTAAGGAATACTTTGTGGTAGGCAGTATCGGCCTGATACCTGATGTTATAAAGAAGTTCTTTTATGAACAAAATATAAAATGCATAAAGAATTGGTGGGGCAAAAATCCAGATCAGCTTTCCTATATTCAATTCTTCAAGTGAAGGGAGGGTTGCGATGGTGATCCCCATTATCAGCGTTGCATAAAAGATAAGAAAATAACGCCACCGGGCTATACCGAACCCTATAAACCAACCTGCGACAAAAACAGCGGCATTTATCCGGAACCTGTTTGCTATGTAATAAGCATCAAACTCTGTAAAAGGGAAGACACTTATGGATTGATAAACCAAATAAACACCCAAGAGCAAAAGACTAAAAACGATAAGAAACCTGAGCCTTGAGCTATGTAATAAATATGCAGTAACCAGTCCTCCGCTAAATAGACCAATCAATAAATTTTTGTCCAGAAACAATAATGTGTAATGCTCACTGACAAAATCCAATAGTGGAAAAGAGATAAAGATGGTTGGAAGCACCATCAATAGCAATCCCAATGATACGTCTTTATTACTTTTTGATATCATATCACTTGACCCTGAAAATTTCTATCGGCTACCAATTCATCAATTTTTTTTTCGTTTTTTCGAATCTGCTTTCTGGTTTTTGAAAATAACCAACTGAGCTTATTTATTTCGTTTTTTTGATCGCTTCTCAGGAAAAGGTTTCTCCAGTTAAACAAGTTTTGATCATTCAGGTATTTCGATATTTTAACGATAAAGACATTTATTTTGCCTTTTTTGATTAGTTCACCGAGTTCTTCGGCCGGTGTTAATGAAGAAACGCATACAATAGCTTCTGCATTTTGTATCTGAAGTTCATTTATTGAGGTTTCTGTTTGCCACCTTGCACAACTTAGTTGATAGGCCAGCATATCGGCTTTTTCAACAGCTATGCCATTTAAAACAAGTTGGTCCAGTCTAAAAATTATCTTTCTGTCTGATTTTTCAATTGACAGACAGATGTTATAGACGATGTCTTTGTAATAGTTTAAAATCCCTTTAGAGTAATTCCCATCCCCGGTTAGTCTTAGTCCATTATGAAAGCTGGCATAGAACAAAACATGTGAAGCAAAAGGATTGATGATCTCAGGTATTCGAACCACCAGTTCATGGTTTTTTGCAAATATTTTCCAAACAATCCTTCGGACATCATCGCCCGATTCAAAGTCTTTATAGTTAAAGAAATCACCGTCAACACGTTTGGAGGTTTTTATCCGTTCGGCCTCTTCATAGGATTTTGAAGGAGGCACTTCTTCCAGCGGAAGATTGGCTTTTACCGGGGACAGATAAAAGCTCTTCTTGTATGTTATAAACATTGAAAACCTAAAAAACTCCAGAAAATCTTCAAAACTGATTAAAAATCCTTTAACAGTGTATTGTTTTCGATCGGTTAACCAAATATTTGCTGTACCTTCTTTGGGTAATAGGTCTTTCCATCCCTTAGAATACCGATTTATGACAACAGGCCCGGATAAAAAGTCCTCTTTAAAAACCATACGAGCTTTTACAAACCCCAATATGGGCATCCATAATCTTGAGATGGTTAAGCGAGTGGGTATTTTACCTACATCTCCTTTCTGACCGTCTTCCAGGCCAATATTTAAATTAATCTTGGTTTTATATCTTTTTATCAGAAAATATAAATAACATATAAAAGCGTAAATCCAGCCAAGTGTCAACAACACTAATACAAAAACCCCTCCCAACCATGCAAAAAACTCTAAATAGTATTGATTGAAGGAATCATCCGCGCTGTATAGATCTCTGATAATCAGGATCAACACGCCCAGCATAAGCAAAAAAAGTATACCGTTCACCTGAATAGGAAAGAACAGCCAAATATATTTTAATGGTCTTTTTAGATAAGCTAATTTCATGGACGTCAATCCCTAAAAAACGACAAACCTAACACATGGTTTAAAAAGAATTATTAATTAACATGATTTAATCTGTTGTGCTAGTTTTAGGAAGCACTCAACGATATAAAGAAGGAGGGCTAAACTAAAGAAGCACATGAGCGTGTCAGTGGATTTTTTCGCTTTTTCGATGAGAAGATCGTTGACCATAACCAGCGGGAAGAGCGTACAATCTTTCCTATATTGCGTGAGAAGTTGCTGGCCTCACGGGAAAAAGAAACAGCATCAGCCCCTGTCACAGGTGTGGATATCATGGAGGATGACCATGTAAAGGCCCTGCAACTGGCGGCCATTGTTTTCAATTTTCTGGGGCTCTCTGCACGTAAAACAATAACCCCGGAATTGTCATTAAACTTCCAAATGTATGGTTAAATAAAAAAGGATTGGTCATAGTAGCAAAGTTGTGATCAGCAGTTACAGCCTCTCTATCGGCCAAAAAATTCACGGTAAAGCCTCCTGCTGAATCTCTGGGAACGGAGAACCCTCTGATTCTTATTGCTTTGATATAATCTTTGTGGATTTTCGCATTTAATATTGAACTTTTTAAATATACTTAATTAATATACTAAAAAGATATATTTTTGTGATATAAAAATTAAAAATCATGAAAACAGTATCCTTAAAAATAGATGATTCAATTTTCGGCGAAACTGAAAAAATACTTGGTCGGATTAAGAAACCACGGAATCGATACATAAACGAAGCGATTGATTTTTATAATAAACTTCAACGAAAACAAATTATAGAAAAAAAACTAAAAAAAGAATCTGAATTAGTTAAGGCAGATTCAATGTCTGTACTAAAAGATTTCGAGGAGATTGATTATGTCGATTAAACAATTTGAAATCTGGATTGCGGATTTAAGTCCTCAGATTGGAACTGAACCAGGCAAAGCAAGACCAGTTTTGGTGATACAGACAAACCTACTAAACAAGATTTCTCACCCATCGTCTATTGTTTGTCCAATTACAAAAAACGTAAAAAAGGATTCTGAGATATTAAGAGTTCATATGAAAAAAGAAACATCCAACTTACATCAAGCCTGTGATATCATGATTGACCAAATTCGTGCGATTGATAATAAACGATTGACAAAAAGACTTGGTGTTTTATCTGATGAACTGATTGATTTGGTGAAAGAAAATATTCAAATAGTACTTGACCTTGAATAATGCACGACATCACAACACTAAGCCGAATAGCTGAAATACCAAACGAAAATACCTGAATGCGAGGATACTGTACAGGTTTTTTGTTTCGTTGAGTCGAGCTGGAAAGGTATTTCAGTTATTCGGTGCTGACCGAATTCCGGACTCCTTAGGTGGTAAAGTACTTCTTGTGTCTGTCTTCTTTTGTTCGTTTGGTTGTTGGATCGTCCCTGTTGTTGTTCGAATCATCTCCAAAGCTCACGCCAGCTTTGGGGCTACCATAAATATTTTTAATGATATCTTTAAACCTTTACCATAAAGCCCGAAGCAGAGGTTTTTAACTTCTTCTTCCTACTTATCCAATAAACCCAGGACTACAGGTTTGAAAACACCTAACCAATCCCGGGGAATGGATAATGAGGGCTTGGAGCCAATTCCTGATCTACTAGCTTTACGGTATCCTTTACCTTTATTGATAGCGTCCTCTTTGTTTGCAAGAAATAGTTTCCTTTCACGGATCATTAAAGCCGTTCTCTTTCTCGAGTTCCAAATTGATGATGTTTTGAACCTATTTTTTGCTAAATTTAATGAGAGTCTCCTCAAGATTTTTCCTCATAATTTTTGTTGTTACTAACCACGAAGTTGTTACGTAGGAAACCTTTTTTCAAAATTGTAGACAAACTTTTTGGGACAGTATGTGCCTTGGTATTCCGGGTGGCCGGAGTAAAGCGGATAGCAGGACAGGTGGTGAAAAAGGGCGAAGAACGTGTCGCTTAAATTTTTTTCTAAAAACGGTGTGGTATTGTGGAATTCCTCTTAATTTCACTCATCGGTTTCACGGAAGACATCTTCATTTTGACATGAGAAAAAGAATAAACCACCATTTTTATGAAACGACTGGATAGGGGTTACAGGCTGCCGAGTGCGGCTTATACCATCCAAAAAAAAATATTGAAAGGGTACATTCCCATAGAGCGGCCACCTGAAATCGGAGACCTGCTATACGGCAAGGTGTTATCATTGGGCCAGCACAGTTCGCTGGAGAACAGCCACGGCCGTATCCATACCATCCACCAGGGAACGAAGGGTGTATTTGTCTTTGGCAATCGTTATGCACCGGATTATTATGAGGGATTGATTCCGGAATCCGCCGATTTTGACACCGTGGACTTGCTGGCAAGATCAGGAGTGGTGGGGACAGTACTCTCAAAAAGTGGCAAGACCATTTCTCCTACTGTAATTGGGTCCTTGGGCTATGTATGTGATGCCGAAGGTAACATCGTGAACACCAGGGATTATAACACCATCGTGCCTAAGTCTACCGAAAAGAAGATACCTCGTGCGAAGCTGATCCTGGTCGTGGGCACTGCGATGAATTCCGGAAAGAGTGCTGCCGCAACGGCGTGCGTATTTACGCTGGCCTTGCAGGAGAAGGAAGTACGTGCCTCTAAAGTTACAGGCACGGCATCTCTGAAGGATATCCTCAGCATGAACGATGCGGGAGCCACGTACTTTTCTGATTTTTCGTATTTGGGTTATCCGTCCACTTATATGATACCCGAGCGAGAGGTAGTAGATATTTTTGACAAGCTGGACCTTAAGTATGCCAACAATAAGGATAACTATTGGGTGGTAGAATTTGCTGATGGTATCAACCAACGAGAGACCGCCATGTTGTTGCAACACCCGAATGTAAGGAGCAGGATACACAAGCTTGTCTTCTGCGCGGCCGACTCTTTTGGTGCTATTGGCGGCCTTCAGGTACTGAAGACTAAATTTAATCTTATACCGGATGCTATTTCAGGGGTTTGTAGCAGCTCACCCCTACACATAAAAGAATTGAGTGAGTACACTGATATTCCGGTGTTTAACAGTATGAACATCAAGGCTGCGGAGCTTTATAAAATCCTGTCTATTCCACGAAAAAGGAAGAAAAAAGAAGTATGAAGGGCCCATTTGGGATTGCCATACACGGAGGAGCCGGCACCATTGCAAAGTCCAAAATGACCAAATGGAAAGCTGAGGCTTATAAGCAGGTGCTTACCCGCGCCTATACCGTAGGATTTATGATTCTTGAAAAAGGGGGCAACGCTGTAGATGCTGTAAGGGAATCCGTGGTGGTGTTGGAAAACGCTGAGCTCTTTAATGCCGGCAGAGGTTCTGTGCTTACCCATGAAGGGCATATTGAAATGGATGCTGCCATTATGGAAGGTAAAAAGTTAAAGGCTGGGGCAGTGGCAGGCATTCGTAGGGTAAAAAACCCCATTGTTATGGCGGAGGCTGTCATGAAGTATTCGCGACACGTCCTCATCAGTGGAAAGGAGGCACTTGTCTTTGCCCATGAGAGAAATATTCCGATGAAAGAGGATGAATACTTCCAAAGTGAAGAGCGCATTCAGCAACTGCAAAAGGTAAAAGCCAAAGACGTGGTAGGACTTGACCATGACGGCGATGAAAACTTAAAGTATGGTACGGTTGGGGCCGTTGCGCTTGATAAATCCGGGAATCTGGCAGCTGCTACGAGTACGGGAGGGATGGTGAACAAAAGATATGGCCGCATCGGAGACAGTCCCCTGATAGGGATCGGTACCTATGCCAACAACCAGAGTTGTGCCATTTCCTGTACGGGCCACGGAGAATATTTCATCCGGCAGGTGGTAGCCCACGAAATTTCCTCACGCATCATACTGGCAGGGCGCAGCCTGGAGGAGGCCAGCCATGCGGTCATCATTGAAGATATCCCGGCAGTGGGTGGAAGGGGAGGTTGCATCGGCATCGACGGCCACGGAAATATCGTGATGCCTTACAATACAAAAGGTATGTACAGGGCCTGTAAAAATTCTGTCGGTAGGGAAGAGGTTGGCATTTTCGACTAAGCACGCCCAAATGGACGGAAGATATGTGCCCTTTGGGACGCATATATAGTGTTATTGACATATACACATTTCATCCCCCTAAAGCTGGCGCCGGTTTTGGGGGAGTTATATTCTCGGCATCGTTGCTTTGCTGAGGACCATCGACTGCTTTGTAGTGGTTTATATTACCTTTCCACCACCACAAAAAATATGCATTCTCTCGAGTATGTGAGTACCTAAAATAATTCTAATAGACTTTACTATTTCAACCGCGATAAAAATTTTTGAGTACTATTAAGATTTGTTCTAAATAACTTGCAGCTTAGTTACTTATTTTTCATATTTAAGTTGTTTATAATTAGTCTAAATAAAAATAATGATTTCTATTAAATTATTAACGGCTATATTTCCTGCTGGTTTAACGAACCAGGTTAATGACACATCCTTCATGGGAAACGTAACGAATGACAGCAATGAAGTTATTTCCTGTATGCTCA
>CAYSCZ010000008.1:0-3638 GCA_964429655.1 uncultured Roseivirgaceae bacterium
TGAAGTGATTTAACCATGTAATAGAAAGTCTAATGACAATTCTGGGTTAAATGCTAAGGAAGCAATTGAATAATAAACTGAATCTATAATTTATAGTGTATTAACTTTCAATTCCAAACGATCAAAACCTGACGAAAACGGTACTGCAAGTTTCTTATGGCTGATTACAGTTCGAAGGCAATTATCTTGGGGCTTAAAAATGCCAGTTTCCAACTTCATCGGGTTCTAGAACCTAAAAAACCTCTAAATAAAAAAAACCCACCAGATTATTCCGGTGGGCTTAAAAACTGTTGTTGTGAATGTTTATACCACACTACATTTTTACTATTTACTTTTTATTACCTTTTTATTGTAAATAACCTTACCTGATTTATCCAGCATTCTTATAATTGAAACACTTTTTTGCGGGACTATTAGCTCTGCACTAATAGAATTATTCAGTTGTTGGCTATATACTAACTTTCCCGCCAATGAATAAATCATAACTTGTTGAACTTTTCTTAACGATTCGCCCCTTGCATATAATCTGCCATTTTCAATAACCAGTTGAAAATCTTTCAAGTTTTCATCACCAATACCTGTAACCGATCCCCCCTCTAATGTAAATGCTATGGTATAAGTTAGCTGTGTAGCGCCATCTTCTGCTGTAACAGTCACATTTGTTATACCCGGCAAAGCGTTGGCATCTTCAATATCTACTGAGGCACCTCCATCAGTTGTGGTGGCAGTTACATCGGGGACTGATGTTCTATCTGCTGGTAACTCGACAGCATAATTCAATAAAGCACTTACAAAACCATCTATGGTTTCCCCATCAACTTTTAAGTCTGAAAGGGTAGCATCATCGGAGGCACTTAGGATGAATTCAACCGTATATGTTAATTGTGTAGTCCCATCTTCAGCTGTTACCAGTACACTTGTAGTACCTGGTAATGATGCGGCATCCACAATTTCAATGGTTGCATTGTCATCTGTAGCTGTAGCTGTAACTGTGGGTACTACTGTGGCATTAAGAGGAAGATTAATAACATAATCAAAGGTCCCACTTGAAAACCCTTCAACTGTTACCCCATCAACCTGCAAATCAGCAAGTGAAGCTTCACCGGAAGGGGCCAGCGTGAACTCAACGGAATATGTTTGTTGAGTAACACCATCTTCTGCAACAACTAATACAGTCGTGGTTCCCGGTAACTCATCTGCCGCTGTTATAACTATCGAAGCATTGACATCAGTTGAGGTAGCTGTAACTTCAGGAATGGTAATGGTACCAGCAGGCAACTCAATTGTGTAACTAAAAATTTCAGATGCAAACCCATCAATGGTTGTATTGTCCACCTGTAAGTCAGCAAGCGTTGCATCAGTTGCAAGATTTTCGGTACTGCACAAAGGATAAGGACATGCGGAACCCTGAGTATTTAATGATCCGCCCGTACAATTTACTCCTCCGTATGTCCATTCATTATCTACTTTAAATGCCCACGAACCGGTATATTCCCAGGGAAGGCCGGTACCATCTTCAATCACATCTCCATATATTTCAATTACATCATCGTTGAGATACAGCTCAAGACCATCATCACCATTAAAATTGATTCCGGGGTCTTCGGCTGTGTGCTCAAACTCAGCAAAACAAGCCCCAAAATATTCTTCAATAGTGGTAACATCTTCATCTCTAATAAACAAAATGTCATCTCCGGCTGAAACACTGATGGCGGGCAAATTCATCTCTCTACCATCAGAACCGCCACCATTGTTGGCAATTCCAATTCCAAAGACACTAAGATCACTTATGTCCTCATTGGCAAATAAATGAATGGCCCGCTCCCTGTTAGATGAATCTAATCCCGTCTGGAATGATATGATTCCCTGTAACTGGAGCGCATTTGCGTTTGAAGGCTGAGACCTGCGAATATTTCGAACGGCATAGTTTTGACCTCCATTAGCATCAGTAGCTACAGCTGTTATCGTATATTCACCAATTGATTCCAGGGAGAATTGAGGGTCATAAGGAGCTGCGTTATCCACAGCTGTGGTATCTCCATTTATCAAAAAGGTCACCGCATCTATACTGGTGCTTGTGCTTGTAGCAGTCACGGTTAAATCAAGCAGGGTTGTATCTGTAAATGTTTGATTATTTTGAAGGCTGTCAAAATCAATGGAAATATTTTCTTCACGAAGTGGTTTATATACATTCCAAAAATCCAGAGAATCAAAGACCACAGCTTTTACAGCCTCACGTATGGTTTGTGCATCACTTGCAGAAAGATCAAAATCAAAACTCAATTCTGTAGGATCTTTTTCGAAAATACTGGTGTAGAATGTACATGCGCTCAGATATGCGCCAATATTAGACGGATGGCTACCATCCGGGTCATAAAGACCCAGATCAGGGTCATTTTCCCTTACAAACCTCCATACGGCCCCTACCGGAGAAACCAGTCCATTTTGATTGGATTGGGCAATTCGATACCTTTCCCTCAACTGGTCATTCATCTCCTCAAAAGTGAGTCCCTGAAAACCATCCCTTCTTCCCCAGGTCATATAAAACATTACATCTCCTACCGGGTTTGAAAATTTTCGAATACTATCTAATCCTGCTGCGTTTGTATAAAATGACTCAACATCCCTCACCGGAAGCGAGCTTTGCTCTTGCAATACCACATAGTCCCAGCCGCCTTGCTTTAATTTGCTTATTGACACATCATCACCAATATGATCTTTTAATTCATACCCTCCATTAGTATTTTCATCCTGAATTAAAATATCACCAGCAGATGCTGCCAGCTGTTGTACAATTCCTGGTATATCAAAAAAGCTTGAAGAGGAAGTGTAGCTGTTACCTAAAAATAAAACAGACCGCTCTATACTTTCAATTTCTTCATCCAGAGCGTCGCAAAAAGGATAAAAACAAGATGCATTATCATTTGTGCTGGCCGCGTTGGTACATCCAGCTCCCGAGAATACAAATTCGGCACCAGGAATACTTCTATATCCAAATGCGTCGGTGTACTCCCAAGGTTCGCCGGTTCCGTCCACTCCTACCACGCCAAGGGTATCAACTGGCATATCATTTTCAAGAAAAACCAGGGCATCATCTCCATTACTTGTTAACTCAGTACTTTCGTAGATCGAGAAATTATCAGCGCAAGAGGTAAAATAAGGACTAACATTAGCTGCATCGACATCCCTGACTACCAAAATATCTTCTCCCTCAGAAGCAGATACTTCGGGTAACTGAACAGTGCTGAAAATTTCAGTATTTCCATTGTTATAGATATCGACTTTGAAAGCGCTTATATCTGAAATATCGCTCAAAGCCTCAAAATGATACGCTCGGATTCTTAATCCACCATCGGTATCAATCTCCATAGCTCCTTTAAAGAATATAGGAGATGAACAAATTGGGTATATACAGTTTGAATTTTGAGTTGAAGTAGAATTAACCGCACAACCAACCCCACCATAAATCCATACATCAGCAAGCTTGTAAGCCCAGCTATCCGTATAGTCCCACTCCTGTCCTGTCCCGTCAATATCTGAATCACCATAAGTCTCTATTAGTGCAGTACCATTATAAAGCTCAATGGCATCATCACCGTTCTGGTTCATCGCATCGCTCTGGATCACATGCTCGAATT
>CAYSCZ010000008.1:3738-21720 GCA_964429655.1 uncultured Roseivirgaceae bacterium
AACCATCCGGCAACTCTTCCTCCTGATTAAAATTACATAGCGGATATGGACAGTCAGATTCAGCAGAAGTTGCACTATTGTCAGTGCAATTCACCCCTCCATATGTCCAGTTATCATCTATTTTATAAGCCCATGAATCCAGATACTCCCAAACCTCCCCTGTTCCATCAACATTCGGATCTCCATAAATTTCAATCACTGTTGTATCCATGTATAATTCGATGGCATCATCTCCATTTTGCGAAATGACATCTGTTGCAGGGATTACATGATCGAATTTAGAAAAACATGATCCTAAGTAGTCAGACATGGCTGAGGTTGATCGAGCCAATAAAATATGCTCTCCGGCATTGACGGACTGTACAGGGAATCTATACTCTATACTATCAGTTCCTCCACCATTATTAGCAACACCAATCGCATAAACACTTAAGTCGGCAATGTCTTCATTGGCCATTAAATGAAGTGCTTTTCCATCTGATCCTCCGGAGGGAACGGTAAAATCAATTATCCCTTGCAGTTCAAGGGCGTTCTGACCCTTGCTGATAGAGGTGATTAAAATTAAAGCAAGAGAGAGCACAAAAATTCTTAATTGTAACATTGTTTTCATAGCAAATACTTTAAAGTATGGAAGATTTTTTTAATATTTTTTTTATTTAAATTTTATCTAAGGGGTATATAAACTACAGTGTTAGTCAATAAAATCATAATAAAGATCAGACATGTGACCATTGGACCCAGATATATTCTTCCAGTCATGAGAAAGAAATACCGGTTAAAAATTGGCAGCACAAACATCATGGGTACTACAGCAAAAAGCAGGTTGACATAAAGCCATCCATCAGTCCAGTATACCGTGCCGGTTATGGCAAAGGTGACATACTGTATAAACACAATAAATATAAGTCCCAGTGAATTACCAAAACCTATGGTTAGGATGTCTTTCCACCCTGTTTTTCCTTCAAACCTCATAACTGCATTCACGCGGAGGGAGTTTGAAAGGAAAAATATAAAAAACATCGGCGCATACATCAACAATAATATCACACTGTCCGGACCGAATACCCGTACGCCCATAAATAGAAAACGATAATCTACATGGAAGAAATAATAGATAATGGAAAGGGTGAGGTAGTAAAATGAAAAGATGATCACTGCTAACATAGATGTTTGCAACAGTTCCTTTTTACTTATTTGTGTTCCCCACATTTCCTTACTGATTCCATGATTCTTTCCATAAAACCTATACGTGAGATAAAAAATAACAAAACCGATGACACCGTTAAAGATGGCCCACATAAGTACTGCATTATTCATTCTTTGCGGGAAAAACCACGTCTGTTGTCTGGTGGAAGCTTTGACAAAAATATCCTGGGACAATTCTGCCATTGGTATGTATGAGAAACATGCAATGAGTGCTGCCAAAACGAATAATCCCCAAAAAATTATCTTTCCCGTTTTACCCGGTTTGGGAAGAGCCGGTGGTATGTTATGGACAAGATTTTGAAAATAAGGTGTGTTTAATAATAATCTACTCATTGGGATAATAGAGATCATACTGACTATAATTGAAATAATACCCAATATCTCTTTCCAGTACCATATTTGATTGGTACTGCTCATTCCTCCATTCATTCCAAATACCCGATCAAAAAACTCCAGTTGATTAACTGCAGCTTCAACCATGTAAGGCTGAAAAGGGTGAATATTCTTTTCATTAAACATGATCCTCAGGTTACGATTATCCACAGCTCCATAGTAGTGACCAATCTTTACTTCAGATATAAAATCTGAACTGTCCTTAAAACCTGAATTGATGAGTTTTAGTGCTTCAGGTGATTTTTTCATGTCCGCATGTCCTAATTCATTCCTATATGCACCTTCATCATAAAATGCATAAGCAGCACCAATGTTAGAACGGGCATGTTTGAGGATCTTATTCGATAGCGATAGCACATAACCCGAACAATAAACTGAGTGAAGCTTACTTGGCTTTCCTGATTCTTGCGCTTTTTTGCCAAAGTATCTAGCCCCCTGAATAACTGCATTTCCACCAGCCGAATGACCTGTAGCCCCTATGCGATTTTTATCTATATAATTCAGGACATCATTACTGGCAAAATATTCAACCAGTGGAAACATGCCATATCCTTCGTAAGTTGCCGCCCTTCTTTGCATGGAGGAACTTGAAAAACCCTGTGCATAAGGATCAATCGAAACAGCCACCATCCCGCGCCGGGAAAGCTCGATAGCGATATTAGATAGTGCCTCTTTAGAACGCTGAAACCCGGGTATTACTATGATTAATGGTGCCGGATTTTCCTTAGTTGCTGATTTTGGTTTGAAAAGGTCAGCAAAAACCCATTGTCCATCCTGGGTGGGAATTTTTATACTATAAACCTTCACGCTTCCCCCTGATGTTTGGACAAGGTAAGACAGAAAGCCTGCTGCTATAAGTATTAAAATGGTTATCAGTAAGAACCTTTTATTAAATGTCATCCCACCATTATTAAATTCTTTCGGGTTTTAATTCGGTTTTTTTAATAATAAAATGCTCCACGAGTATAAAATCTAGCGGAACGTTTACGAATACCTAATCATCACAAAACGCGTAGGAACATCCGGAAGACTCATTGGTTTCAGCACCTGCGGCACAGTCAGCGCCAGCATACGTCCAAATATCTCCTTTCTCCTTAAATGCCCAGGAGCCTGTATATTCCCAGAATAATCCGGTACCATCATCAACTACATCTCCATATACTTCAATTACATCAGCATTTAAATAAAGCTCGACACCATCATCCCCATTAAAATTAATTCCGGGATCTTGTGGCGTATGGTCAAATTTTGAAAAACAAGAACCAAGGTATTCTGGTAAAGTTTCGATATCTTCATCTCTTATAAATAGGATATGATCTCCTTCCCGGACGCTTATGGCAGGTAGGTTCATCTCCCTCCCATCAGAGCCCCCACCATTATTAGAAATACCAATACCATAAACACTTATATCCGCAATATCCCTATTAGCTCTTAAGTGAATAGCCCTTTCCCTATTACCAGCATCCGATCCCGTTTGGAATGACATAAGACCCTGCAATTGCAAACCTGTAGCACACAAAGGATACTGACAATCTGAATCTTGGGTAATTGTTGAAGCCGCTGCACAACCAACGCCTCCGTAAACCCAAGTTCCTCCAAGTTTATAAGCCCAGCTGCCAGTATACTCCCAGGGCTGACCAGTCCCATCAACATCAACATCCCCATAGGTTTCTACTATAGTATTACCACTATATAATTCTATGGCATCATTACCATTCTGATTCATTGCATCAGATTGAATGACGTGCTCAAATTGCGAAGAACAATCTCCAAAATACGATGTGAGGGTTACATCTTCCCTTGCAAGTAAGATATCATCTCCGGCGGAAACCGAGATTGCGGGAAATCTATACTCTATACTATCAGTGCCTCCACCATTATTGGCGATCCCTATGGCATAATTACTTAAATCGGTGATGTCTTCAACTACTTTAAAGTGCAACCCTTTGCCCCCATTAGTTCCTGAAGTTGTCCATTCCAGTGCAAGGATACCTTTAAGAGCCAATTCTAAAGCCACATCATTATCTAAAATATCAACTGATAATCTTTGCCCCTCTTCAACACCGTTTATGAGGCTGACGATAAATATTTCAAAAAATTCAGCACCCTCCACCAGTTCATCGTCAATTACAGATAAATTAACAGACCCTGAGATCTCACCAGAACTAATTAACATGGACTGTGCGTCTGTAATATAATCTTCGCCAATTAACGCAGTTCCGGCAAAAGAAAAATTAATAATAACATCTTCTGTGGAGGGTGCATCAATGCTGGCCTTTAAGATTGTTGATTCCCCCTCAAGCAAACTTGATGACTCAATGGAAATTGATACCCTGGGTGCTTCAAACACATTGGTAATAAAACCAAAGTTGAAATCCTGTGATAGTTGTTCACCAGATGATCCGTAGGCACCTTCGGGAAGTAATATTTCATAGCCGGCCTGATAGTCCAGTAGATCAAAATTAATCGTCAGGATTGAACCTGATGCATCATATGATGTTGAAAAAGAGGCTCCATTTGAAACTATAAGTCCACTGGCAATGGCGGCCTGGTCCACCGGCCTATTGAATACTATATCAATTGATAATTCAAATGCAGGCAATAAAACACCACTTGATATGGTAGAATTATCTGATGTTACTTTAAGGACGCGAAACGCATCTGAAGAAAAGGTTTCGTTATCAATACGCTCATCCTCATCACAAGCGGTCAGTAAAGCACAGCAAAAGACTATTGTAAATAGTTTTAAAATATTTCTTTTCGTGATCTTCATTTTATATATTTTTTTGTTGTAAAAACATAGCTATTTCTTAATAAAAGCTTCAGGGAATTGTGTCGGATTGAAATCCCATATTATTGGAAGAAGTAAGTAAGTCACGATTGCTATGAATATGATGGAAATAATGTTCATAACAATTCCAGACCTTATCATATCGGGTATTCTCAGGTAACCTGAACCAAAAACTACTGCATTGGGTGGTGTGGCAACAGGAAGCATAAATGCGCATGAGGCAGCTATAGTAACAGACACCATTATCATATACGGATGTAGATTAAAAGACATTGCCATGGGAGCAAGAACAGGCAATAACATTGCCGTGGTAGCCAGATTAGAGGTAATCTCTGTAAGGAAGTTTACTACCGCTACCAATATCAAAATCAAGAAAATCAAATAAAGGCCGTTCAGCTGGGTTAATTGTATGGCAATCCATTCTGCCAATCCGGTAGTCGTGAATCCTTTTGCAATCGCTAATCCCCCACCAAATAGAATAATTATGCCCCAGGGTACCTTTATCGTATCTTCCCATGTTATCAACCGCTTACTTCGATCTTTTACAGGCAGGATAAATAGGATTAATGCGGATGATACCGCTATTATGGTGTCATCAATTCCCGGAAGGGCCTTCTGTATAATTGATCGGAACATCCATAAAACGGCTGTGAAAATGAACACAATTAACACCACTTTTTCTTCGTAACTAATTTTCCCAAGCGAGTGAAGCATCCTGGAAATCTCCTCTCTACCACCAGGAAATTCAACTTTATCAAATTTAAAAGCTGATTTTGTGAGATATCTCCAACAAATAAAAACCAGGACCGCAGACACCGGGAGCCCAAAGGTGATCCATTGCATAAAGCTAATTTTTACACCGTATATCTCTTCAAGAATCCCTGCAAGAACAAGGTTTGGCGGGGTACCGATCAATGTGGCAAATCCTCCTATAGAAGCACTGTAAGCTATTGCCAGCATCAGTGCCTTGCCAAATAACTTCCCGATATCTACACTCATGTCTTTTTCGAACTCTTTTACAATCGCTATTCCTATGGGCAGCATCATAACGGATGTTGCCGTGTTGGATATCCACATGGATAAGAAGGCTGTGCCCACCATAAACCCAAGTATGATCTTTGTAATATTTGATCCAATAATACTTATGATATTCAATGCTATTCTTCTATGTAAATCCCACTTTTCGATAGCTATGGCTATAATGAAACCTCCTAAATAAAGAAAAATGTATTTATGGCCGAAGGAAGCGGTAGTTGTGGAAATATCTAAGGCACCGGTCAGTGGGAAGACAACTATCGGCACTAAGGCTGTGGCTGCTATTGGAACAGCCTCTGTAACCCACCATATTGATATCCATATTGTTGCTGCAAGTAAATGGTAAGCATCCATATTCATTGATGAAGGCTTCCCAACGATTTCCATTATTACAAAAACCAAAGGACCCAAGATGATCTGAAGTAATTTGCTCTTCTTAATCATACTTAAAATTTGTTTGCAGGTACCTATCAACCACCTCTTGAATAAAAGAAGCGTCATTCATGCTCTGGATGGATAAATACAGTATTTCTCCATTTTTATCCACTGTAGTCACTCTTTCAGGGAGGCCCAATGACTTTTGTTTATTCAAGGATGAATAAAAAATGCAGGCATTCAAATATGTGCCTAAGGGTGAAGGATGGCTACCATCCTGATCAAACAATTGTAGCCCAGACCTTAATTCCCTTGCCATTTTCCATATGGAACCAACTGGCACAATCTCAATTTCGTTTATCTGTGCAAGGTCATTGTAGGCTTTTGAAACTTTTTCTTGCATCAAAGGATTGTACTCCCTCGCCCAGGTTTCATAGAGCACTGGTTTTGCACCAGTTGATTTCACAAGCTTAATAAAGCGGTTTCCATAATCAATAAAGTCTTCCAACGAATCAATTGCGCTTCTGCTATGATTTTGTAAAACCACTACATCCCAGTCACTTTCAGTAATTACTTTTCTTGACTCCAGTTTCATCCTGCCTATCCAATGATCCTTGAGAGAAACACCCCCGGCTGTAGAGTTTCTGGCAATGAGTGGAATACCCTGGTTTTTAGATAGTTCTTCTACAGTTTGGGAAAGGTTCCAAAAATAAGTGTAACTGTTTCCCACAAACAATACCTTTAAAGTATCTGCTGATTGTGCATTGGTTGCAACTATCAGCAGATAGAAAAGACTTATGGCTATATGTGTTCTTTTGTTTAGAACCATTATTGGTTTACCTCAGTCGGATCGAATAATGATGGTATGTTACTGGGTATATTTTCATTTCTGTCAATTTCTGACTGAGCATAAAGGAACCTTTCAGGTAGAGATGAACCTGAATTAGGTGGTACTGGCACCCTTACTGTTTGTTCTTCTAAAGTTCTTCTAACATCACAAAAAACCTCAATTTGGCTAAGTAGAGTGATGTAACGTTCCTCAAGAACTTCCCTAAGCAATGCATTTTCAGTAGAAATTCCGTCTGGGTTTTCGATTCCGCCATTTTCAAAATCGATAGCCTCATAAGCGTCATATTGAAGGTTAACTACATCTGGATTGGTCAAATAACCACCAGCGTTCATAAAAGTGCGAAAACTGTTTAAATGGTCTAGCCCCGTCGAAAATCCTTGAGACCGTGTGCCTGTCTCTGCCAGGATCAGTAAGTTTTCCTGGAAAGTCACAATGGGTGCTGGTGCCGTCTGACCGGCAATGCCTTCATCTGAGGTATTAAGCTGGAACCCATTGACAGAATTTTGAAAAAGGTAATTAAACCTGGCGGATTCATTAGTCTTAACATTTCCTCTATAGATGGTTGAATCCCGGGAAACCATCGAAATCAAAAAATCTGAGATGATTATATCATCTCCCTGTGTTTCCAGCTCAAATAGTTGCCAATTAAGGTTAGAAGCTTCTATAGCTGTCCCAAAAGGTGCAACCATTGAATTATCAGCACTGGATATCCCATTTTGTGCGGCACTGTAAGCAAGGCCATACTCCTGTGTATGCATATAGAATCTTGCCTTTAATGTATACGCAACCTCCATCCATGCCGTAGGATCCCCATCAAAAAATATCTCAGAATTAATCACAGGCCTACCTGTACCGGTGTTAAGGTTTTCTATTGCTTCATCCAGTAAAAGCTGAATTTTATCATATACAACTGATTGTGCCTCAAACATTGGATTCGAAACTTCCACTTTTGATAGGTCATCAAAAGGGATATCACCGTATAAAGAAGCTGCTGTACCGGTTGATAAAGCTTCAAGTACTTGTGCTATACCAATGGTAACACCGGTAATACCCTGCTCCTCAGCCAGGTTTTTGGAAAGTCGGGCGTTTCTAAATGCATTTATAAAAACATCATCCCATAGTCCATCAAAATCACTAGTGGTAACCGTATATGAATTAAATCCCCCATATTGACGGTCAATGCCTGTATGTGTACCGGCAAAGATTCCAGCCATTCTGGAATTAATTCCATTTTGCAATAGTATTTGTCCTACACCTGCCGTGGTTAAAACACTTTGATATTCGGTGGAAGTAGGATTGTTGGGATCAATATTGATATCACCATCTCCATCAACCAGGTCACGGCACCCTATAAGGCCTGTTATAAATATTATTGTAAGAAGTTTTGCGATTATTATTTTCATCTTCATCATCTTTTATAAATTGAGTTGAATGGAAAAAACATATGATTTGGTACCCGGATTATTGAAATATTCGATACCCCGTGCATTACTGACCCCGTTTAGGTTAGTGTCGGGATCATTACCTTCGAAAGGTGTCCATATTACCAGGTTTCTTCCTGTTGCAGAAAGTTGAATTGATTCAAATCCCTTATTTTTAATCCATTGATTATTAAGCGTATAAGAAAGTTCGATGCGTCTTAATCTTGTCCAGGAACCGTCTTCCACATATAATTCGTCATTACCACTTCCAAAGAATCCACCATCAGCCTGATACCATGGCTCAGTAAGTGCCACTGGTCCGTCACCAAAGTCACGCACAACCCCCCTGAAAGTTGTGCCTGCAAAAATCACATCTCCATTATAATCTAATAAATTTTGATTGGTTGTAGTCTCAACAGCTGATGCTCCCCAGGTGCCAATATCATACAATGCAGATTTTGTCCCGGCATAAATGTCTGCTCCCTGAAAAGTCTCAAAAAGCATTGAAAATCCAAAGTTTTTATATTGAACATTTGTGATCCATGAACCTCTCCAGTCCGGATTCGGGTCACCAATCACACCCGGTTCTTCATCTTGTTCAGGAAATCCATTTTCATCTAAAACAATCTTTCCTGATTCGTCCCTCTTGGTTTTTGATCCAAAGAAAACTCCAAAAGGCTGGCCCTCTACCACGCGATTTGAAACGGCATTTAAACCTCCAATATCCTGTCCTTCAGCACCTTTTAAATCTGCCACAAGGTTTTCATTTCTTGAGTATAGAAGGTTTGTTTGGACTGTCAGGTCTTTCCTGTCCAGTACTTTTAAGCCTAAGTCAATTTCTGTTCCCTTATTCTCTACGTTAGCAAAATTGTCAACAATTCTATCATAACCTGTCGTGTTTGGCAGTCGTCTGAAAAATATAGCACCCTCCGTCCTGTTATCATAATAAGTAAAGCTTAACGACAACCGGTCATTTAAAAACCTTAAATCAGTACCCAGTTCGATTTCAGTTTTTCTCTCTGGTTCCAAAAACGGATTACCCAGTACAATACTTTCTGTGAACCCTCCATTTCCAAACAATCCGGTGCTGATAGAACCCCCAAGCGCATCGGTATAGGTAGGCTGAACGATTCGGTTATTAGTGTTATAAGGTCCGGGCTCCTGACCTACTTCCCCGTAAGAGGCCCTTAACTTAGCAAATGATAAAAAATTTATATTAACCATCTTGTGGAATTGCCAGGCACCGGTAATGGATGGAAACCAGAATGATGGATCAGCCTGATCTCCAAATGTAGATGATACCTCCCCCCTTAATGAACCGGTTATAAACAAATTCTGATAGGCTTGTAAAGTAACCTCAGCATAGACTGCAGACTTTCTGCTTTCAGTAGTATTAGCTGAAGCTGTACGATTCTCTGGTAGCGCATTATTTAAATCCCTCGCGCCTGTTTCCACATCTGCAAACTGGATAAAATTGATTATTTCATTTTGAGTAGTGTACCTTTTACTTTGATTGTAATTAAATCCTACCAACATAGTCAAATCGAAGTTGCTGCTAATTGATCTGTTCCCTTTTACAATTAGGTCAGTATTCAGGATAGAATTTTTACGAAGCAATGTTTCAAACAATCCTGTCCTGAAACCACCTGCTGCCGAGCCGGGAGTAAAAAACTGATCCTTTTGCTCGCTGTATGAATCCAATCCAACCCGACCAATAACATCTATCCAATCAGTGACAGAGTAGGTCAGTTTAAAATTGTTAATGAACCTATCCACAATAGCTAAATCCTCTTGTTCTCTGGTAGTCCAAAGTGGATTGTTGTAGCCAGCATTGCCACTGCCCAGATGATTTCTGTACGATCTGTGACGGTTTTCTTCGGGAGATGCATCAGGCCCCGGGAAGTAACTGCCTCGATATCCTATGTTATTGAAATCCGGGGGCGTTCTGGTCAACCCAAGGTATAGCCCTGATGATTGAGCCCCTCGTCTAATTCTATTTGAAGTTGTTCTGGTGTAATTAATATTGACATTTAATACAAAATCATCATTTAAGAGTTGCTCACCATTAAATCTTGCTGTGGTCCGATTGTAGTCAGAATTGTCTTTAATGATCCCCTGCTGATCAAGGTTACTAATACTAAAGAAAACATTACCAGTCTCATTCCCAGCGGTTAGGCTCACGTTATTTTCCCAGAAATGGCCGTTTTGGAATACCTGATCAAAATTTTCATCTAAGAAAGTTTCCCGGGAATTTTTACTGATGACCGGATAATAAACATCGCCGTTCTGATCAACAAAAAACTCTCCGGATGTATCAAACTCATCTTGACCTCCAGACCGGTCTGCTATTTTATCACCCCAAGAATCCCGTTGCACCGGATCATAGACACCATTATTTCCTTGGCCAAATTTATCCTGTAAGGGGTATTTTCGACTTACTCTATCAATTGAATAAGTGGACTTAACCGAAACCTGAAGCTTCTGATTATATTTTCCACTTTTCGTGGTGATCACGATGGCACCATTCATAGCAGATGTACCCCAAAGTGCGGCAGCGGAAGCCCCTTTTAAAACACTGATGTTTTCAATATCATTAGGATTGATGTCATTTAATCTAGATTGCTGGGCTATTTGTCCAGTACCGAAATTATCGTTGCTGATGGGTACCCCATCGACAATAATCAGGGGTTGACTACCGCCGGTTAACGTTGAAACTCCCCTTATCTGGATATATGATCCAGCTCCGGGGTCGCCTGAGTTTCTGGAGATGGTTACGCCGGTTGCTTTTCCTGATATTGCGTTGAGTAAATTAGGTTCAGCTGCTTTTACAATGTCATCAGTTTTCAACTGAGAATTGGCATATCCAACATTATCCTTATTGGCTTTAAACCCAAGTGCTGTTACAACAACCTCCGCTAGCTCCTCGGCATCTATTTCCAGAGTGACATCAATAATTGATCGGTTGCCAACATCTATCACCTGACTGATAAAACCCACAAAGGTTACGCTTAACTGTGCATTCTCTTCAACACTAATGCTGTAGTTTCCATTAATATCTGAGATTACACCATTCGTTGTGCCAACCTCCAAAATGGTTGCCCCTATTAAAGGCTCTCCGTTATTATCTTTTATCGTCCCTTTAACAACCTGTTGTGCCTTTAATTCACTGACAATACTTGTGGTAATTATTATTAAGAAAAAGACCGATTGTAACCCTTTATTCATCATGTAATCTTTTATTTTATGTGAATGCAATTATATATTTCGTAATTTCAGTTGTCAAACTATATGTTTATTATAAATTTATCAATTCTATCTTTAAATTTTGTAAAATCATTATTTTTAAGAATTTTTATTGAATTTTATCAACTTTCAAAGAATTTTAAAAATGTTATATTGTAGTATAATATTTTTGTTGTCTTATAGCGATGGATGTAAGTGGACCATATAGGGAGTTTGTGTCTAAGCTGGAAAAGCTCTTCGGGAAGTTTGATTCAGATCAAAAACGTTTCGATCGAGCCAATAACTCTAAAATAGCACGTGAACTAGGATATTCTGATGCTCAATTTTCAAGACTTATCAACCAAACAGCCACAGAAGGTGAATACCAAAGAGCTACCCAAAATGTGGATAGAATACTTCAAATTGAGAGACTTGAGAAAAAACTGAAGCAGGTAGAAAAGCCAATTAATTGGAAAGCCAGTCCCATATGGCTTATAACTTCAGTCATGCTCTTAATCATCATAATTATTCTGTATTCCTTTAAGGTAATGCAGAATATTGATGACCAATCAAACGATTCAAATATAGCCCTGAGCCGAGATCATACGCTGAGGTGGTCCTTCGAATCCTCTTTTATAGATCCTTACATTAAGTTGGATGACTTGCCTAATGATTGTAACTATCCATGTTATAAATATCAAGGCCGATGGGAACTCGATGAAACCTACAAACTTCCCTTTTTCAGAGAAAGAAACGGGTTTCATTACCTGGCTACATCGGTTATAATGTATGCAAGATGTATGACAGAAAAGAGTGAAAAAGGTGATATTATTGAAGGTTATGAATATCAGAAACATGAAATTTGGTATGATAAGCGGGAGTGGCCTATTGATTCATTTTTAACATCAGAGAATAAATTAAAGGATAATTACAGTGAATTAGATTTTAATAATCAAACAGGTTTCGTCAAAGTCGCTAATGTCCACACATTCTTCAGAAATGAATTTATACTGGACTCAGATTCCATCATACGTAATGGCAAAGTCATTGGCAGAGATCTGGAATACATATCTATTGATAAACTAAGCCGGAAAATAAAATCAGAAAACCTTCCAGGTGAGATACAATCTGAACTGAATAGAATTGTCAATAACCGATTGAAAGACTTTTCCAATCCAATTAATTGCAATCCATCCCCATTGATAAATGAAGATTTCAATCTTATCAATGATGGTGATAAGATGAGTTTTAATTGTCAACTAACAACAAGCAGGTTTGGCATCGACTATACAAAAACATATAAACTTTCTGACCAGTATATCAAGAACCGATGCATAACTACCAACTAAAAAGTATATAATAATATGATGTCAATAATCTAAAAAGGCTTTCTTTTGGGGAGCCTCCAGATTATTATAAAATGTAAAAGAAGATTTGATAAAAACAATAAAATTCCTCCCTGAAGATATTTAAAAGAAAAACCATACAACATTAAGTTATCAAATTTGTAGAAAAACATCATTCTATAATCGAAATAATACACTGTGATATATATTATCAAACCACTTAGCGCTGAATATAGAACCCAAAGGTATCCTATATACCGCTTCCACTTCTCGACTACAAACCCGATAATAATGGAACTTAAAATTATAGTCAGTATAACTTCATCTGATATATCTATTATCAATCTTTTACCCCTCATGTAAATAAAGAACCTATTATTATTAGCCAGTATTGAAGCAAGCATAAACTCTGAATTAAGAAGAATTTTATGCCCACCCTCGATCAAAGACATAAAAGAATCCAAAATCAACTTTCTCATTCAAATAATATTTGTTTCGCTTGTCGTCTTTTTTTTAGAGCAAGGCGCAAAAATACACTTATAATTATCTTTTTAATTAATATATTAAAACGGATAAATTTATCCTTTGAATAGATTTAGATTACTAAAGTTGAACTTTAATAATTGACGGATAGTGTTTTTTTTTGCACCAAATAGATCAACTAAAACTGAAGCATATACTGATCTAAAATCTATTTCCATTTTTACATTCAAAGATTTGTCCGTGCCAGCAATAGCTGGATTATCTCCAATAACGATAGGCTTAACATTGGTTCCAAAAAGCATCATTGGTGCTGCTTCACCGTGGTCCGTACCATAACTGGCATTGGACGCTATTTTTCTTCCAAATTCTGAAAATGTCATAGCCAGCACTTTATGATCATGGCCCAACAAAGTAAGATCTTCCATAAAAGTGCCAATGCTCTGGGATAATTCCTTCAGCAATAATGCATGCTCACCCATGGATGGATCCTTTTTATCAACCTGAGATGAATGTGTGTCAAATCCACCCTGTTTAACAATATAAATTTTTGTTTGTAACCCTCCAGATATTAACCTAGCAACTGTTTTTAATTGCCTTGCAAGATTGGACTGATTGTATTTTTCAGATAAATTATTTCCCTTAGAAAAAGCTTTTTTCACTATGCCTCCATAGTTATTTGCTTTCTTTATAGACTCTACAACAAACGCTAGCTCCCTTCCATGAGCACTATTTTTTGGTACATTCAACGATTCTTCTGATGGTAAATCAAATGTCCTGAGAGCCCTGGGATTGTGAACAGCATAACTAAAATTAGATTTATAGCTCTGGCAGGTACTGGAAAGTTTTGAATCAATGGCAATAGCAAGTGGATAAGGATATTTTTCATTTGGATATTGACTTGGAAAAAATTCATGTTCTTCTATTAAATACTTCCCAAGCCAACCCGTGCTATCTGTTTCATTCGTTGGTGAGGCACTGGTCCATATATCCCTTGATCTGAAATGTGATTTATCCGGATTAGGATATCCGACATTTTGAATTATTTGCATCCTCCCATCCTCGAATAGCTTTTTCATTTCTAACAAACTAGGATTAAACTTTAGTTTGTCTATACCATCAACAGTTAGTAACTTTTTTTCAGGGATCAATATATTTTTTCGTTTTTTAAAGAGTTGGTCATATTGATCAATTGGAATGAAGGTATTTAATCCATCGTTTCCGCCATTTAATTGAATCAATACCAGAATATCTCCCTGATCTTTAGAAAACTCATAAAAAGTTAACCAATCTTCTATATTGCTTGCAGATAGTCCCAGACCGTTTAAAGACAGTGGTATACTAAAAGCTGTATGTTTTAAAAAATTTCTTCTTTTCAATACAATTTAATTTCTAACATAATTGAAAATGTGGAAGCCTGATAATATTTTGGATTAATACATTTAATCGAGACTTTATGTAGTTTTTGTTATCAACATCATATGGGTTTTCAAGATATTTCTTGTACGTACTATTCCATTTGGATGACGATAGTCCGACGAATTTTTTTTCAATATCATCTATCTGGATAGAAGAGAGCGGAAACGCAATTAATAATTCAATAAATGTTGTAACCACTTTTTTTGGATCATCAGCATTCTCTATTTCTTCAAGAACATTCAAAGGGTCAATCCTCATAAATACACTTTTTTTTATTATCCCATTTTTCCTCATTAACCTCTTAATAAATCGATCGCGCTCTGATAAGGTAGAAGGAGATATCCAATATCTGTAATAAATTGGTTCCTGATAATATGCCCTCCAGCCTGCCACATCAGGAAGATCAAGTATATCCTGGTTTTGTCTAAACAAGCTTCTGTAGATCTCAATTTTTAATTCATAAGAAGATTTATCACTCATGATAACCGGAAATTCTACCTGCAACTGTCTTAAAAATCCTATGGTGAAGTCAACAGGTGACTTTATCTGAGCACCCATAAATTGGGAATCAAAAAAATGCTCACTACTTAAAAGTGTTTTTAAAACAGGTTTGATTTCATAACTATTGGTTATAAGAATCTTTGAAAGTTTGGTGATAATATATCTCTCTACATCATCATCAATCTTATAATAAACGAACCATCGGTATATTTTTCGACATATATGTTTAGCAGTTTCTTCTTTATTGAAAATCATGTCGATGAGAAGTTCATATTCCTTTTCTTCATTATTTTCAATTACTGCATTATCATAGATATAGGAAAAAGACTTTTTCCCTTTAAAATGATTTTTTGAAATATATTTTACAGTTTTTTTTGGGTTTTTTTTAGTTATGTAACCAGAGAGCACTTTTGCGGCTTCTTGAATATCCAGTTCAGTGAAATTTGTGTAATCTTCTTTACCTTTTAACGGCCCCTTTCCTATAGTATAAAGTTCAAACAACTCTCGTGCATAATTTTCATTAGGAGCTTCGGCTACATTAGTATCTCCATTCAGGTAAATTAACATAGCTTGACTAACTGTTACCTGTCTTAACAGGGATTTGATATTTCCAAGACCGGCTCTTTGGTATAAATCAATCAATTCGTAAATACCCCTGGCGTCATTAACTATGGATGCCTGAACAGCAAAATGATTCATCCAAAAAAGTGTGATCTTCTGCTGGATACTAAATTTCTGGTTCAAAAAATTATCAATCATCCATACCTTCAGACAGTTTCTTCTGACAAAATCACTACCATATTTTTTGTTTATCCAGGGCTTACCTATTGGAGTTTTTGGATCATTTTCAAAGTAGTAGTTAATAGGAGGTGAAATTTTTGGAGGAACTTCATAGACCAATTTATTCAGCGTTTTAGATAGCCCTAAATCTATTGAATAATTTATTTCTTTAATCGTGGGACCAAAAAGAACCCTCCTAAGTAAGTGGCCGGCTTTCAATTTATTCCATTCCCCATCATAGGGTTCAAGACTTAAATGTATCGGTTCATGTCTCATCAAAGATCATTAGAGTAGTTAATAAACTATACTTATAACACTAAATATAAATGTATTGTACGCGGAAATTTTTATACGTTACGCAGCCATCTCCCATCCGGGCTCATATTCCCTGCCCCATAAAGCCATAGCTTCACGATCATAAGCTTCGCTGTTTTGGACATTCTCATTGAATGGTTTCCCTGTTCTGTAAGATATATTGGCTAATAATGCCATATGATTGCTGATGACCCCGTCCTGGATCGGGGCACTTAATTTTTCCTTGCCCCTGATGGCCTCAAAGAAATATGAGATGTGTTTAGTGGATGTATCACCACCACCAAGTGTTGTACCACTTGCGTCAGTTTTACCACTTTTTTTCACTAACTCAACATTTCTGTTATATAGATTGTAGGATTCACGGTTGACAAAAACACTTCCTTCTGTGCTATAAATTATAGTACCTCTACCGGCACCATAGGTCTTGTAACAATTTCTGCTCTTTCCGTCCCAATATATTTCCTTATTATCAGGAAACTTAAACGTCGCATACATAGTATCATACATTTCCCAACCGTTATCTGCAAAATGAAGCTTAGCTGCGTCCACGGACACTTGTTCAGGGTAATCAACCTGCAATGCCCACCTCCCGATATCCAATTTATGAATGGCTGAATTAAGGTCATTTGGAAGAAGCACATCCGCTATAAAGATACAATCGGTATACCGTTTTTTAGTACATAAAAAAGTGTTTGGTGTCCCTAATTGTGCGGTGCCTATCATCACAACCTCTTCCAGCTTATATTTCGCCAAACCGCCCTTTTTTTCCCAACCATCTAAATTTTCTCCGTTAAACAAGTACTGCCAATCTTGTGCCCTTAGGTTATAAACACACAAAATAAGCCGTATTGTAAAAATCTTAGCTTTGATCATTATACTGGTTTTTTTGGTTAATTAAACGATTTCTAATGCCATATTCAAGTCCATTCCGTTGACACTCCCCGGACGAGCCCCGGTTTGACTGGTCTTCAATGGGTCTGACAATTTCAAATTGAAGACGAGTTGAACGCTCCCGGATCAAGAACAAAGGATGCTTCGATAGATTAATCATTATTCCTGGAAATAGTAAAAGCTTACCCACCTACTGTTTAATTCTATTAAAATAATTAACAATTACTAAAGGAAAGCAAAAACTTGAAAAATTTAATGTCAGCCAGGTTGTAAATATTCTTCGAACATTTTGAATCAATCCCCAAATAATACAAAAGAAATTTAGGCTCACACTTCACATTGCACCAACCTGCCCTCAGGGAGCACCCGCCGGCCAAGCCTGCTACCCTGTAATCCCAGTCCCGATCCTGGCCCGGTTCCTGAGGCCGGGGTTTCATATCATGGCTCCGAAGCACGGCATACTTTAAATAACCTGCTTCCACCGGTTAATCATTAGCTGACCAGCGTAACTGCCGAATGAAAGGAACCGATAATCCAAAATAATTTTTTCTTTTGAAACATTTGGGCTTAATTAGTCCTGTTTTGTTATGTTTATTTTTAATAGATACTGAAACCAGTTCCATGTGGACCAATGTGCGAAAAAAAGTTAAAAACACTAACCCGACATTCTGAATTTATTTAAGAATCTTAACTTGGCAAGTATCGTTAATTTTGAATGAATTCGTATATTGAATTATGATAGACACGCTCAGCATATCCAAAGAGCTTCAGGAAGCGGGCATTTCAGTAAAAGAAGCAGATGCTATAGCCGCCTCCATCGGTAAGATTTTGGCAAGTGAACTGGCCAATAAACAAGATCTTAAAAACATGGAATTTGCCTTCAGGAAAGACCTGGGACAAACAAAGGCTATGTTGGAAGAAAAAATAGAACAAACAAGGGCTGAATTGCAAAAAGAA
>CAYSCZ010000008.1:21820-74806 GCA_964429655.1 uncultured Roseivirgaceae bacterium
AAAGGCTATGTTGGAAGAAAAAATAGAACAAACAAGGGCTGAATTGCAAAAAGAAATCCGGGGGCTGGATATAAAAATAGAGCAAATAAAAAGTGCTTTAATAAAGGACAATCAAAACATCATAAAATGGGTGGCGGGATTTTTAGTTACCCAAACAGCATTACTTTTCACCCTGCTGAAATTACTGGGTTAGTGCCTCTTTCTTACCTCCCGTATTTTTCACCGTCCCGTACCAAATAAGAAACCAGACTTCATCGGCAGGAATGCGCGATCCACGATATTAATCCAAATACTGTAATATTGGTTTAGCTTAGCTAGTAACGAAAATATAATTGAAGTATCTAAATAAATAAAGCTTCATGCATTTAATATTGAGAATGATTAACCTAGAAACCCAGACTGCTAATTAATATATTTTGCTAATAACACTACAAATATGATTCACTCCTTAAATAATCCCAACTGGTCATCTTTATCCTGTCCATTTTCATCGGCGTGGTTTTCTTTATCAACTGCCTCCCTGATCTCATTTTTTAGTTGTTCCAGGTGACAACTGTCAGCTTGATCAGGATTCTTTATTAAAAGAACCTTTTTGATATCCTGAACAGGGAACTTGTTACCCATGGCACGCCAGCCTTTCACATCAATCATTTCTTTTAGGTTATGTTCTGATTTTTCATTTTTCCTATTGATTACTTCTATTTTAGGATGAGGTGCTTTGGTAGCAAAGAGCAACCGTGAGCCTTTATGATCAACGATAAATTGGTAAGGTTTATTTAAACCGGAAGTTTCTATATGGAATCGCTTGAGATAATAATTTTTATTGCCACCATCAAAGTGAATGACAGTGATCACATCATCCGCATTGAATTTATCTATCTCCAGCACCTTTTTAGGGTCGTAACGATTGGTAAATTCAAAATTGGTCAATTCATAAGTGCCATCACTGTTAACAGCTAATATGCGATCTTCTTCATCAAAGTTGCCTAGATATTTCCCCCGTTCCTCATTATTTAATTTACCAAGCACCTCATCATACCAGATGTCAAGTCCACCCAATGTTGAGGTTCCGGCAGATTTTAACTTGATCTTTCTAACCGGATACCTGGTTAAGATATTTCCACCTGCTAAGCGTCCTTTTATGTCCAGCGTGGTAAAATCAAAGTCAAATACTTTGTTCCGGGCCTTAGCCCCTTGTGTAAGATAAACAGTTACTATCTCCGCCTCACCATTAGGATTGGCGGTAAAATATAATATTTTGGATTTCTTATCGCCTTTGGTTAAATCGTAGGGCTTGTCACGGGTTATGGACATAACCTGGAACCTTTTTACCATGGTACGGCCGGATGCGCCATCGAGGTATGCCAGGTTATAAACCATCCTTTCATCATTTTTCTTAAATACTCCAACATAAATAATATCCTTACCAACAAATACTTTCTCCTGGACACGTACTACTTGAAACTTGCCATCTGCACGGAAAGCGATGATGTCGTCTATATCTGAACATTCCGAAACAAACTCATCTTTTTTTAGTCCATATCCAAGAAACCCTTCTTTTCGATTCACATACAATTTCTGATTGTTTGCGGCAACCACCACTGCGTTGATGCTGTCAAAGTTTTGTATTTCTGTCTTTCGTTCTCTTCCCCTGCCATATTTTGTTTTCAAATTTTTGTAGTAATTGATCGCATAATCTATCAGATGGGCCAAATGATAATTGGTATCCTCGAGATCTGCTTCTAACCTTTTAATGGCCTCATCAGCCTTGAAAGAGTCATACCTTGAGATTCTTTTGATGCGTATTTCGGTTAACCGCACGATATCCTCATCGATTATTTCCCGATAAAATTGCGGCTTAAATGGCTCCAGCCCATCATCAATGGTACTAATCACTGCCTCCCAGGTTTCACATTCCTCGATGTCCCGGTAGATACGGTTTTCTACAAAAATTTTTTCAAGCGATGAGAACAGTATTTTTTCCTGTAATTCATTTTTTTTGATCTCAAGCTCCAGCTTTAGCAGGTCAGCCGTTTTGTCTGTATTTAATTTTAAAATATCCTTTACTGATAAAAACCTGGGTTTATCATCAATAATCACGCATGCATTGGTGGATATTGACGATTGACAATCCGTAAAGGCAAATAGCGCATCTGTTGTAAGATCTGGTGACTGTCCCGGTGCTAAATGAACCACGATTTCCACATTTTTCGCCGTGTTATCCACAACTTTTTTGATCCTGATCTTACCTTTATCGTTGGCTTTCACAATGGAGTCGATAAGATTTATAGTAGTGGTTGAAAAGGGTATGTTGGTAATCACTAACGTCTTATTATCCAGGGGTTCGATGGTAGCCCGCACCCTGACCTTCCCTCCTCTTTCCCCATGATTGTAATCTTTAACATCAATTTTACCACCTGTTATAAAGTCCGGGAACAGATTAAAATCCTTTCTTTTTAGGTAGGCAATTGAGGCATCTACCAATTCGATGAAATTATGTGGGAGAATTTTTGTGGAGAGGCCCACTGCAATACCTTCCACGCCCTGGGCAAGCAATAGCGGAAACTTAGCCGGTAGTGTTACCGGCTCTTTCTTTCTGCCATCATAAGCCAGTTGCCATTCGGTGGTCTGGGCATTAAATAGTACTTCCAGCGCAAATTTTGACAATCGCGCTTCAATATATCTGGAAGCTGCGGCTGAGTCGCCTGTACTTACGTCACCCCAATTGCCTTGTGTTTCAATGAGCAGATCCTTTTGTCCCAGGTTCACGACAGCTTCAGAAATTGAGGCATCTCCATGTGGATGATACTGCATGACGCTACCGATGATGTTGGCGACTTTATTAAACCTGCCATCATCCATTTCTTTCATGGCGTGCAGGATCCTTCTTTGGACAGGCTTTAATCCATCTTCAATGGATGGCACAGCCCTTTCAAGGATAACGTAAGAAGCATAATCCAAAAACCAGTCCTCATACAATCCCGAGACGTGAATGACGTCACGAGCTTCCTGTTCCTCATTAAAGTCAGACATATCTATTCCCGTGTTTTATTGAATTTAACCTTATAATGATGGTAATCACTGTCAAAATATTCCACAAACAAATCTTCGTTTTCCACATAGATAATATCAATAAAATCAATTTCGGGTGGGTGTAGATTTGAATCATCACTAATAATAAAATCAATATGATTTGCCTGTAATTCTATGGAATACTTTCTTTTAAAAACATCCCCTGATACCAAAATGAAAATTATTTCTTCAACATCAATATCTACTTCATGAAATAAATTAGGTACTGCTGTTTTGTCTTCCATAACAGTGCCTACAACCTTCCAGATAGCCAGATATTGTGCTTTCATTACACTTCCAACAGTGAATACAAAAATTAAAACAAAAAATACATTGGAAAAAATTGTACCTGTCCTTCTAAAAAACATGCAATTATTCAGTCTTTTCTAAAACCTCTGTTTCTAGGTCCTTTTCGATTTTTAGTTTCTCAATGATAAAGCTTTGTCTGTCTGGTGTATTCTTGCCCATATAAAATTTCAGGAGGTCCTTTATTTTAGTTTCTTCATTCAAAATAACAGGCTCCAAACGTATGTTTTCTCCAATAAATTCACCAAACTCATCAGGTGATATCTCTCCCAACCCTTTGAATCTTGTGATCTCCGGTTTACCACCAAGTTTATTTATTGCCGCCACTTTTTCACTTTGATCATAGCAATAAATCGTTTCTTTTTTATTTCTGACTCTAAAAAGCGGGGTTTCAAGGATAAATAAATGTCCATTCCTCACCAGGTCGGGAAAAAACTGCAAAAAATAAGTCATTAGCAATAAACGGATATGCATACCATCCACATCTGCATCGGTAGCAACAACAATTTTCCTGTATCTGATGTCATCGAGGCTGTCCTCAATATTTAAAGCATGCTGAAGCAGGTTGAATTCTTCATTTTCATACACAATCTTCTTGCTAAGCCCGAAACAGTTGAATGGCTTTCCTCTTAGGCTAAAAACCGCCTGGGTCTGCACATCGCGTGATTTGGTAATGGATCCGCTGGCTGAGTCACCTTCCGTAATAAACAGCATGGTATTGTCTTTTATTTGATCATCACCCCGTTTATCAGAAAAATGAACCTTACAATCCCTTAGTTTTTTATTGTGAAGGTTTGCCTTTTTAGCCCGTTCATTAGCCAGCTTTTTAATGCCTGCAATTTCCTTTCGCTCCTTTTCAGATTGTAGTATCCGCTTAAGCAAAGCATCTGCAACAGCAGGATGTCGATGTAAATAATTATCAAGACGTTCTTTTACAAAGTCATTAATAAAACTTCTCATGGTAGGCCCGTCCGGTGAGATGTTGTTAGACCCCAATTTGGTTTTTGTTTGAGATTCAAAGACCGGTTCCTGCACCCTGACAGCGATGGCACTTATAATGCTTGCCCGGACATCAGCAGGTTCGAAATTTTTATTATAAAAATCCCTGGTGGTTCTTACAATGGCTTCCTTAAATGCCGAAAGGTGTGTTCCTCCCTGCGTAGTATTCTGACCATTTACAAAAGAATAATATTCCTCACCATACTGATTGGAATGGGTCATGGCTAATTCGATATCTTCACCTTTTAGATGAATGATCGGATAGCGGATGTTTTCTGTATCGGCTTTTCGTGCCAACAGGTCGGCCAGTCCATTTTCAGATCGGAACTTTTTGCCATTAAAATTCAAAATTAAACCGGCATTGAGAAAAGCATAATTCCAGATCTGATTTTCCAGGTACTCCGGAATAAATCTAAAATGTTTAAAAGTGGACTCATCAGGCTGGAATTTAATCATCGTACCATTCTTTTCTTCAGTATCGGTTTCACCCTGGTCTCGTATAATTTCACCATATTTAAACTCTGCCAATTTTGTTTTGCCTTCTCGGAATGACTGTACTTTGAACCGGCTGGAAAGGGCATTTACAGCTTTTGTACCTACGCCATTTAAACCAACAGATTTTTGAAAAGCACCACTATCGTACTTACCTCCTGTATTTATTTTGGATACGCAATCAATAACTTTTCCCAAAGGAATACCCCTGCCATAATCCCTTATCTCAACGGTATGGTCGGTAACTTTTATATTAATCTGCTTACCATACCCCATCATATATTCATCTATGGAATTGTCTATGATTTCCTTCACCAATACATAGATCCCATCATCATAAGAAGATCCGTCGCCCAGCTTACCTATGTACATTCCAGGCCTTAAGCGGATGTGCTCTCTCCAATCTAAAGAACGTATACTTTCTTCTGTGTAAACAGCTGATTTCTGCATTAATTCAAGTGCGATTAGTTAACATTACCTTAACAAATAAAATAATAAACTACCTGATAACCAATAAATTATATAAAATTAAGAATATCGTATATTAATATTTTAATTTCGATGCCAATGATTAAATAATTGATTTTTAAATAGTTTTAGTCTTCTGAAAAAATATTGGGATGATTAATAAAAACCACCCAACTATTAATAAAGGACCAATATAGTTCAGATAATAATACCGCTGAGGATCAATATGCGAAGCATTGTTATTTATTCCTGTAAAAGCATTGAGTAAAGCCAAAAAAATGTTAAGGATCGCTGATAGTCCCAATATCCAATAATAAAATCTTGATTGCAATTCCCCTGTGCTTAATGTACTACTTTGAGACGATTGGATATATTTGGAGAAAACAAACAAAATCAGATTTACAGCAAGAAACAATCCCAACAGCCAAAAGAAATAATCTTGCTTATCGATACGCAAAATATTCAGATTATCAAGACTTATCAGTTCAACTTTAATAGGTAAATATGCATAAACGAGTATTAGGCTGATCACAAAAATGATCCTCGAAAAAACTAATCCTATAACAATTGCCTTTCTCATGTATTAATAATCATAATATTTAAAGTACAACCAGTTTTATAAGCATGAAGATATTTAAAGGTTTGATAATGCTATTCATTTTTATGGGATGCACCAAAGAAAATGTCGAATTGAATGGATTTAATATAGAAAGATGGAAAAATGATAGGCAAGGTTGTGAAGGATACAGGCAACAACAAATAGAGAATATTTTAGACCAACAAGATAAAATACTAGGCCTCAACCAAAACAAAGTCACAGATTTATTGGGTAAATCCAATAGGCATGAATTATATAAAAGAAATCAGAAGTTTTTCTATTATGATGTAAGTTGTGATTCTGCTACAGAATTAGAGGTAAGGTTCAATGCATTGGGTCTTTGTTCTGAAGTAAACTACAATAAATAGGCTCATTTATTGGTTGGGGATCGGTATGTCTTTACGATATCAGCTAAATTTAGCATATGGAAGACATAGCAAATCCAAAGCCAGGGTTGTCAAGAGTTGCTTATTGGTTTATCATAATAAGTTGTGTAATCGTTTTCCTGATTTATTTCAGGGGTTTACTGCAGCCCATTATTCTTGCATTAGTCATTTGGTTTTTAATTATTGATCTAAGGGCATTGATCGGCAGGATAAAAATTGGTAAGAAACCTATTCCAAAGTGGCTTAGAGGAACCCTATCTTTTATATTCATTCTTTCCATGTTTGGCTTAGTAGAAGAGTTTCTCTCTTACAATGTTGAGTTGATCATACGAAAGATGCCAGAGTATGAGAAGAATCTACAATTTTTTTATAACTCCATTGAAGAACTGTCTGGTCTTTCTGATCTTTCCGAAAAAATAAGTGAGGCCATACAAACCCTTAACCTGGAATCTTATATATCAGGTCTGGTAAGTTCATTAACTTCTTTGCTGGGCAACTTTGTTTTGATCGTAATTTATCTCATCTTCCTGCTTATTGAAGAAAGTATTTTTTACTACAAGCTTAAAGCTGTTTTCCCCACTCAAAGGCGATATGAAGAGGTAACCCGAATGCTGAACAGGATTAATCATTCAATTCATAGGTACCTATCTATCAAAACGCTTATTAGCCTATTGACGGGTTTTTTAAGTTATATAGTTTTATTCTTTTTGGAGATTGATTTCCCTTTTTTATGGGCATTTATCATCTTCTTATTTAATTTCATACCTTATATAGGATCTTTAATAGCTACGTTACTTCCAGCCTTTTTTGCGGTATTTCAATATGCTTCTATTTGGCCTTTTGTTTACGTTTTGGTAAGTGTGGAAGCAGTGCAACTGCTGGTTGGAAACTATATTGAACCCCGGGTTATGGGTAAAAGTCTGAATCTAAGCCCACTGGTTGTGATACTTGCTTTATCTTTCTGGGGGACCCTCTGGGGTGTTCTTGGCATGGTCATTTCAGTACCAATCATGTCGATCATAACAATAGTTCTGGCTGGTATACCTTCAACGAGAAATATAGCAATATTACTTTCAGGCAGCGGGGAAATAGAATAATTATCTTGTTGCCGAGCTGTCCAGATAGCTGATTTTTGAGTCATATTTTTGCAGGAAATCAGCACTTTCTTCTATCATAAGTAAGATTTCTTCACAAATAATATCTAACCTTTTATCATTTATTTCATCAATTTTTTGAAATAACGGAATTGGCTTACCACCTTTTTCAGTGTGGCGTCCATATCGATCTCTTCTTATCTCCTTGAAAGTGAAATTCCTTATCGAGAAAATAATCATGCCATTATTTTCCTGCAGATGCATCTCATATCGGATCCTAGCAAATGGTTTTGGTGTTAGCAAGCCCTGCTCATACACTTTCATAGATGAATTTAAAATATATCGATCACCAACCTTATTTTCATATTTTCTCACTGGTTGTAATTCTCTGGCTATATGTCTAAGCATGCCGGACGGGGCAGGAGTCTCATGTGATTGAAACTGTAGTGTAGTATCAATTTTAAATGAACATTGAGCCTTCAAAACGTTACCAAGTAGAACCAGAATAAGTAATAATTGAGGTATTATAAAATTGATCATTTTGGGTAAATTAACAGCAAGGTCCATTATAATTATCGATGAACCTTACTGTTAAGTTGAGAAATTTTAATAAAATCTCAAATATTATTTACCCTAAAATCAGAATTAAAATTCGTAAACTGCGGCTATTAAAAAAGAAGATAAAGATCCTACAGGATTAAAATCACTGTCTGCAAAAACATCTTCGTTTGACAGATCCACACGAAATTCCGGAATGATGGTTAGGTTTTGAACCTTATAATTACCGGATAGTGTAAAAGCATTGAAATTTGGGTTATCAACTGCATCATCTCCATTAATTATAGTAAAATACTCATACCTAAGCCCCAGCCCAAACCTGTCACTGAAAGCATTCTGCAGATATATAGCAGAGCCCGCAAACCCGGTGTTATCCCCATTAATATCTTCTTCTGATCCATTAATAATGGTAACGCCAGGATCTTGAGATAGAATTGTGCCATTGAATCCAAAATAAAAACTATCTGACAGGTTCCAGCCAGTAGTAATATCCGTTTGAAATAAAACACCTCCGGAGGATGTGCCACTAGGATCTTTATCTGGATCAATTGAGCCATCTTCATCACCAAGTCTGACGTTTAGCCACAATCCTCCTGCATCATTTTCATAGCCAAGTTGCAGGCCACCGACATAAGAATCACCAAAATTAAAATCTGTTTGGTCAGTCGGGTTCATCAAGGACAACATCAAGCTGAAATTATCAGAAAGTGCTATATCTGCTTTAATACCGGTATGACTAAATGGCCCATTGGTAAACATATAGGATGTGGAATAATTATAATTTCCTGTCGGTGAAATCACTTCATAGCCCAAATATGTATTGAAATTTCCAAGTGTTAATGTGACATTATCTGAAACATCCCAGAAAACATACAATTGGTTTACTATATTATTGATTGCTCCCGACAAGAATACAGCGTCAGCTCCTCTTTGACCAAATACCAGGTCTGCTACCATGCCTGTCTTTCCCTTGCTATATTCTGCGATAAGGTTAATCATACCCAAGGCAAAGCCTGGTTTATCGGCAAAAGACGTTGCTGGCACAGTCAATAAAGAATTACCATCCTGCGGTTCATTTTCGGTACTAAGGTTTTGACGAAAATATGCATCAACAGACCCAGACAATATTAATTCAGATTCAGCTTCCTCATCTTGTGCCTGGGAAAGAAAGGATTTTGAAAGGAATAACAGTAAAAAAAGAATTGTGTAAATTAATTTCATAATAAATTTGTAGTAAGATTAAAATTTGTTTACAGATTTTTGATTTAGAGCCATGGCAATAAGTTGGCAGACTTGATTGCCTGGCTTTTTTTATTCATATGTTATTGTATACCCTCTTATACCATGTTCATGACTATCCAGTCCGGATGTTTCATGTGCTTCACTCACCCTGATACCAATGGTATGCTTCAAAGCAGTAAATATTAAAAAAGCTGCACTGAACGCTAAGGCACCACATATTAGAACGCCAATTAGTTGAGGTAAAAAGGCTTTGCCTGCTCCAAATATTCCTACCGCTAAAGTTCCCCATATACCACAGGTCAAGTGTACGGATACCGCCCCAACAACATCATCTAACTTTAATCGGTCTAAAATTACGGCTGAAAAAACTACTAGCACCCCGGCTATTAGTCCTACCAATAATGACTCTGATGGACTAATTACATCTGCACCTGCGGTGATACCAACTAAACCTGCCAATATACCATTGAGAACCATTCCCAGGTCGAGCCTTTTAAACACGAGGTACCCTCCCAGAAATCCCCCCAATGCACCAGTGCAGGCAGCAAGGGAAGTAGTAACCAATACAAAAGATGTAGCGGCCGGATCTCCGGATAAAACGGACCCACCATTAAACCCAAACCAACCTAGCCATAAAAGAAATACACCTATTACAGATAGCGGAACACTTGAGCCTGGCTTATCATTAATTTTTCCATTTGCATATTTACCAATTCGAGGGCCAAGAACAATGATACCTGCAAGCGCCCCCCATCCACCAACTGAATGTACCAGGGTTGAGCCGGCAAAATCATAGAATCCCATAGCGTCCAATGCACCTCCGCCCCATTTCCAGCTTCCAATGATTGGATATACAATTCCAACGAATAGTAAGGTAAATAACAGATACGCATTAATCTTTATTCTTTCAGCCACTGCACCGGACACAATAGTAGCAGCAGTGGCAGCGAACATTGCCTGGAAAAGAAAATCTGTCCAGTAGGTATATCCTCCGCCTGCATATTCAACGGAGTTACCATTTTCGGGTAAACTCAAGAAAAAGCCTCCAAATCCGAACCACCCCGGTGTTTCGAATCCGGGATACATCAAGTTAAAACCAATAATATAATAGGTGATAATACCCAATACTGGTGTCAGTGTATTCTTGAAGAGAATATTAACAGTATTTTTAGACTGTCCAAATCCTGCTTCAACTCCGGCAAATCCTAAATGCATGATGAATACTAAGGCAGTTGCCAACATCATCCAAACATTATTGGCAGTGAATACCGCATCTCCAATCATTGCATTTAATTCTGCAACTTCTAGAACCGAAGCATTAGCTGTTTCAGTTAATGCTCCAGAATCAACAGCACTTATGGAAGTATCTAATACTTCAGGTGCTAAACTGGTTTCTTCATTAATTGTAGGTTTCATAATCATTTTTTTCAGAAAAAAGAATTGTGGTATAAAAAACAACCTTTACTAGCGTCAAAATTAATATTATTAAATTTTATGACTATTTTTTTTACTATTATTTTATATTTTGACATAATTATTTAATTTTTTACTTATTAATTGCCAATTAAATGTAGAATTATCAATATGCATGTAGTTTCATAAATAGTTTTTGAAAAAACTTCAATAACTATTTGGAGAAAATGGCTATAATAAAAATTAAATCTTGTGTTTATTATTTAAAATAAAATAATAAAAGGCTTTATAGTTTTTATATAGAAGTATATTATGTTATAAGACTGAAGCTATCCTTATTCTGAAATATGAAAGTCATTTCCTTTTCCATACTGAATGAACTCATGAAAATAGTGCTTCTCCATAGTAAGTACATCTTGAATTAAGTAATCACCAAAGAGTTTATCCAACACCATAAAATGTCTTGTTTCTCCATAATTGACGATACAGTATTTCTTGCCTACAATTAGATGCTTTTCTGATATTCCACTCATTGTTTTGATATTAGTTGAACAAACTGCACAAACTGCATAAATTGTTGAGATAAAATTTTCCTCAAAAGTAAAATTATGTTAAACTTGGGTAACGGATTCAAATAGAACCAACCATAAATCAAGATGAAAACTGATATGAAATATAATTTACCGACTGTTTATTTAACAGTTTTATCGCTATTTGTATTTTCTTGTGGAGGAGGTGGAGGAGAAGAAAAAGAAAGGACTGCATCAGAAGCACCTGAATTTACAGAAGCTGAACTACAAATAGTTCAGGATATTGATAAAGTTATCCATGAATTACCACCGCCATCAGAAGTACCATTTTTATTAGAGGCAGTAGGTTCTGATTTTAACTCAGATCTATTGAATCCATTAGATAATATCGAAGAATATCAAAACACCAATGACAAAGCCGCATTAAACCTCGGTGTTTATGCAACAGATGCCGGTTATTTATCTTCTTATGAGCAAGTTCAGGATGCATTGAAATATATGGAAGCATGTCAAAAGCTGGCAGAGACCATTGGTATATCATCCGCTTTCGATATTTCCATGATGAAGCGTTTCGAAAAAAACTTAGGCAATAGAGACTCTCTGTCAGTATTGATTAATCAGGCCGTCAAAATAGCGGAGCAAAGGCTCGAATCAGGTGACAGATTAACCATGGCCGGACTGGTTTTATGCGGGAGTTATATCGAAGGTTTATACATTTCCACGCAGCTGGTGGATTCATATCCAGCTGATCTATCTTCAGAAAACAGGACTTTAATATTAGAACCTTTGGTGAAAATCATATTAGATCAAAAATTACCGCTTATAGATGTAATCGGAATGCTAAAAGATTTATCGCAAGATGACGTAATAGCTGATATGGTCACTGAGCTAAGTGTTCTTAGAATTCTCTATGAAGATTTGCAGGAAATACAAACAAAAATCGAAAATAATGCAGGCGATTATACGCTTGATCCTAATGTTCTGGATGATATTACTACAGAAGTCAAACGCATCCGTGATGACATTGTAAGATAAACGGCAACACAGTCGCCAACCAAACCTAATAGAAGCATTGAAATATTTTTTCAATGCTTTTTTTATTTTGTTTAAATTAGGATTTTTCTTGGCATATCTCAAATAATTTAAATGAGCGAAAAATTATTAAAAGCTATTATCCAGTTATTGGCTATTGTAGCCAAAGAGGATCAGGTTACTTCTGATGAAAGGGCCTCTATAGAAAAGTTTTTGCTTGAGAGTTTAAATTCTGGGGAAGCCAAAAGATATCTTGCGCTATTTGATGTTATCGTTTCCCAATCAACTATCGTATTTGATGAGAAACAAGAAATAAAAAGGATCACTGACCAGATTAACAAGGAGCTAACAAAACAGCAGAAAGTGGTTGTAATTCTTGATTTACTGGAATTAATTATTGCTGATGGTAGAATATCCAAAAGAGAGAATGAGCTGGTTTATCTTATTGCCCGTAGCATAAACATACCTAAAGAAATAACCGACCATCTGAAATCATTTGTGCTATATCAGGATAGAAGTAAAATGATTTCTTCAAATATTCTTATCGTTGATAATGGTAAATATGAACGAAATGAGACTTCGAAATATATAACGAGGGAAAACCTAAAAGGAATAATCTTTATTCTTCATACAAAAGAACTGGATACTTACTTTATTAAATATATAGGTGAAGAAGGAATAATTCTCAATGGAAACCCACTAAGGCACAACAGAATTAAAGTTTTTTCTTCAGGAAGTTCTGTACGGGGCTCTGCCCTTGAACCACTTTATTACAGCGATGTTGCCAGTGAATTTCGTGATGTTGATGCTGAAGAGCATATATCCCTTATTGCAAGTGATATAAGCTATAAATTCCCCAATGGTAATATAGGCCTTAGGAATATAAACATCGTTGAACATACCGGTAAACTAATCGCTATCATGGGTGGTAGCGGAGCCGGGAAATCTACCCTACTAAACGTTCTAAATGGAAATGACTCCCCTAGTGAAGGAAGTGTAAGAATAAATGGGATTGACATTCACCAAAGCAAAGAAAAGATAGAAGGAGTGATAGGTTTTGTTCCTCAGGATGATCTATTGATCGAAGACCTGACGGTTTATCAAAACTTATACTTTGCCGCAAAATTATGTTTTAAGGATAAAAATGACAAGGAATTAGACGGGCTGATCGTTAAAACCTTAGAATCACTGGGACTAATTGAAATAAAAAGTTTAAAGGTTGGAAACCCTTTAGAGAAAGTGATCAGTGGAGGTCAAAGAAAAAGGTTAAATATAGGACTGGAGCTATTGCGAGAGCCTGCAGTACTGTTTGTTGATGAGCCTACCAGTGGTCTGTCCTCAAGCGACTCAGAAAATATCATGGACCTGCTTCGTGAGCTGACAGTTAAAGGAAAGTTGATATTTTCGGTGATACATCAACCATCAGAGGATATTTTCAGGATGTTTGATAAACTAATCATCCTGGATGTTGGAGGGTACCAGATTTACTATGGTAATCCTGTTGATGCCATCGATTATTTCAGAGGGATTGTAAAAATTGTAGATAAACGTACGAATGATAATCCAGAGCAAATCTTCAATATAATTGAGGCAAAAGTAGTCAATGAGTATGGACATGTAACTAAACAACGAAAAATATCACCTTACGAGTGGTACACGGCTTTTAAAAAGCGTATTAACATTCCTCAAAAAAAAGAATTCAGTACTGCTCCAAAGAAAACGCTTAATATCCCCAACAGGTTTAAACAAATCCCAATATTTACCATTAGGGATGTCCTGTCCAAACTCAATAACCGTCAATATCTTTACATCAACTTCTTAGAAGCTCCCGTCCTGGCTTTCATTCTGGCATTCATTGTCAGATACACCCCTGCTGATGAGGAATTTTATTCCTTCAAAGAAAATCTGAACATTCCGGTATTCTTTTTTATGAGTGTATTAGTTGCGCTGTTTATGGGGTTAACAGTTAGTGCTGAAGAAATTTTGAAGGATAAAAAAATTAAGAAACGGGAAGCTTTTTTGAACCTAAGTAAATTCAGTTATATCATCAGTAAACTGATCATTTTATTTATTTTATCAGCGATCCAAACATTCACTTATGTCGTAATAGGTGCTATTATACTTGAGATAAAAGGTATGACCCTTGAGATGTGGTTGGTATTGTTTAGCGTATCTTGTTTTGCAAATACCTTGGGCCTAAATATTTCAGCCTCTTTCAAATCAGCGGTTACCGTATACATCCTTATTCCTCTTTTAGTAATCCCGCAATTATTATTAAGTGGTGTTGTTGTAAACTTTGACAAACTTAACCCAACAATTAGTGCAGCGGATAAGGTGCCATTTATTGGTGAGCTTATGGCATCCAGATGGGCTTTTGAGTCATTGTGTGTTACTCAATTCAGAGACAATGCATATGAAAATAAAATTTATCCTCACGATAAAATAATGGCAAATTCAGAATATAAAACCGTTTATCACCTTCCAAGACTGGATGCTGCCCTTGATTATATCCATCGAAATATTGGTTCGGAATCAACTAATCAAAATAGAATTGAAAGTAACTTGGCTATTTTGAGAAATGAAATCAATAAAGAATTAATAGCTATCGGTAAAGATAAGTTTCCCCAGGTAGACAAGCTTACGAAAGATGAATTCAATGATGTATTGTACAATCAAACCAAACAGTTTTTAGGCAACCTCAGGAAATTCTATAATAACAAATATAAAAAAGCCGACAGGTTGAAATCCGAAGTGTTATCAGAATATACAGAGACTGAAAAAGGAAGAGAAACCCTCATCCAACTACGTAACACCTATGAAAACGAAAGATTAAGCTCTATTGTAAAAAACACTTCCACCGAACTAAGATTGATTGAACGGGACAATGAGCTTATACAAAAAATCTATCCCATTTATATGGACCCACAATTTCCAGAAAATATTTTTGACTTTAGAGAACAATTCTATGTACCGGAAAAGCAATTTTTTGGTTCCTATTTTGACACCTTTTATTTCAATACCCTGGTTATTTGGAGTATGAGCCTTGTGCTTATTATATTTTTATACTATGATGTGTTAAAGAAAATTATTACCGGTTTTAAATAGTAGATGTTTAATTTTTTGTCAAAAATACTGACATGGACAATAATGCCTGTCAGTCAGTTATTCATCCTGCTGTTGCTATCTCTAATGCTAAAAAAAAGAAAAGCTAAGTTATGTGGAGTAGCCGCATTGATACTTTTAATTTTTTATACAAATCCATATATCATCAATACTTTATATGGTGTCTGGGAAATACCCCAGGTAAAGTATAAATCCTTGGATAGATATGATGTAGGAATAGTCTTAACCGGGATTACTGACCCTAAGAAGCTTCCTGCCGATAGAGTTCATTTTCCCGATTCACCTGATAGGTTATTGAGAGCTGTTGACCTTTATAAAATGGGATTGATAGAAAAATTACTTATTACGGGAGGCACCGGATCAATTATCAATCCTTTTGCTAAAGAAGGAATCTTGTTAAAAAAAGTGGCAATTCAATATGGGGTAGATGCGACAGATATCATCCTGGAATCAGAATCCCGAAATACCTATGAAAATGCCAAATTCACAGCACAAATATTAAAGCAGGACAAAAGTATTAACTCATATCTACTCATTACCTCAGCATTTCACATGAGAAGATCGCTATTATGTTTTGAATCACAGGGAATACATCCTTCACCATTCAGTGTGGACGCTCAATATACAACAAATATCCATTGGTTTTATGCGATCAGGCCAGGCACTCATGCTCTACAGATGTGGGATATTATACTGAAAGAAATGCTAGGTATCGTTGCCTACAGAATTGTTGGTTATATTTAATTCAACTATTCGGCAGAATCCTTTTTAAAATCTTCCTTGATCTTATCAACATCAACATTTTTTATAACAGGCCGCGAAGAAAGATGCTTTATCTTTTTGATCCGGATTTTCGCAACGGATTTGTTTTTTTTTCCTTTTCTTTCCAGTCTGGTTTTCATTATAATTTTTTAGAAGTGCGAAGGTAAAAAATAATTTTTAATTCTTTTTGATAAGGTTTTACTTTATCAAAAAATAGAAATACATGAACAAACCTTCCCTTCCAAGAGGCACCAGGGATTTTGGCCCCCTCGAAATGAAGAAGCGTAATTATATCTTATCTAAAATTAAGACTGTATTTGAAAACCATGGCTTTCAAAATATTGAAACTCCCAGTCTTGAAAATTTATCAGTATTGCTTGGAAAATACGGCGATGAAGGCGATAAGCTTATTTTTAAAATACTTAACTCCGGGGATTTCCTCTCCAAAACCAATGCTGAAGATTATAAAAACGGGTCTATGGCTATGAGTGAAAAAATAGCTGAAAAAGGCCTACGCTACGATCTCACGGTTCCATTTGCCCGGTTTGTAACCATGAAGAAAAATGAGATTATTTTCCCCTTTAAAAGATATCAAATTCAGCCTGTATGGAGAGCGGATCGTCCCCAAAAAGGAAGATACAGGGAGTTTTATCAGTGTGATGTGGATATCATTGGTTCCGATAGTTTGCTGAATGAAATCGAAGTGATATCGATAATCACTGAGGTTTATGATGCTTTAGGCCTAAAAGAATACACCATCTGCATAAACCATCGAAAAATTTTGAAAGGGATCAGTGAGGTTGTTGGCCAACCTGACCAAGAAGGTTCACTTGCCATAGCCCTGGATAAATTGGATAAAATTGGGCCAGAAAAAGTTATAGAAGAACTACAAAACAAAAACTTTAATAAGAAATCGACCGATGATATTTATGAATTGATTTCTAAGGATTGGAATAATGAAGAGATTTTTCAAGCTATGTATCAATACCTTCAAACTAGTGAAACAGGGCTTAACGGATTAAAACAATTGGAATATATTTATAATATATGTAAAGAAATGGGTTATGAAAAAATAAGGATAGATATTGCACTGGCCCGGGGTTTAAGTTATTATACCGGATCTATACTGGAGGTTAAGCCCACCAATGTAGAGATGGGCACCATAACAGCTGGTGGTCGTTACGATGATCTAACTGGTGTCTTTGGATTAAAAGATATGTCAGGTTTAGGCATTTCATTTGGATTGGACAGGATTTATGATGTGCTAAATGAATTGAATCTTTTTCCTTCCGAAACTGAAGTAACCTCACAAATTTTAATAACCAACATTGAAGAGTCAGCCATTGCGTATGCATTGAACCTATTGAAACTACTCAGGGATAATGGGATTGTTTCTGAAATGTATCCAGAGTTTTCCAAACTGAAAAAACAACTAAACTATGCGAACAGGAGGAAAATTCCCCATGTTGGGATCATTGGTGATGATGAGTTTAAAAATAAAACTGTAACCATCAAAAATATGGTTAACGGAGAACAATCAAAAGTTGCTTTAGAATCGGTTGTGGCTTATGTTAATAAATCCTGAATCTATTCGTTGAGTAACTGTATGTCGTGTGTGGGATCAAGATTTATAATATTTTGCCTTTCAACCTTACTATCAATAAGTGCTCTTTCACAGGACAGCCAACTTGGAAGATTTTCGGTTGAATTCACCAAAGGATGTGATCCTTTCACTGTCCAGATTATTGAACGTGAAAATCTTGGTGATAGCATTGTTAAACAATACAGATTTGAAGAAGGACTTCCCTTCTCTAATGATAAGTCCCACGTTTATCAAGACACCATCGGAATATTTAAAATTATCCAACTAACTGAATCACTTGAAATCCGATCCGATACCCTCACTATCGAAGTATTAGAAAACGTTTCTCCTGATTTTGAGCTATTTGTATGCAACAATAATCAGGTTCAAATAGAAATCACAGATGAATCCTATGATTCCTACACGGTATTTACCAGGTTGGATACTATGACATTGTCGCAACCTAACCTGGTAGAAACGTTAATCTTTGAATCCCCAAGCCAGGAAATTGTGAGCGTACAGGGGAGATTCTCTGATCCACTAATTAGTAATAACTGCAAAAGATTATCTCAATCAATTAATGTTGTAGAGAATTTCTTAAGACCATCAGTTTCCTCAATAGATGTTATCGACAATTGTCTCGATAATGTGAATATGGAAGTTAATTTCAGCAGACAAAGAAATACCATTAGCTTTCTCGAGCAATCTATCGGGCAGAATAATTTCGAAAGAATAGCCGAAATATCTGATAAAAGCTCGGTGCGCATAAATAATATCAGTACTGAAGAGGGCATTATTTGCTATCAGATCAAGACCATTGACCAGTGCACACAAACTGAACAGATTTCAGATACTACCTGCCTTGAATTTGGTGATAGGTCATTTAAAATTGAAAATATCACCGCTACGATCGAATCTGATTCAATCATTCTATCCTGGGAGGAATTGTCAAACGCTGATCTTTTTGATTATTTAATAGAAAGATCAATTGATGATCAACCATTCGAGATCGTAGCCACGGTACCGGATGATCAATTCAAAGATTTTTTGATATCACCGGAAAACCAATACCGTTACCGGATTACGCCACTTGATACTTGTAAAAATGAAGGAACCTCATCCGTTGGTTCTCCTATGATCTTAAGAAGTGAAAGAATAAGCGGGAACCTCCATAATCTTCAATGGAATGATCATATGGGATGGGGAAACTTCACCAATAGTTTTTGGCTCCAAAAGTTATCTCATGATGGAAGTGTGTTTGATTCCGAAAAAGTACTTTCAGGTAAATCAATTAATGTCGAAGTCAAAGATTCTATTTCGAATATGAGAATAATGGCTTTATCAAATGACAGAGGGCAGTTAATGGCATTTTCAAATATAATTAGACTCGAAAGGATTACTAATTTGTTTCTACCAGAGGCTTTTACACCTAACAATGACGGCCTCAATGATGTTTACAAGATCATTGGTACAAAAGAAATAAATCAAAAAGTAGATTTTAAAATCTTCTCTCGTTGGGGGGAGTTACTTTTCTATTCTAACAATATATTGGATGGATGGGATGGTAATTTTAACGGTGAACCGGCCCCGGACGGAACCTATGTGTATCAATTGCGTTTCCCAGATTCTAAAAATAATTGGGTGGTTAAAACCGCTTCTTTTGTATTATTGCGCAATAAATAGTTCTACAATATGGATATGATGAAAATGATGGGTAAGGTGAAAGAGATGCAGGATAAGATTAAAGAAGCTCAGGAAAAACTACAAGACATCGACGTAAGCGGGGAAGCTGGAGCTGGTCTAATAAAGGTGGAGGCAAACGCGAAAAAGGAATTAAAGAGGATAACGATAGATTCATCAATCATCAAGGTTGAAGACCAGGAGATGCTCCAGGATTTAATTGTGGCCGCGGTAAACAATGCGATCGAAAATGCGGAAAACGCCTCAAAAGAACACTTAAAAAATTCAACGGAAGGATTGATGCCAAATATACCCGGATTTAATTTTCCTGGTATTTGATGGAATGTGCAGTTGTAATCCTTAACTATAACGGGATTACCTATCTAAAAGAATTTCTTCCGGTTTTAAAAGAAAACACCCTGCAATCAAGGATTGTCATTGCTGATAACTGTTCCACTGATGGCTCTGTCAGTTTTGTTGAGCAAGAGTATGCTGATTTAAAACTAATCAAGCTAACAAAAAATTATGGTTTTGCCGGAGGATATAACCAGGCACTTATTCAGGTACAAGAAAAGTATTACATACTTCTTAATTCTGACATTGAAGTGACTTATGGATGGGATGTCCCATTATTGGATTTGTTGAAAAATAATTTGGAGATAGCAGCTTGCCAACCGAAAATCAGATCATACCACAAAAGGGAATATTTTGAATATGCGGGGGCTGCTGGTGGGTTTATTGACTTATTGGGTTACCCTTTTTGCAGGGGTAGGATTTTCGATGTTATCGAAAAAGATTATGGACAATACAATGATACCAGGGAGATTTTCTGGGCTACTGGTGCTTGCTTAGCCATTAAAAGTGAAGTTTATCGCGATCTTAATGGATTTGATGCTTCCTTTTTTGCACATATGGAAGAAATAGACCTTTGCTGGAGGATATTAAATAAAGGTTTTAAAATCTATTACACACCAAAAAGTACTGTATACCATGTAGGAGGTGCAACACTAAGCAAACAAAGTCCCACCAAAACCTATCTGAATTTCCGAAATAATTTGGCTTTGCTCTATAAAAACAATAATTTTTATGTTTTCATTCTTATTATTTCCTTCAGAATATTTCTTGATTTACTGGGCGGATTAAATTTTGGTTTTAAAAGTGGAATGGGACATTTTATCTCTGTCATCAGGGCTTATTTTGATTTCAACAGAATGCTTGGCAAACTTGACAGAAACCTATACAATAAAAAATCAGGAACGATAATATATAGACACTTCATTCTATGGAAATATTATGCCGAAAGAAAAAAAGTGTTCAGCAAATTAAAGTCTTAGTAATACCATATTGGATTATTCCTTCTTCGCCACCATTTCCTAAAGCTCATAGTAAAAGCAATTACTAAATAAATGATTACCGGGGAACCAAAAGTTAGAAAAGAGGCATAAATAAAAAATAACCTAATACTCGAGGTTGGAATCTTAAAAATTTCACCTAGTCTGGTACAAACACCAAAGAATTGCTTTTCAATGAACTTTTGCATGAGTATCCATTTAAGTTAATAACACAAATATAATGCTAAACTTAATATTTTGTTAATTAAGCACTTAGTAGATAATCAATTTTTAAGTAATATTGTAACAACCTTTAATTAAATTACTAAAACCTAATATTTTAAGCAAATGAATCAAATTATGAGACACTTTATTATCATCATAATATTAACAATTTCCGCGATATTTTCAAGCTGTAGTTTAAATAAAATGGCAAAACTCGCCAAAGATCAACAACTGGAAGTTGTGCCAAATCCTCTTGAGGCCCACGGTGGTGAAGTTTCTTTTGAAATTTCCGCAGTATTGCCCCCTAAAATGCTTCCTAAAGGTAAAGTTTATTTAATAAATACATTTTACCAGTATGGCCAACAAGAAATTGAACTGGATCCAATTCAGTTTAAAGCTGAAGATTTTCCTAATAGTAGTTCTTCAACCTCAAGAAAAAGCCAAAACTTTACTTTTGCTTATCAAGAAGGCATGGAAGAGCCTGGTAAATTGATGATTGAAGGTGTGGCTACAGATCCCAGGAATGGAAAAAATAAGAGAACCCCCAGGCTTCAGGTGGCTACAGGTATTTTAACAACCTCCAGACTTGTTCAAGATGTTTACACAGTAGCTTATGCTGATCACGGATACAACGACAAAGAAGAATTAATTCCAACCAGGATCAATTTTTATTTTGACAGGGATAGATCAAACCTTAAATATTCTGAAAGACAGAGTGATAGAGGTGAACAATTCAAGGCTTTCATTGCTGAAAAAAATGTAACCCGAACCGTCACCATTACTGGTACTCACTCTCCCGAAGGTCCTGAATTAAGAAACGAAAACCTATCTCAGAACAGGGCGGAAACTATTGAAGAATACTATCGTCGACAAATGGATAAATATGACTATAAAGGTATGGCCGATTCAATTGAATTCATACTCAAGCCAGTAGTAAAAGACTGGACAGAATTCAAACAAAAATTATCGGAGTATGCTGGGATCACTGAAGATCAAAAAAGCGAAATCCTTAGCATTGTTAATGGTGCTGGTACATTTATGGACAAAGAAAGTGCTTTACAAAAGTTGGATTCTTATAGTAGTCTTTTCAGAGATGTCTATCCAGATCTTAGAGCAGCAAAAACCGAGATTTTAACAGTCAAACCAAAGAAATCAAACGCACAGATAGCCGTGCTGTCACAAAAAATCATCAATGGTGAAGCGCCATCCGATACATTATCAGCTGAGGAACTTCTCTTTTCTGCAACTTTAACACCATCAATGGATGAAAAAGAAAATATATACAAAGCCGCAACAAAAATCGGTGATGGCTCATATGTTGCTCATAACAATTTAGGGGCTCTGTACCTTGAAAAAGCGATGAGCGCTTCTGGTAATGAAAAAAACAGGTTGATTGAAGATGCGGTAACACAATTTGAAATAGCAATTAAAAAAGCAAAAAATGCTGAAGTATATGCTAACCTGGCCTCCGCATACGCTATGCAAGGGGATTATGAGCAGGCTTATTCCAATGCTGAATCTGCCTTAGATAATAACCCTTCCAATGATGTGATAACCGGTGCTAATGGCATCAAAGGTTCGATAGAAATAAGAAGAGGTGAATATGACAAAGCTGTTTCTTCACTATCAAGTGCAAAACAAGATAATGTTAATGTTCTATTTGATAAAGGGTTAGTACAACTACTTAAGAAAGAATATACTACTGCTAGTAGTTCATTTGAAGCTGCAATTGATCAACAAAGTGATTATGCCCTTGCCCATTACGGATTGGCAGTGGTGGCTGCAAGACAAAAAAACAGTGATAAGATAGTAGATAACCTTAAAAATGCAGTTAATGCTGAAGCTTCCTTAAGGGAACGAGCACTGACAGACTTAGAATTCGCTGAATTTTCAAATAGTGTGAAACAAGCTTTATAATAGTTAGACAAATTAATTACAAAAAAAGCTCCTAAATAGGAGCTTTTTTTATGACATTTTAGCCGTTATTTTGATAGATCAACTACCATAATATCTTAAATTAGCCAAAACTTCAATCATGAGAGAGATACAATTTAGAGAAGCTCTAAGAGAGGCATTGACAGAAGAATTAAAAAGGGATGAAAAAGTGTATTTAATGGGTGAAGAAATTGCCGAGTATAATGGTGCATATAAGGTCACTCAGGATTTGCTGGATGAATTTGGACCTAAAAGAATAATTGACACACCAATATCTGAACTTGGATTCGCTGGCGTAGGTGTTGGGTCGGCTATGAACGGACTTAGGCCTGTAATTGAATTCATGACCTTTAATTTCTCCCTAGTCGCTATTGACCAAATAATAAATGGGGCTGCAAAAATGATGTCTATGTCAGGTGGGCAATTTAATGTACCCATTGTATTTCGAGGACCAACGGGTAACGCCGGTCAATTAAGTTCCCAGCACTCACAAAACTTTGAAAATTGGTACGCCAATACTCCCGGTTTGAAGGTAGTGGTACCGTCTAATCCTAAAGATGCAAAAGGATTGCTTAAAAGTGCAATAAGGGACGATGACCCCGTGATTTTTATGGAATCAGAATTAATGTATGGTGATAAAGGTGAAGTTCCGGAAGAAGAGTTTTTAATCCCTTTGGGTGAAGCTGAGGTTGTGAAAGAAGGAACTGATGTAACTATTGTATCTTTTGGAAAAATAATCAAAGTCGCTCTGGAAGCCATTAATTATGTCGAGAAAGAAGGAGTATCAGTTGAACTAATTGATTTAAAATCAGTGAGGCCTATTGATTATAAAACGGTGATAGAGTCGGTGAAAAAGACAAATAGAATAGTAATTGTTGAAGAAGCGTGGCCACTGGCTTCCATTTCATCAGAATTGAGTCATCATGTGCAAAGAAACGCTTTCGACTATCTTGATGCGCCAGTCATAAGGGTAGCCAGTCGTGATTTACCACTACCCTACGCACCAACTTTGATTTCTGAAATACTTCCATCGGTAGAAAGGACGATAGAAGCAATAAACCAGGTTACCTATAGAAACTAATTCATTTTAACATGTTCATGTTGGGTAGTGCTTTTTTAGCACCACCCATTTTATTCATAGTTTTCATCATTTTGCGCATTTCCGAAAACTGTTTTATAAGTTGGTTCACTTCTTGAACTGATGTGCCACTACCTTTAGCAATCCTGTTTTTTCTGCTACCATTTAAAACATCAGGATTTTGCCTTTCATAAGGGGTCATAGATTGGATAATAGCTTCAATAGGCTTCAAAGATGATTCATCTATATCAACACCTTTAAGGGCTTTTCCCATACCGGGTATCATGCCAAGTAGGTCTTTGATATTTCCCATCTTTTTAATTTGATTCATTTGGGTAAGGAAATCATCAAAGCCGAACTGATTCTTTCTAATCTTTTTGTTTAGCCTACGTGCTTCTTCCTGATCAAAATTTTGTTGTGCTTTCTCTACCAGGGAAACGACATCACCCATTCCCAAAATTCTATTCGCCATCCTATCCGGATGGAAAATATCCAGGGCATCCAGCTTTTCCCCGGTACTTATAAATTTAATTGGCTTATCTACAACCTTTTTAATCGTCAATGCCGCCCCTCCTCTTGCGTCACCATCGAGCTTCGTAAGAACAACACCATCAAAATCAAGGCGGTCATGAAATACTTTTGCGGTATTAACAGCATCCTGTCCAGTCATGGAATCAACCACAAATAATGTTTCTGAAGGATGTATAGATGCTTTGATACCCTCAATCTCCTGCATCATTAGTTCATCTATCGCTAGTCGTCCGGCGGTATCGATAATAACTGACTTAATATTATTTTCTGTGGCGTAATTAATAGCATTTTTGGCTATATCAACTGGACTCTTATTGTCCTCTTCGGTGTAAACTTCTATCCCAATTTGATCCCCCAACACTTTTAACTGCTCAATGGCAGCAGGTCTGTAAACATCACAGGCTGTTAATAATACGCGTCTTCCTTTGCTCTTTAAATACTTTGCTAATTTTCCTGAAAACGTTGTTTTCCCACTTCCTTGTAAGCCTGATATCAATATTTTATTTGGTGTCCCCTCTAAATTGATATCAACATAAGTTCCTCCCATTAACTCTGTCAGTTCCTCCGCAACAATCTTGGTGAATAGTTGACCGGGGGACACCGAAATTAGAACATCTCTTCCCAAGGCCTTATGCTTGATGGAATCCGTTACCTCTTTAGCTACTTTATAATTAACATCAGCATCAATTAAAGCCCTTCTGATTTCTTTTATCGTGGTCGCAACATTGATCTCAGCTATTTTATTTTTTCCTTTTAGCCCTTTTACAGCCTGATCAATTTTAAGACTTAAATTATCGAACATATACCTGGATTATAATTTGCAAAGATAATTACAATCTAAGGAATCTATTAATAATGAAAAACTCAAAATTTATTATTATGTATCACTTGGTACCTTGTATAACATAATAATTTTATGAAGTATTCAGTTTTATCATCAATCATTTTTTTTACCACATTTTATGCCTCCACTCAATAAAGTATTAAGCCTGGTGACATAATGGACGTATGGAAGCTTCAAATAAATATTAATAAAGAAGCCGGTGAAAGCGAAACATTATTTGAGGAGTTGGTAATTAAACCTGAATTATTCAATAGGTGTCGTGATGAAGGCATAAAACGCAAAGAAAGAGGTACTTATGTTGATGAGGCATAGCACCGCTATGGTGATTCAACAAGTTGACGGTAAGTGCCTATTTCAAAGTGTTTTATGTCTGGAATAGATTTTCTATTGCATATTTCAGGTTAAATCAGTAGCGGCTTTAGTGGGTGGGTTTATTAATGAGATGGATATTTACTTTGATTTTTAAGTAATTACATATTTATCATTCAAGTGATAGCCTTTCAGGAGAAAAATATATCCTATGGAGAATGTAAAATTAAAAATGGAAAATCAAACATCAATGATGATGAACCACCTGTCCTGGATTTTGATAGTGATGATGCATGACATCTAGAAGATGGACTTCTTATTACAGATGATGAAGCTAATCCTTCGGAAGTCTACATGATCAAAATAAAATAATTACTTAAAAATTTTACCGGAGAAAATTTTCACATCTTCATACAGCACGTAGTGATTTCCTGCCGGTTTATGACCGATCACTTCTTCAGCTTCGTGACTGAAGGGTGTTACACTCAATATACCTAATACATTGCCGCCTTTGGTTTTATATTGATACTCCGTATATAATTTATCTGTTGGTAATGCATTTACAATCCGGGTTACCCTCAAGCCGCCCGATAAGAAAGCATCATTAGATTTTTTGTGTTTATCCGTAACTTCAGCGTCACCCTCTCCTTCAAAATTTTCTACTATTTCCTCGCTCACATCACTATACTCATGTGGTTCATATTCAAATGATTGTGTAAATCCTTCGGGATATTCAATGCTGATTAAAATACCCTCTTTTACATGAGCTTGTGAATAATGATGCTGATGATCACTCTCAAACAGCCTTTCTGGCATGTTATAATTGAAAAAATCCGATGGGACTATATTATGAATATCCTCTTCCCCGTTGTGATATCCCCAAAAATCCCTGGCATGACTTTCTTTTGACGGCATTGGGAATTCTTGAAAATAATCAAATTTATATTCTCCTTCATTACCATTGGTATTGGTGACTAAAGAATTTAGCTTCAACCTTTGAATCAATCTTTCATCTTTGCCATCTGCATCTGGATTAAAATATTCATAATTGAACTTTATATTTTTTTGACGACTGCCTTCATTTACTACAATCTCATCTAACTTCTGTGGAGGCTTATCAGCATATAAATATATTGAAAAGGCACTACCTTTCTGCTTATCCATTTCAGATCTTACCGGTGGGACCATATCTTTTCTATCTGACTTGTAAAATGATACTGAACTTCCGCCATAAACTATTTCTGTCAAATAGATATTATTGTAAAAATTCTCCGCCACCATTTGGACATTTTCTATAGTATCCGGAAAGCAGTAAGATGTGTAATGAACATCCCACATATCCCTATCATTGATGTTCATTCTGCTATTTGCTCCATTCGTAGCATAGAATGACTTGCCATTATCATCAGTGTCATAGATAAAGGTCATAGTAGAACCGGTTGGAGAGACAACCTCATCAAGATACCAGGCTGTCGTAGCCAGATCACTATAAAACTTAAACAATATCCTTTCAGACTTAAATTTATAATCGAAATAATTTCTTTGTGTTTCCGTAATTTCACGAGTATTAAACCTGTAGGTATAACCTCTGGCATCCTTTACTTCCCATGCGTTATTCTTCATATCGAAGACAGCAGTCATATTTCTTGGTGAGACTAATTCAACGGTAAGTTTATCAATATCTGTACTGTGATCAGGTGTTAGCAGAAACTTCCCCTTAGCCCCCAAAACATCAAAGAAAAAAACATCAGGATCGGTATCAATGTGTCCGCTACATACTTCATCAGCAAACTGTTCCTGCGCTCTCTCCGGACAATCATCGCTACAAGGTTGAATATTCTCAAAAGGAAAGCCTTTAGCTTCTCCAACGGAGAAATCTTCAATAATTTGAAAATCATTTTTACCTCTTACCAGCCTCGTAATTACACCCCCAGCATTAAGTCGCCATCCTAAACCTACCCAGGTAGCTTCTTCTTCAACTTTCACACCAGATGGGTGATAATTTAAACTTATTGGAACCCGAATATCATTATATCTAATGGTATGCAATGGTATTTCGATTCTGGGGGTACCTGTTTTCCTCCCGATGGGATGATCACAATATTTCATGAGTGCGGCCGCATCCGGAGATGGTGGTATCACTTTATCTACTAATAATTGAGCATACCCAGCATTTAGTGAAAAAACAATAATCCAAAAGCTGAACAGATACCTTTTACTTTTAATGATTGACTGCATATCGAAATGGTTTTATTTAGGAATGTTTGCTAATTTAAAAATACTAATTTCTAAATAAAGTGAAATTATCTTTATAATATACTCTAATGACATATTGTTTCTATAACGATAATAATGCCATCCAGGCCTTTTTTATTTCGTTTTGCCTTAAGTATTCTTTTGCTATTGTCTGAATTTTATATTTAAGTGTTGAATAATCATCGGCATAATCGTCATGGACATTCTTTAATGCACTTTCTTTAAAATCCTTAATCTCATTTTCATAAGGCAATGATTCTATCAATCCCAACCTGCCCAGATCATTCCCGGTAAGTATTTTGCTGTATTTTATGTTGTCGGGAATATTATCAACTCCAATACCCTTTTTTGTTGGTCTGGGCAATTCGAATATACCATCACCACTGGCCCTGCAATACCAACCTCCACCCATTCGGCCAACGGTGTCAATCTTAAATGGATTTATTTTTTTATTTTCATCCAGTATATCATCATTGATATGCGCTAATAATACCTGGCAAATCACCAAACTCCCGGCGCCTCCTTCATTACCCAGGTCTCTGACTTCAATTACTTTACATTCGTAGGATACTGGTGATTCTTTTACTCTTGGGGGGGATATAAGGTCTGAAGGCGTTTGTGTAAGACCTGATTTTGTGAATTCATTTATCCCCTTCTCATATTCAGTACTAGACAAGGACATTTGATCGATTATTGAAAAATTAACAATATTTACCACCACTTCGGGCACCTCAATTACATTATCATAACTATGCTTTGTTGTATTGTCCCTCACTCTTCTCGTTGGTGAAAAAACTAATATCGGTGGATTAGCACTAAATACATTGAAAAAACTATAAGGACTAAGATTGACTTTCCCTTGCTTATCTATAGTGCTGGCAAAAGCAATAGGCCTCGGATTTACAGATCCAATCAGATAACTATAAAATTGCTCTGAAGATACTTCTGATGGTTTTAATTTCATTATTGATTATCCTTTTTTTTTGATTTTATATTATTCCTGATTTCCCCAAAGCCAATTTTAACATTATTTCTTATTCCCCAGGCCCTCATAACCACAGTATCCCCATCTTGTAAAAATGTACAGGCTCTTCCATCTTTTAGTGTAATCGGCTCAACACCATTCCAGGTTAGCTCTAATAAGGATCCTTCAGTGCCTTTGCCCGGCCCGCTAATTGTTCCTGAAGCAAATACATCCCCCGGATTAATACTACAACCATTTACAGTATGGTGCGCCAACTGCTGGCATATATTCCAGTATAAATATTTAGAATTTGAGTTTGTAAGAATTCTTTGATCACCATTTTCAGTTATAAGTTCTACCTGTAAATCAATATCGAAATTATATTTCCCATTTATTGATAAATAAGGTAGGATTTCTTGCTGCTTAGGACCTTCCACTTTAAAAGGGTCCAAGGCATCGAGGGTAACAACCCATGAAGAAATAGTCGATGCAAAATTCTTACCAAGAAATGGCCCCAAAGGCACATACTCCCATTTTTGTATGTCTCTTGCGGACCAATCATTGAAAATAGTCATTCCAAAAATTGAATCCATTGCCTCTTCAACTTTGATGCTATCGCCCAAATTGGTTTTCCTATTGGTGATGAATGCCATTTCCAATTCAAAATCTAGTTTTTCACTTGGCCCATATTGCACCGAACCTTCCTTTAACAATTGTCCGTAAGGTCTGTACACCGGTTTATTTGTACCAATTATAGAGGAAGATCTCCCGTGATAAGCTATCGGCATATGTAGCCAATTTGGTGGTAAAGCATTTTTTTCGCCTCTAAACATTCTACCGACGTTGCTTGCGTGCTCTTTGCTTGAATAGAAATCTGTGTAATCGCCAACACTCACTGGCAGCAACATTTCTGCATCATTCTGGTTTACAAGCGCCTTATTAACCAACGTTTCATTAGTTCTTAATTCATCATTTTCACTTAGTAAAAGTTCACCCACTCTGTTTCTAATAACACTGGTTTTTCTATTTCCCAGTGCGATGAACTCATTTATATCAGATTTATTAAAAAAGGAAGGTGGTAAACCAAGATTATTTATTAAACCATGTCTATGAATTATATCAAGATCTAAAATAGAATCACCAATAGCCACACCTACCCTGGGGTAGGAATCTTTTGTTTTGAAAACACCAAAAGGCAAGTTTTGTATCGGAAAGTCAGAACCATGTGGTATTTTAACCCAACTAGTCAAATGGGGGAAATCAGCAGAGAACGTCATTAAAAACTTTTTAATAGTGAAAAATAGGTAAAGACTCAATTAATCCATACCTATTGAAAGGCAAATTTATAGTTTTGCAATCTTCAAAATTATTTGTTTATGAAATTAGCCTCGAAATATAATCCTGCAGAAGTAGAAGATAAATGGTATCAATTTTGGCTCGAAAAAGATTTTTTCAGTTCAAAAGTTAATTATGAAAAAGAACCTTACACAATTGTTATCCCACCACCTAATGTAACCGGAGTTCTGCATATGGGACATATGCTCAACAATACCATTCAGGATATTTTGATTAGGAAAGCCCGGATGGAAGGAAAAGAAGCTTGTTGGGTGCCTGGCACCGATCATGCTTCGATTGCTACCGAAGCTAAAGTTGTAAAATATTTAAGGGAAAAAGGGATTAAAAAAAGTGACCTCACCCGTGAGGAGTTTCTATCGCATGCATGGGAATGGAAAGAAAAGTATGGGGGTATCATTCTTGAACAATTAAAAAAACTAGGCGCTTCCTGTGATTGGAGAAGGACAGCTTTCACCATGGATGATAATTACTATAAATCAGTAATAAGGGTATTTGTAGACCTATTTAAAAAAGGATTCATATATCGCAGCCTTAGGATGGTGAACTGGGATGTTGAAGCTAAAACTGCCGTATCCAATGAGGAGGTGATCTACCAGGAAGCGGGTGAAAAGTCCTATTTGTACTCTGTTAGATATAAAATTAAAGATACTGATGACTATCTAATTATAGCCACCCAGAGACCTGAAACGATTATGGGAGACACAGCTGTTGCCGTCAATCCCAGGGATGAGCGATACAAACATTTGATCGGTAAAAAAGTAATTATTCCGTTCGTAGAACGAGAAGTGCCAATAATTGGGGATGACTATGTAGAATTAGCATTTGGAACAGGCTGTCTTAAAGTAACCCCAGCGCATGATGTTAACGACTACGAGATCGGAATAAGGCACAATCTGGAAATAATTGACACCATAAGCGATAATGGGCGATTAAACGAAAGGTGTCAAGTTGAAAAATACATTGGTAAGGATAGATTTGAAGTTAGAAAACTTATAATAAAAGACCTGGAAGATGCGGGGATTCTGGTGGGCAAAAAGGAGTTCGTTACCAGAATTGGTCGATCTGAAAGAACAAATACCGTCATAGAGCCCAAACTTTCTCTCCAATGGTTTATTAAAATGAAAGAAATATCCAGAAAGGCACATGAAGTAGTGATGAATGATGATATAGTATTGTATCCTTCAAAATTTAAAAACACATACAACCACTGGATGGAAAATGTGCGTGATTGGTGTATATCCAGGCAACTGTGGTGGGGTCAGCGTATTCCTGCATACTATTATGGTGAAGGGGAAAATGATTTCGTCGTCGCTGAGGATGAAGAGGAAGCCATAAGACAAATTGAAGCAAAAGGTCTGGATACAAAAAAATTAAACATTAAGCAAGATGAGGATGTGCTGGATACCTGGGCTTCATCTTGGTTATTTCCACTAACTGTATTTGATGGTTTCAGTGACGATTGCTTTGATAAAGAAAAAGGTGAAATCATGGAAGGTAAAAATTCTGAGCTGGACTACTTCTACCCTACCCATACGTTAGTCACCGCACCTGAAATACTATTTTTTTGGGTTGCAAGAATGGTCATTGCCGGCTATGAATACAAGCATGATAAACCTTTCAAATATGTTTACCTCACCGGAATTGTTCGGGATCAACTTAGAAGAAAGATGTCTAAGTCACTTGGTAATTCTCCGGATCCTCTTGAATTAATTAAAAATTATGGTGCCGACGGTGTAAGAACAGGGATGTTATTTAGTTCTCCTGCCGGGAACGATCTATTGTTTGATGAAAAATTAGTAGAGCAAGGCCGCAATTTTTCTAATAAAATTTGGAATGCACTACGATTGGTACTTAGCTGGGAATATGATGCAGAACAGCCTTTTAAACATCGACTGGAAACTTACTGGTTTAAAAGTGTTCTTCACAAATCCATTAAGCAAATAGATGATCACTTTTGCAAATACAGAATATCCGATGCACTTATGACGGTTTACAAACTTATTTGGAATGACTTCTGTAGCTGGTATTTGGAATTTGTAAAACCCCCATATGGTGCTAAGATTGATAAAGCTACCAGGGATCATACGATTATGTATTTTGAAACACTTATGAAATTGCTTCATCCTTTTATGCCCTTTATCACGGAAGAAATCTGGCATCATTTGAATGATCGAAAATCTGATCAATGTATTATAAATGCTGATTGGCCTGTTGCTTCATCGTATAGTGAAGCGATCATAAACGAATTTGAAAAAGTTTTTTCTATAGTGAGTCAAAGCAGGAATAAAAGAATAGAGAAAAACATACCCCTAAAAGACAAGCTAAAAATATGTGTGAAAAATGGAGACAAAAATTTCTACACTAAGTATCATGAAATCATTTGCTCAACTGCAAATTTTGAGTATATCGAATTGGTAGATAAAGATATTGCGGGTAATACCTCTTTTTTGTTAGGTAATGAAACTATTTTTATACCGTTAGATGAGGAATTTGACCTTGAAAAAGAAAAAACAGCATTAGAAAAGGAATTAAATTACTTGAAAGGCTTCTTAACAAGCGTAAATAAAAAGCTTGATAACGAAAAATTTACAAGTAAAGCACCATCTCGCATCATTGAAAACGAAAGGAGGAAAAAAGCAGATGCTGAAGAAAAAATTAAAATTCTTGAAGAGAAAATTAAAAAGCTACTAATTGTCGATTGATATCTTATGGGAAATAGCCAGCTCTCTCACATGGCGCTCCATGTCCAGAATTCTTTTCTTTAATACATAAACGGAATCTACCAAATCCTCACGACCTTTAACTATGGTTTCTAAACTCTCAAAATCATTCTCAAGAGCAGCATACAAGTTTTTCAATGCTTTTTTCCAGGAAATCATATCTGCTTCCGTCAGATCACCCAATTGCTGATCAATCTCATCCCACTCATCAAGGTTGGAGATAATTTTATCAAAATGATCAACATCTTTTTTTAATATTTTGTAATACTGTTTAGCATCAGTATAAGACCCAATCTGATCCTGAGCAAATAAGGGATTACCTGTTAAAACTAAAAGGACAAAAACCGCAAAATATCTACACATAATTTATAACCTTTTGTATTCGTAAATTTATTATTTTTTTATAAATGAATTTATAATAGTAATTTGATTTTGATATTTAAAGTTTTGAATAATTCCTATAATACTAACGTTTTTCAAAATCTCGCAGCCATCAACAAATTCAGATCCTTATATTTAAAATTATATTTATTGGCCAAAGTTTGATTGGTTAGGCTTCCTTTGTAAGCATATACACCATTTAAAAACCAATTGTTATTTGCAATCATTTCCTCTATCCCTCCCATTTCTGCAATTTGCAATATGATAGGCGTAAAAATATTACTGATGACATCGCTAGCCGTTTTGGCCACTCTTGAAGCTATATTTGGCACACAATAATGAATCACACCATATTTTCTAAATATTGGATGCTCCAGTGTGGTCATTTCTGATGTCTCTATACAACCACCCTGATCGATACTTACATCAATTACCAGAGAACCAGGCTTCATTTTAGAAACCATCTCTTCAGTTATAATAACCTTAGATCTGGCTTTATCAGCCCTGATTGCCCCCACTAAAACGTCAGTTGACGATATAGCATGTGATAAAGTAATTTGATCTAATGTAGAGGTATATAAATGCTTTCCAAGTTCTCTTTTTATCCTTCTTAACTTATAGATGTTATTATCATATACCTGAATATCCGCACCTAGACCGATAGCTGCTCTTGCTGCGTATTCCCCAACAGTACCAGCTCCAAGAATCATAATTTTTGCCGGAGGAACCCCTGTTATTCCACCTAAAATCACTCCCTTGCCATTCTTCACACTGCTTAGGTATTCAGCAGCTATCAGCATAACAGAACTACCTGCTATCTCACTCATTGCCCTAACTAAAGGCAGTCCACCTACTTTATCCTCGATGAATTCATAACCCAAAGCAATAAGGTTTTTATTATTTATGGCGTGAATGTAATCCGGTGTTTGTTTTACCGATTGAAATGTGGAGATTAGAGTTTTCCCACTATTAAAAAGATTTACTTCCTCAAGGGTGGGTGGTTCAATCTTTAAAATAATATCAGCTTTAAGTACCTCTTGGTGTGAATAGACAATTTTTGCCCCTGCTTCACTGTAATCATTGTCTGAATAATTGGAGGGTACCCCTGCTTCACGCTCTACCCAAATTTCATGACCGTTATTGACCAAAACCTTCACTGATTCAGGTTTTAAACTGATCCTATTCTCATATTTGGAATGCTCCTTAGGTAATCCGATAAATAGTGCGCTATTTTTCTTTTTTTGCTTTAAAAGAAGTTCTTGAGGGTAGATTGATTCTTTTGCAAGCTTAGTAAATCCAGTTTCTAAACCTTCATCCATATGCATCTACCTGGATGATTCTATCCAGGTTTTTTTGATGCAATTTAATATTAATTTCAATGAAACTATCTGAAAACCACTGCATTATTATTTCGGGCCATTCAATAAAGCAATAATTTCCTGTTCCTAAATACTCATCTAAACCAAGATTTAATATTTCAGAAAAATCCTTAATCCGGTAAAAGTCAAAATGATAGATTGGAATTTTTTTGTCTGTTCTATATTCCTGTATGATTGAAAAACTTGGGCTGGAAACTCTTTCTTTAACACCTAACAGACTACAAAAAACTTTTACCATGGTTGTTTTTCCTGCACCTAACTCTCCTTTTAAAAGTATTATTTTTTGGTTGTTAGCATCAAGAATTCTTTTGCATATATATGCCAAATCATCTTGATGGCCACAGGTAAAAATCATTTTAAGTTTTATTTTGGATTCAATATCACAAAAGGAATGATTATCTCCTCCATTGATATGCCACCATGTTGAAAAGTATCCCTGTAATAATTAACATAGTAATTAAAATTGTTAGGGTATGCGAAAAACTGATCTTGGGTGGCAAAAGCATAGGAAGTAGATACGTTTACTTTTGGCAAATGTAATTTTTCCGGCTTTCTTACTTCAAATACCTGTCCTCCCTCGTACCCCAGGTTCTTACCTTGTTTATACCTTAAATTAGTATTAGTTTTTCTGTCTCCAATAATTTTAAATGGTTTCTTCACCCTGATAGTACCATGGTCAGTTGTGATAATCACCCTGGATTTTTTTTCTGCCACTTTTTTGAGTATCTCAAAAAGTGTTGAGTGCTCAAACCATGATTTTGTAATAGAACGATAAGCTCCTTCATCAGGCGCCAGCTCCCTAAACATTTGAAGATCTGTCCTGGCGTGTGAAAGCATATCCACAAAGTTGAATACCAAGACATTTAAATCATTTATGAAAAGATTATTTAAATTATCATTAACCTGTTTCCCATCGTTACTATGGATAATTTTATGATAGCTGAATTTTATGTTCAGGTTATTTTTCTTGAGATTTCTTCTTAGAAACTCTTCTTCATTTGAATTTTTGGGGTGTTCGGAATCTTCTCCAACCCAAAGATCAGGATATTTTTTTGCCATCTCCGTAGGTAACTCTCCTGAAAATATGGCATTCCGCGCATAAGAAGTGGTTGTAGGAAGAATGGAGTAATAATTTTCTTCAGTTTCTACATTAAATAGTTCACTAACTTGAGGTTCTAGTATTTTCCATTGATCATATCTCAAATTATCAATAAGGATAAAAAATAATGAGTTATCTTTTTTTATTAATGGGAAAACATTTGTCTTAAGCAACTTATGAGATAATAAAGGTTTTTCAATAGCTGGCAGGTTTAACCAATCTTCATAATTTTCAATAATAAAATCAGAAAACAACTTATTAGCTTCTATTTTTTGCGACTCCAGGATCTCTCCCATACTTTTTTCTTCGGTATTGTCAATTTCCATGTCCCAATAGACCAGCTTTTTATACATCTCATTCCAATCATGGAAGTCCATATCATCATGAAATGCCATCGTAATATTTCTGAAATCCTGCTGATAACCAACATTGGTCTTTTCACTCACCAGACGTTTATTGTCTAAGATTTTTTTAACTGATAGCAATATCTGGTTGGGATTTAATGGCTTTATCAAATAATCGGTAATTTTTCGTCCGATTGCTTCCTCCATGATGTGCTCTTCCTCGCTTTTAGTGATCATCACAACAGGTAGATTAGGGCTTCTGGATTTTATTTCATTCAGCGTTTGCAAGCCAGTCATCCCGGGCATGTTTTCATCAAGAAAGACTAGATCAAAATTTTCAGCTTCAATGGTTTCTAGTGCATCAGACCCGCTATTAACGGGTGTCATTTCATAACCTTTGTTTTCCAAAAATAAAATATGGGGTTTTAGCAAGTCTATTTCGTCGTCAGCCCATAATATCCTAAATTTCTTCATTATTGTAATGTTAAATTATTGCACAAATTGAACAAGAAAAAAATAATTAATGACCCGGTTCATGGATTCATTTCTGTACATAGTGATTTAATATTTGATATCATTGAACATAAATATTACCAGCGGCTCAGGCGAATAAAACAGTTAGGCCTTACAGATTTAGTATATCCTGGGGCTACGCACACACGCTTTCATCATGGATTAGGCGCCATGCACTTAATGATGGTTGCTCTTGATGTTTTACGAAGCAAAGGCCATGAAATTACGCCTAAAGAATATGAAGCCTCTCTGATAGCAATACTATTGCACGACATCGGCCATGGACCATTCTCTCATACACTGGAATATGGTTTATTAAACAGTATTAGTCATGAGCAGATGTCTTCAATACTGATACATAAAATGAACGATGAATTCAATGGCGCTATTGCCCTTGCGATCGAAATATTCGAGCACAAATATTTTAAAAAGTTTTTGAGCCAACTGGTGTCTAGTCAACTAGATGTTGATAGAATGGATTATTTGCAAAGAGATTCATATTTCACAGGCGTTTCTGAAGGTGTGATAGGCGCAGAGCGAATATTGAAATTATTGAATGTATATGATAATGAACTGGTGGTAGAAGAAAAAGGCATCCACAGCATAGAGAATTTCCTTAATGCAAGAAGGCTCATGTACTGGCAGGTCTATTTACATAAAGCGGCAATCAGCGCTGAAACTATGATGAATGAAATTATTAGAAGAGTTAAGTTATTAATAAAAAACGCCGGGGCCAGTTTCACCCATTCAAATGGACTAGACCGATTCTTACTAAATGATTACAGGACAAGCGATTTTAGAAACAACCCGGAACTTATAAATGATTATTGTGAGCTGGATGATTATGATATCTGGGCAGCTTTAAAAATGTGGGCAAACAGTAACGAAAGGATAATTAGCCTACTTAGTAAAATGTTGCTCAATCGTAATCTTTTCAAGATAAAGCTATCCAATAACCCCATCGATAAGGAAGACTATAAAGCCATTGTGAAGGAGGTTAAAAACAACTTTCATTTAAGTGATGATGAGGTCAATTTTTTTGTAAAACAGGGGGAGGTGAGCAACGCTGCATATGTTATAAAAGAAAAAACAATAAACATTATTAAGAAAGATGAGACCATTGAGGATGTGGCAATAGCCTCAGACTTGCCTAACATTAAAGCACTGGGCAAAATTGTCCGAAAAAATTATCTATGCTGGCCCAAAAATGTATCTTTGCGGGATTATTATTGATATGAATGGAATTTGACCTAAAAGAAATTGCCAACCTCTTGCAGGGAAAGATTGAGGGCGAAGAAGATGTCAAGATTAATAACTTAGCTACAATTCAGGAAGCAAATGAAGGTTGTATAACCTTCCTTTCTAATCCAAAATATGAGCCCTTCATTTATGAGACCAATGCTAGTGCAGTTATAATCGGCAAAGATATTGTTTTAAAAAGGCAGGTCAAACCCAGCCTTGTAAGAGTAGAAGACCCTTATTTATCTTTTACAGCCCTGTTGCAAGAATATGAAAAATTCCTAAGCTTCAGTAAAGATGGCATTGAAGAGCCATCATTTATTGGTAATGATACAACCTACGGAGATAACTTTTACCTTGGTGCTTTTTCATACATAGCTAATAATGTCGTCATTGGCGATAATGTTAAAGTTCACCCCCAGGTATTTATCGGAGAAGGTTCAAGAATTCATAAAAACACAATAATACACGCAGGTGTAAAAATATATCCTAACACTGAAATCGGTAAAAACTGCATAATACACTCGGGAACTGTGCTAGGAAGTGATGGCTTTGGTTTTGCCCCTAAATCGGATGGCTCTTACCAAAAAATCCCCCAGGTAGGGAAATTAATTATTGAAGACGACGTGGAAATAGGGGCTAATACCACCATTGACAGGGCAACTTTTGAAGCAACCATTATCAGAAAAGGTGTTAAAATTGATAATTTAATCCAGATTGCGCACAACGTGGAAGTAGGAGAAAACACTGTAATGGCGGCTCAAAGTGGCGTGTCTGGATCAGTGAAAATTGGAAAAGAGTGCATCGTAGCCGGACAAGTTGGGATAAGCGGCCATCTTCAGATAGCGGATAAAGTAAAAATCGGTCCTCAAGCAGGATTAATCAGTAGTATTAAAAAAGAAGGGGCTGAAATTGTTGGTAGTCCTCCAATCGATAAGCTACAGTATTTTAAATCTTATGCTGTATATCGAAAGCTGCCCGAATTAGTGAACCGCGTAAAAGAACTGGAAGATAAAATTGAAGAATTAGATCCCTCAAAAGAATCGCATGAATAATTACCAGCATACCATCAAAAAGCCGGTAACTGTTTCAGGTATTGGTCTTCATACGGGCGCCAAAGTTAATATGACATTTAATCCCGTCAAAGCCAATCATGGAATAGTTTTTCAGAGAACTGATTTGGAAGGTAACCCGAAAGTAGAAGCATTGGTAGATAATGTTGTTGACCTTTCCAGGGGTACCAGTATTGGTAAAAATGGGGCTACAATTAATACCGTGGAGCATACACTGGCTGCCTTGGTTGGTTTAGAAATAGACAATGTATTAATTGAAGTGGATGGCCCGGAGCCACCAATTATGGATGGTAGTTCACAGGGGTTTATTGAGGCACTGGAGCGTGCCGGATTGGAAGAGCAAAGCGCCCTGAGGGATTTTTTCGAAGTGCCAGAAAGTGTATTTCATCGTGAAAAATCGAGACAAGTTGAGATTGCTGCCCTTCCGCTTGATAATTACAGGGTAACCGTAATGGTTGATTATAATTCTCCGGTTTTGGGCTCTCAACATGCCTCATTAAATGATATTAGCGATTTCTCTAAGGATTTTGCATCATCACGAACATTTTGCTTTTTACATGAGGTTGAAGAGCTTTACAACAATAATCTAATCAAGGGAGGAGATTTAAATAATGCCATTGTCATCGTCGATAAAAAGGTTGATAATGATCACCTCCAAAAGTTGTCCGAATTACTCAACATCCCCAAGGTAGAAGTTAAAAGTGAAGGAATACTAAACAATGTTGAATTAAGACATAAAAATGAACCTGCCAGACACAAGCTATTAGATGTCGTTGGTGACCTGGCACTCCTTGGAAAGCCTTTAAAAGCACAGATCCTTGCAGCAAGACCCGGACATGCAGCTAATGTCGCTTTTGTAAAAAAGCTGAAAAGATTAATGGAGCAATCCACCAAAAAAAAGGAGGTTCACTTTGATCCAAACCACCCCCCCCTTCTTGACATTAACAAGATACAAAAAATCCTTCCACACAGATATCCGTTTTTATTGATTGATAAAATACTACATCTTGATGATCAGTTGGTAACGGGTGTTAAAAACATTACCTCAAATGAGTACTTTTTTCAGGGTCATTTTCCGGGCAATCCGGTTTTCCCGGGTGTAATGCAAGTAGAGGCTATGGCACAAATAGGTGGTATATTAGTTCTTAATACAGTCCCTGATCCTGAAAATTATTGGACATATTTTTTGGGGATTGACAACTTCAGATTTAGGAAGATGGTCGCACCCGGTGATACTTTATTTATAAAATGCGAGCTTCTTGAACCAATAAGGCGGGGGATAGCCAAAATGAAGGGTGTTGGGTATGTTGGTTCTAATTTGGTTTGTGATGGAAAAATGATCGCAAGTATTGTAAGAAAAGACCTATGATTGATCCCAGACTCGTAAATATACATCCTAAAGCAAAAATTCATGAAAGTGCAGTTATTGAACCTTTCGCTACTGTAGAAGAAGATGTTGAAATAGGTGAAGGAAGCTGGGTTGGATCAAATGCCGTTATTTTGAGTGGAGCACGTATAGGGAAAAATTGCAGGATATTCCATGGAGCAGTCATTGCAGGGGTACCCCAGGATTTGAAATTTAATGGAGAGGTTACTACAGCAGAGATTGGTGATAACACAACCATCCGTGAATTTGTAACTATTAGTAGAGGTACGGCTGATAGGGATAGAACGGTGATTGGCGAAAATTGTCTTTTAATGGCATATGTACATATTGCCCATGATTGTGTCATTGGTAATAATTGCATTCTTTCAAACCTTGTCCAATTAGCAGGACATATAGTAGTTGATGATCATGTTGTTATCGGAGGAACTGCCGCTATCCATCAATTTATCAGGGTAGGAAGCCATAGTATGATAGCAGGTGGTGCTTTAATTACTAAAGATATTCCCCCTTTTACACTTACAGGTAGAGATTATCCGGTTAGCTATAAAGGAATTAATGCAGTCGGCTTACGAAGAAGAGGATTCCCTGAAGAAAAAATAAACGAGCTACAAAAAATTTATACTTTCATCTATAAAAGAGGTCTTAATAATTCAACAGCTATTGAGATGATTACAACCAATATTGAACCCTCCGCTGAACGTGAATCTATTATTGAATTTATAAGATCATCTGAGAGGGGAATAATGAGAGGCCCTAATAATGGAAGTAATCCTGAATAGCATAGCTAAAAAGTATACTTCAAACTGGATTTTAAAAGACTTCTCCTACCATTTTAAGTCAGGTAGTGCCTATGGTATAAAAGGCAGCAATGGTAGTGGAAAGTCAACATTAATGAAAATAATTTCAGGTGCTGTTACAGCAAACACCGGAACAGTATCTTATAAGAAAGATGATCGGGAAATAGATGATTCAAACTGGTATAATCATATCGTATTCGTAGCCCCTTATCTTGAATTAATTGAAGAGTTCTCCATAGTTGAATTCCTGAAGTTCCATTGCAATTTCAGACCATTAGCAATAGATTCTATCGAAGATATTATTGAAAGAAATTGGTTAATTAAAAGTAAGTATAAATCAATTCAAGACCTGTCCAGTGGAATGAAACAGCGGTTAAAGTTATCACTGGCTTTTTATTTTCAATCTGATGTGATATTGCTTGATGAACCTACAAGTAATTTGGATCAAAAAGGTGTCGACTGGTACCTACAAGAAATGAACACTGTAAAAGATAAACTTATTATTGTGGCCTCAAATCAGGAAATCGACTTCTTAGCTGATAGTCATTTTATAGAACTCGGAGACCCCATTTGATAACATAATTTTAATTTGGCAATTAGGTAAATATTTCAAAAAATTATACTTTTACGAATAAGGAACTCAAAATCTTAAACATAACAACAAATAAAAAGCAATGAACAGTCTTAAAAATTTATTACTTCTAGTATTAATTGTTTCCTTAGGTGTATTTATTAGCTGCGGTGACGATGATGATGATGACGACGATGACGTGATGGACACCCCTGCTGATGTATTTACACAGAATTTAACTAGTGGCGCTTTTTCTGTAGCCGGAGGTGGAACTGTAGTTCAACCTGATGGTGTTGATGCAGATTGGTCATCTTTCACATTATCTTTTACGGGTAATTCCAATGATGGTGGTACTTACACTGCATCAGGACAGCCTGCCGACGCTGATAATGCTTTTCAGTTGGTATGGCCAAATTCTGGAACATGGTCTTTTGTAACACCTCCAACGGTTGAGACTACTGGATCGATCACTCGTGATGATGGCGTTCAAATTTCTGTTAATGTAACTGAAAGCCAGGCAATTCTTACATTTACTTTGCAAAGCAATACAGGAAGGACAAATGATGTTGGTGGTGAATGGGTGTTCACACTTACTCGTTAATATTTTAATACCGAAAAATATAAATAAAAGCTGTTTGCGTTATGCAGGCAGCTTTTTTTTAATTACTTAATTTTGCTGTAAATGCAAAAATATTTTCCTTTAGACAAAAATTATATCCTTGAATCTGCTCAAAAAGATTCTAGGGATAATTTTTTCTCTCTTCTTAGTCATTTAATAAAAGTCTACTATTTCAAGATTTTTAACCCTCTAAACTTAAACGACGAAGTAAGCACAAGAATTAATAACCTCAAAGGGCTACCAGAAAATGAGTTTAGTCTGTTTTATGATAATCTTGCAGCAATATACAGGCTACAACATGCTGATAATCAGCTTGAATTGCTCTGGGATGGAACCTCCCACTATGCAAAATTCAGAAAGGATTGGGAAATTTTTTATAGCTCAAAGCTTAGCAGTTTTTTATCTGATAGGAACCTTCTGAAAGTTCTGATAAAACAGTTGCTAAGTGCTAGTTCAAATCATCATTTTTTAAACATTTATCTAAGAGAGTACCTGGAAACCTTATTTCAGATTAGAATAGACAGGAGAAAAAAAACTGACAAGATTCTTCTGCTCGCTCAGTAAACGATTTCAACGAATTTATACTCTTCATTAACATCAGCCCTGTCAACCGTTAAGTCATTTACTGCTGCTAATTCAGGGCCTTTCTTACACCATGCTATAAAATCTGAAAGCCCATGCTGATACCCCTGAACAAAAATTTTAACACTCCCATCTACTTCATTTTTCACCCATCCGGCTAAACCTAATTGCATTGCTTTTTCTTGTGCTGATTTCCTGAAAAAGACTCCCTGCACTGTACCTTCTACTTTAATGCTGTAGGCTATCATCATTCTTCTTTTATTATTTTCATAGCCGCGGACGTGCCTATTCTATCAGCACCTGCTTTAATGAGTTCAACAACCTTCTTTTTGGATACAATACCACCTGAAGCTTTAATGCCAACATTTTCAGGTAATACTTTTCGAAAAAATTCTATTTCTGACCCGTCTACCGGACAGTGATCAAAATAACCTGTTGAGGTCTTTAAAAAATCAGCGCCGATGTCGGCTACCAATCTTGCGGCATTCTTTTTCTGTTCATCATCCCAAAACCCGGGTTCTATAATAACTTTTAAAAGACATCCATTTTCATGTGCTACCTTAGAAATCTTTGCTAATTCAATTTTAGTCCATGGCATTTTAATATTAAATGCAGAAAAGTTCATTACCACATCAACCTCATTTGCTCCATCCCTGATTGCGAGGTTTAATTCTTCCATTTTAGTTTCAGTCATTTGATTACCAAAAGGAAATCCCACAGGCGTTATTAATCTTAAACCATAGCCATTTATTTCTCTACATGCCCTCTTAACCCAAAAAGGGGGAACGCAAATACCTAAAAACCCAAATTCTTTGGCCTCTGCCACTAATTTGTCTACATCACTACCAGTAATAAGTGGACTCAGGTCGGTATGTTCCAGGTATCCGTTTATTTTCATCCAATGCTTAACGTTAATGGACTATGCCACAGACTTTACAAAATATTCTTTTTCCCGGCGGCCTTTTTTTGGGAGGTCTCTTATGACCAAAATAAGTAGGATCTGAGTATTGTGGTTTGTCCAACTGCCTGTACATTTTTTTATACTTCTTAATGTTTTGTTTCATGCGTTTTCTAAACGCTTTTACTTCCTTGTCATACGATCTACCCAGGCGCTTATTAAATTTTTGATAGGTAGAAAAATCGGATGCTCCTATCCGCGCTCTATAATCCTCCTTCTCATCCTTACTTGTTTGCCCGCTTGCCTGAAAGGAATATATAAATAACAAGAATAGAAAGAGAAAACAGTTACTGCTCCTATTAACTCGAACGACACGCGCTAAAATCATTATTCCAATTTTTTTATTCACACACGCCTATCTAACGTTATAAACTAAAATTATTATTGCAGCGTGCCTCTTTTTGACTGTTCGCGTTCTATGGCTTCAAATAGCGCTTTGAAATTGCCTTTACCAAAAGAATTTGCACCTTTCCGTTGTATTATTTCATAAAACAATGTGGGTCTGGGTTCGACAGGCTTCGTAAAAATCTGCAATAAGTATCCCTCATCATCCCTATCTACAAGTATGCCTAATTGTCTCAATGACTCTATTGACTCATCAATCGCTCCAACCCGGGCAGTAAGTTCATTGTAATAGGTTTCAGGAATATTCAAAAATTCAACCCCCCTTTTTTTAAGTTCACTCACGGCATCAATTATATTATCTGTTGCGATGGCAATGTGCTGAACGCCTGCTCCTTCATAAAAATCTAAGTACTCTTCTATTTGTGATTTTTTCTTGCCTTCCGCCGGTTCATTGATAGGAAATTTAATTCTACCATTGCCATTAGTCATCACCTTACTCATCAATGCCGTGAATTCTGTGGAGATATCTTTATCATCAAAAGAAATTAGTTGGGCAAAACCCATCACTTCTGCATAAAATTTTGCCCAGATATTCATTTCTCCCCACCCAACATTGCCTACCATATGATCCACATATTTCAATCCTAGAGACGATGGCTTATATGCTGGTTTCCATTCAACAAATCCCGGCATAAACGTACCCCTATAGTCTTTTCTTTCGATAAAAAGGTGTACGGTATCACCATAAGTATGAATACCGGATTTTTTTATTTTACCAAATTGATCCTGTTCTTCCAGTGGTTCCATAAATGATTTTGCGCCCCTCGATACAGTCTCATTATATGATTTTTCTGCATCATCCACCCAAAGAGCGACAAACCTAACACCATCACCGTGCTTATCAATGTGTTTACCGATTTCGGTATTGCTTTTTAACGGTGAGGTGAATACCAATCTGATTTTATCCTGTACTACAGCATAGGAATTTCTATCCTTTAGACCTGTTTCAAGGCCAGAATAAGCTAATGGTTGGAAACCAAAAGCGGATTGATAATAATAAGCTGCCTGTTTTGCATTGCTTACATAAAATTCAACGTAATCAGTACCATTAACCGGTAAAAAATCTTTGGCCTTAGGAAATATCTTTTTAATAGTTTTGTTTTCTAATTGATCATTCATAACAACGCGTTGTGGGTTTAACACTAATTTAGCTAAATTGACTTGAATGATCTAATTGGCATTACTGTTGTTTTAAATTTTAAAGCAGATCATTTTAGCAACAAATTTGAGGAATCTTATCTTTTATAGGTTTAGTTCGTTTTCCATTGTAGTGTACAGAAAAATATAATAATGAAACAAGGATTAGTTTTAATAAGCACCATAATATTCATCTTAACCTCTTTTGTGGCGCTGTATTCAGAAGATATTGAAGTAAAAAAAGATACATCAAACATGTTGGTGCCCAAACCAGAACATACGCGGCAAACCTTAATTATAAATGGATTACTTGGAAGGCATCATTATAGAAAATTAGATCTTAATGATAGTTTATCTTCTATAGTTTTTAATAATTATTTTTCTGCCCTCGATAGAAATAAGTATTATTTCAAAAAAGGTGATATTGAATATTTTGAGAAATACAGGTATGAATTAGATGATTATCTAAAAAAAGGCGATGTTTCTTTAGCATATCAAATCTTCAAAATTTATAAAATCCGTGCAGCGCGTAGAATAGATGAGGTTTTTGAATTAATAGACAGTGGATTTGATTTTGATAAAAAAGATTCTCTGGTGATTGACGATGAGACCCAGGAGTGGAACACATCAGTTCAGGAGTTGGATGACCTATGGAGGAAAATAGTGAAGAGCCAGGCTTTGAATTTAATGTTAGCGGGGAAAGAATATGACGAAGCTGCGGAAATCCTGACAAAAAGATATAAAAGATTTGAGAAAACCATTCAACAGTATAACAGTGAGGATGTTTATCAACTTTTCATGAATGCTTACACCAGCACTTTTGACCCACACACAAATTATTTTTCACCCATCACTTCTGAAAACTTTCAAATAAATATGAGCTTGTCACTGGAAGGTATTGGTGCCAGGCTTGTTCAACAAATTGATTATACGAAAGTACATGAGGTTGTGCCGGGAGGTCCGGCTTTCAAAAGCAAAAAACTATTTAAAGACGATAAAATTATAGGTGTTGCTCAGAGTGATACAGGAAGATTTGAGGATATTATAGGATGGAGGCTAGATGATGTCGTTCAATTAATTAGGGGCCCTAAGGGATCAGTGGTCAGGTTGGTGACCATTCCTCATACAGCTGCTACCAATGCAGAATTTGATACAATTAGAATTGTAAGGGATAAAATAAAATTAGAAGAGCAATCAGCTAAATCAGAAATAATTCCTTTCGATAATGGAGGCGATAGTTACAAGCTTGGAGTTATCACTGTTCCAAGTTTTTACATAGATTTTGAAGAAGCAAGGAAAGGTGTAAAAGACTACAAAAGCACCACCAGGGATGTTAAAAAATTGATTGCTGAGCTAAAAGAAGAAAATATTGATGGACTATTAATTGATTTACGCCACAACGGCGGTGGGTCACTGCAGGAGGCAATAGAACTAACAGGGCTTTTTATACCACATGGCCCGGTGGTTCAAATAAAAAATTCCGATGGATCGATGGATGATGGAACGGACAAAGATTTTAAGACTTATTATGATGGTCCACTAGCTGTGATGATAAATAGGTTTAGTGCTTCAGCATCTGAAATATTCTCAGGGGCAATACAGGACTATAAAAGAGGTATTGTGGTTGGAGAGTCGACTTTTGGAAAAGGCACTGTCCAGAACCTTATTAGCTTGGATAGATTTTTGAAGGGGCCTAAGATTGCCGGAAACTCAGGCTCAAATTCGGATGTAAAATACGGACAATTAAAAATTACTCTGGCTAAGTTTTATAGAATAACGGGAAGCAGTACTCAAAAACGAGGGGTTCAGCCTGATATAAAATTTCCTTCCCCATATGAAGATGAGAATTTTGGTGAAAGTTCCAGAGACAATGCTTTACCTTGGGATAAAATCTCATCAACTTCTTACGAAGAATCGGATTTGATCTCAGAAGAAATCATTAATCGGCTAAATGATCTTTATCTTGATGATCTTAATACAGATAAAGGCTTGAGGCACCTGGTTAAAAATATTGAAGATAGAGATAGAAATAAGGATAAATCGGCAGTTTCATTAAATCTGCAGGAAAGAAAACGAGAAAAGGGAAATAAAAAAGAGCCAGAAGAAGATGATACCTCCGACATCGAAACTACAACAATTAATGATTCAAAGATAAATGATGAGAAATTAGAAATTGAGAAAAAACTCTCGGATGATCCCTATCTGAAAGAAGGTCTCAGGATACTCGCGGAGCTTACCGAGATTGAAATAGGATAAAGACCATATAACTGTTCTATTCAGCATAAGCCCGATTAGGAACTTCAAATAAATCCTGATCTGGTTTAACCGTCCTTAACCTGATATTATCAAAAGCCATTTTGTATTTTTCATCGCCGATGGTATCATTCTCCCATTTATAACCTGTTAAAGCAACCGGTAATACAAGGTTCCCAACTTTTTTCCACTCATCGTACACCAGGACATTATAATCAGTGGCTTTTGACTCATCGAAGTAGGTTACAGAATAGTTGATAAATTCCAGTTGGCTATTTTCCTTATTGATATATAAAATATATTGATCTTCAGGTGAGTCTCCTACCCCATTATTATAAGTTACTAATACCTTATCATATTTTTTACCATTGAATGTTTCCGTTCCTATTGACTTCTGATTGGCTCCGGGATCGGTTACTATAAATGGAAAAGCATAAAAATAAAACCATAAACTATGATAAAAGCGGGGGGAGCTCCCAGGAAATGATTCTTTATTAGGATTTACCCATATTTTTTCACCGTTAAATCCCAATTGATAATCTTCTGTAATTATTAGCACCTTTCTGTTTTCCAGATCAATTAAATGATGCTCTCTACCCTCTTTGGTGATTTTGTCAAAGTCTAAAGATTTATAATCCCTCCAAGTATCCAATCCGCCATGTGCTTGTAGAGCTTTTGATAATGGTTGAGGATATTTTGAGTAATCTACTGATGGTTCTTCTTTACTTTTTTGCGTTGATGAATCCTCTTTGTTATTTCCACATCCAATCATAAATGATAAGGCAATAAAAAGGATGAGTGCGTGTGATCTGTTCTTCATATTTATTAAGTTATTAAGCTAGACAAATATCAAAAAATATTTGTGGAAATGTATTACCTTTTGATGCATAGTGTAGTACTACTTGAAACACTTATTGGTTATGAAAATCTTTATAATCTTCATTCTGCTTCTATGGTTCATCCAACCTATATTTGGTCAAAATACAATTGACAAGAAATCGCTCACAATGGAAAATATTAAGTCGCTCATGGTAGATGCGTCATTTTCTAATATACACATTACCGGGCAAGGGAATAAAGTTGTATTCGATGGGATAATTACCGGTTCCGGTAAAAAGGGGAAATATATCATTGAACACGAAATCATCAACGGCAAATTAAAGGTTTGGATAGATCGCCATGGATCTAATTGGGGATCGAATAATTTAAGATCAAAATTAAACTTTAAAGTACCTGAAAATATAGATATAGTCATTGATAACAGTTCTGGAAATATAGAATTAGAGAATTTAAGTGGGAATTATATAGAAGTAGATGCCAGTTCAGGAAATATAACGGTCAATAATATCAATAGCGATATTTCGGTAGAGGCATCATCTGGCAATATCAAACTTAATGGTGCCAAAGGAAACATTAGCGCTAATGCGTCCTCAGGTAACCTGTCACTGAATGACATAACAGGAAATATAAACGCAAAAACTTCATCCGGAAATATTACGATAAGAAATTCAAAAGGTAATATCTCAGCCACAAATTCGTCAGGTGGTATAAAAATCGATGATGCCACAGGTTCATTAGAATTAACTACTACGTCTGGAGGCATAAAAGGTACCGGAGTTAAAATAACCGGTGATTCATTTTTAAGCTGTTCTTCGGGGAATATTTCCATGGATGTCGAAAATAATCCTGAAGAATATGCCTACGATTTGAAAACTTCCTCTGGCAATATCAAAGTAGGTAGTAACATATCTGCCGAAGATAAATTCTTTAAAAGAACGGAAGGGGTATTAATAGCAGCCAAAGCCTCTTCAGGAAATATAATAATTTATTAATTCTTATCAATCATCTAGTTTTTGAAAGAATTTTTAGGGCCATGTTTTGAGCTTGTGCAATCAATTTGTATTTTACCAGGATTAATCACAAAAACTTGGTAACAAATTCATTATGGCCAAACCATACATTGATTCTTCAACCAAACTTCCCGAAGTTACTTTAAAAGCAGTACTATTAGGCGCTCTCCTTTCTGTAGTTCTATCAGGGGCCAATGCATATTTAGGATTATTCGCGGGTATGACCGTTTCAGCGTCTATTCCAGCAGCAGTAATCTCAATGGCAGTATTGAAATTATTCAAAAAGCATAATATACTGGAGAACAACATCGTTCAAACATCTGCCTCTGCCGGAGAGTCTTTGGCTGCTGGTGTGATTTTCACCTTTCCGGCATTGGTTTTAATGGGTTACTGGCAGGATTTTAACTACCTGGAAACATTTCTTATCGCTCTATGTGGCGGTATACTGGGTGTATTTTTCACCATTCCGCTCCGTTCAGCATTGATCGTCAAGCTTAAACTTAAATTCCCCGAAGGTGTGGCAACCTCGGAAGTATTAAAATCAGGGGAAGAAGGGGGCAAAGCGATTAGATATTTGGTGATAGGCGGCCTTACTGGTGCAGTGATTAAATTATTTGAAGCAGGATTCAAGATATGGGAGGGGATTTTCGCAAAAGCCGGATATATTGGTAAAGCTTATACCTTTTTTGGAATGAACCTCTCTCCCGCTTTAATTGCAGTGGGATATATCGTTGGAATCAAAATTGCTATTTTGGTTTTCGCTGGTGGAGTCATTAGCTGGTGGATAGGTATACCCATCTTTGTTGCGATAAATGGCAATCCGCAAGACCTTGACCCTATTTCATTAGGTTATAGTATATGGAGCAGTCACATCAGATATCTGGGTGTAGGTGCAATGGTTGTTGGTGGTTTGTGGGCACTTATTAGTTTGAAGGATGCTATTTTAACCGCACTTCAAGCCGGAATCAAAGCCTTAAAAGATAAAGTTGATCAATCAAAGATTTTAAGAACAGAACTGGACACACCTATGTCCTGGGTGATCATTGGCATTGCGGTGATGATCATTCCGATATTCATCATTTACCTAAGGTTGGTTTCAGATATTTCAATCTCTGCATTGATGGCCATTATAATGGTTATCGCCGGATTTCTTTTTGCTTCAGTTGCAGGCTATATGGCTGGTTTGGTAGGCAGCTCCAATAATCCCATTTCAGGAGTTACTATCGCTACCATATTATCCTCAGCATTAATTTTAGTTGCACTGATGGGGTCCGGAGCTGAAAACGGACCGGCAGCAGCTATCATGATCGGATCAGTTGTTGCCTGTGCAGCGGCTATAGCTGGTGATAATATGCAAGATCTAAAGGCAGGTAATCTGCTTGGGGCCACACCAAAAAACCAGCAAATTATGCAGATGATTGGCGTAATATCTGCCGCAGTTGTATTGCCTCTTGTCCTTCAATTATTAAATGCCGGCTATGGATTCGGCCCGAAAACCGCTGAAAACCCTGATGCCCTCGCGGCGCCACAAGCTACACTCATGCAAAGTGTGGCGGAAGGCGTCTTTGGTGATGGATTGCCATGGACCATGGTTTATACAGGTATGGCCCTAGGGGTGCTTATAATAATTTTGGATAAAATACAAGAAAGAAGAAAGTCTGATTTCAGGGTACCCATTTTAGCAGTAGCAGTAGGTTTATATCTTCCTTTTGAACTTGATAGTGCCATCATGCTGGGAGGTATCATCTCATGGTTGATTATTCGATATCAGAAGAAAAAAAGCAGCGATTTATCAACTGAAGAAAAAAATAAAGCAGAGGGACGGAGCAACAGGGTTGGATTATTGTATGCATCAGGATTAATAACCGGAGAAGCCCTGGTAGGAATTATTTTAGCCATTCCTGTGGCAATTTATGGTACTTCTGACGTGATGTCTCTTCTTAAAGACCCAATTGGTAATGTACCGGGACTAATCGTTATACTGTTTGTTTGTTATTGGTTATATCATTTAGCCGTTAAAGCCTTTAAAAGTGAATAACCATACGTATGGTTAAATCCTTAGTCCAATAACAATTATGTCATCATCCTGAGGTTCATTAGCCTGCTTCATCCATTTTTGGATTTCATTATCCAAAATATCTTTTTGCTTCTCAAATGGTTTTTTATGAATGACATAAAGAAAATCTTTTAAATTGCTTGAAGTGTAACGCTTGGTCAACTGGCCTCCAAGCTGATTCTGAAAACCATTGGAAACCAAGTAGATGATATCATTTTTTTCCAGCTCAACAAAATAAGAGGAATAGAAACGATGCGCTTCTTTTTGATACCCACCAGCTAGTTTGCGGTCACCTTTTAGTTCGGTAAATGATCCTTTTTTAATTAAATAAAGCGAACTGCGCGCTCCAGCAAACCATAAGTGACTGGTTTCAGAATCATACATGCTAACAGATACCTGTATTCCTTCCCGTTCCATAATTTCTTCATCATTAAACTCTTGTCGTAAAGACCTGTGAAGTTTTTCCAGTAAAATATTTGGATCGAGGTAGCCTTCATCCCTGATAATACCATGAAGCATCACATTGACCATGGTGGAGATCATTGCTCCTGAAATAGAGGGGCCTGTATCACATAAAATAAATAACACCTTACCCTTACCATCACTACTAATCCAGTATAGATCACCGGAAAGATATTCCTTTGGTTTATGCAGGATAAAATTATCACTAAAGTGATTAGAGAACTCCTCTTTTGGTGGAAGTATAGCTTCCTGGAGGTCTTGTGCGTACTTAAAACCGTATTCAATGGTTCTATCCCGCGCTTTTATGGTCTGGTTGGCTTTTGATAGCTTCACTGCAGCATTAATTCTGGCTGTCACCTCTAAGACATCATAGGGCTTTCTGATGTAGTCAAATGCCCCTGAGCTAATGGCTGACATAATCTCATTTTCCCGGTTATCTTCATTAAAAGCCATCACAACAGGAATATCAATAGTGCTCTCCTCAGCTCTCAATGCCTTAAGGGTTTGTGTTCCATCAAATCCCGGCATATCATGATCTAGAATAATTACGTCAGGTATTTTCTTTTGAGCCATACCTAGGCCTGATTGCCCACTAGCTGCAAATAGGAGATAAAATTTATTTCCTTGTAATAAAGCTGATATTTCCTCCATACAAGAGGCTTCATCATCAATGACTAAAATTGCTGGTATCATTAGGTTATAATTCTTAGTAACTAAGATGAGGTAAAATAAGATGCTTACATAATCAATCGCGTTAATTATTATTTAATAAGTTTAGTTAGCCTGTGATGCCATTCATAACTTCCATGCTGTATTTTACTCCATTGTATGTTTCAATCGAAGCCAGAAAATGTTGATATGGCGATATTCTCTGGATACGGAAGTTTTTGAGATTTGATAATGCCAGGTTAATGATATTGAGAGGGCCTCATGTTATTTTAACCCAGAATTGTCATTAGACTTTCTATTACATTGTTAAATCACTTCAAATCAGA
>CAYSCZ010000009.1:0-72806 GCA_964429655.1 uncultured Roseivirgaceae bacterium
ATTTGAAGTGATTTAACCATGTAATAGAAAGTCTAATGACAATTCTGGGTTTAGTACCAGGAGAAGGGGTTTTTGGTCCGGGGTATTCTTCAGAGCGGGTGGTTACATGAAGTTTTGGCTTTGATTGGGGTTACCTTTATGGCTTCAAGTGATGCTTTTTAACTTTACAGGGCATCGGATTGTTTTTTTTACCAGTCGTGCGGCAGGCAGCAACGAGCGCGGTGACACCAGTGGATTCGTCAAAATCTGAGCGCTGAAAAAGTGGATAAAATGGTTATGGTCAGTCGGCAAGCTCTTTGATCAATGCGTATAAACCAATAGCATACACCCCATGGCTCAGCGAAAACTGTTCTTCCCCGGGATACACCACATATCGATGCGTTGGGTTCACGTCTTTACAAGCCTCATAAAAGCCGCGTTCAGGTTTTGGAGCAGATGATCTCTTGATTTCTATGGCCACCACCCGTCTGTCAGGGAGCCTGACCAGCAGATCGATCTCAGCACCCCTGGCTGTACGGTAATAGTGGGTTTCAGCGCCTACTGGTAAAAAACTTACCAGATTATCAATGGCAAAGCCTTCCCAACTGGCCCCTACAACCGGGTGTCCCATCAGGTCATCATAGCGATTGATATTGAGGAGCGCGTGAAGTACTCCACTGTCGCGAACGTAGATCTTAGGACTTTTTACCTGTCGTTTGCCGACATTTTCATACCAGGGGGCAAGACGGTGCACCAAAAACAGGTCAACAAGCAGATCAATATATCTGGCTGCTGTAGGGCTTGTTATTCCAAGGCTTGATGCCAGCCTAGCGGCATTGACCGGTGTTCCCTGTAAATGCGCAAGCATCGTCCAAAGCCTTCGGAGTGTTTCTGCCGGAATTCTCAGGCTGAATAGAGGCACATCCCGCTCCAGGTAGGTCTTGATAAAAGCCATTCGCCATTCTATACTCACGGCATCTGAAGAGGCCAGATAACTATCCGGAAAACCACCACGTAACCATAACTTCTTTAAACTTTCTTTTGTATTTCCAACCTCAATGACACTTAAAGGACTCATTTCGACATAGGTGATACGTCCGGCGAGACTTTCGGAAGATTGACGCAGGAGATCAAGTGAAGCAGAGCCAAGAATAAGGAATTGGCCCACTTTGTGGCCTGATCGCCTTCCCTCATCGATAAGGCCCCGGAGAATCATAAACAAGTCCGGCTTTCTCTGTATTTCATCCAAGATGATGAGTTTGTCGGCATGGGAGGATAGGTAAGCCACCGGGTCCTCAAGTTTTAAAAGATCCTGAGGACTTTCCAAATCCAGGTAGATCGTATCTCTTGTTTCAGCAATGACATGGGCGAGCGTTGTTTTGCCAATTTGCCTTGGCCCCAATAATCCCACAGCTGAAAAATGGGACAGTTTGTGCTCAACAATCGATAAGTATTTCCGGTCTATCATGATTTCTATCAAATCAGGGCTTCCATGTACATCTCTAATTAATGTTGTAAAAATAAAACTCTGTTTTAAATATGCAACGTTATACAATTCTTAAGCAAGAATAAAACTAAGAGAAAAGGATAAAAGCTAAATCTTAGCCATCAGCGGTTACTATGACCAGCTATTGTGGAAGTGCACAGAAAGATATTTTCTACCTAAACGTACTGGTCAGGGTCTTGACCTGCTTCGGGGTAAGCTCCAACTCCCGCATGCCCTCAGCTGTCCTGAAGTAAGCCCGACCTTTTTTACGATCCACCTTCCGTATGTAGTTTTTGTTCACGATTATGGATCTACCCAGGCGAACAAATTCATCTGTTGCCAGGTCCGACTCGATGGCACCCAGGTTGGTGCTGGACAAGACTTCACCATTATCGGTAGTCTGGATAATGGTGTATTTCCCATCTGCTCTGCAATACAGGATTTCACTAAGCGGGATCAATTCAAATCCTGTGCGGGCGTGATTATTATCGGGGGCTCTTCCCCATGTAATTAATTCATTTAAACCGCCGTTATCAATATCATCAGTTGTGAATTGGTATTGATAATTTTGTAAACTATCTGCTGTTTTTATCCACTCTTTCGATTCAGAATCATACATGAAAATATTTCTAGGTTGAGCACCGTAACCAGCCATTACAGACATAATAATTTGATCTTTTTCTGAATTTTTCAGTGGCAGCACTTATCCTATTAATTTGGTTGATGGAATATCTGAAAATCCGGATGTTATATACTCTGTATCTAAAATAATTTCATTAGGATATTCTAAACCACTTATAAATAAACTGTCATTAGAAAATTGAAATCCGTAGATTTCTCAAATCTGATCACTATCGTAATCTCCAAAAAATAATGGCTCTGTCTCTAACCATTCAGTCCTGAAATTACTTTGATAATCACCAATACTTGATTTTAAAATATAAACTGTAGAATATCCTTTTCGATCAACTCTTTTCGTGATAAGCTCTGCTTCTCCATCCCCATCCATATCTTTCAACCATGAAACATCAATTGTTTTTTGTTTGCTTATGCTTTTATTCAATTGAATCTTAAGTGGTAACAATGCGCTAATCTTAGCACTTTATCCCGCATTTACTATAGCACGTTGTTGTGCTTTCGTTATTCTATTTTTATGCGACGCATGAGTAATTTTCATGAGGCAGTACAGACCTCAAACATGGCGCTAAGGCCTTCACACTACTTATTGGGTGGGTTTATCCACACCGCAGCTTCAGTAAAGTGATGTACCCTCATACTGGTCGTAGCGTCCGCTACAAACCTGATTAATTTAATCATACGCTCAATTCAAATAACCCATAACCCCTTTGTTCCCGCCATGCTTAGCCTGGTGGATGGGTGTGATGGCTTAGATATGTTGCCATCATGCTAATAAGCAGGGACTTACATATTTTTCAAATTGCATGGACAGGTGTAGGATAGGGACAGGATCATCCATTCAAACCTCCTTCAATGACCGATTGATAAAATCAACCATCGGTTTGACGGAGCGATAAGATTTGATGGCCTCTTCAACGAAAGTATCGCTTAGAACGTCCTCCCTATCTAACATTTTTTGGGTGTAGTACCCTTTGTACTTAATCCATTCGATGGCCGGGTTATCCTTATCATATCCTCTGGGGGGACGGGTAAGTGTCCCTGAAGGCTTCACTTCCTGATAGTGGCTTATTAGGTTATCATCGTTTACCACATCTAGCCATTCCTTAAAATTATAATCTATCTCTTGCCTGATTTTTGAAAGTACAAAATTCCCCGGCAAATAAATTCCCCCTCCATGAAATGATCCCCCCGGATCGATGCTGAGGTAATAGCCAGCAAAAGGGCTTTTCTTTCCTGCTTTGTTAATGAAGCAGAAAAAGTTGGTTTTGTAGGGCGTTTTATCCTTGGAAAACCTGATGTCTCGGTTGATGCGCATGATACAATTCCTGGGTTTGAGGTTGGAATGGGCAATGTCCTCATCGAAAGCTGATATGCATTCGATAAGCCGGTCAGTGACATCAATAAAGTTACTTCTGGCCTGCTCATAAGTTTTTCTATTGGCTTCGAACCACTCTTTGTGATTGTTTTGCCTGAGCAATTGTAAAAAGGTGAATGTATTTTTTTCTATCATTTTTTACAGTTTAAATATTGATCGGTCTCTTCGATTGCCCGGCGGGTACACTGCATAATTATATCCTGCATATCGGCACCTTCTGACCTCAAGGGATCAATTTTTGAAACCAATTTAGCCCTTAGGTTATATAATTCATCCTGGCCTTCGGTTTTGGCTTTTTCAACCATGTCTATTTGCATCAGAGCTTCCTGCCTTGCTTGCCTTGGATTATAAATTCCTGCCAACTCCGTACACTGATGACAGACGCCATTTTTATTGATCAAAGCACATCGTTGATCAAAGATGTCCATCATAATCTTCCGGGCATCATGAAGTAAGTGCTTTACCACGCCCTCTGATTTATCGATAATCTGGCAGATTTCTTTTCTGGAAAAGTCATATATATCTTTAAGAATCAATGCTACTTGTTGCTCGATGGTTAGGGTTTTGGAGATACAGGTAAAACAAAAGTCTATATGCTCGGTAACATCGTACCTCCCATATGGTGAGCTATGGTGAACTTCCCAAAAGTTATTTGCAATTTCCGGCGTGGATATTGCCAGGGCTTTTGCTTTATCCTGGGCATCCGGTGCCCAACGTTTGCGTCGCTTCAGGAGGTCATAGGCAAGATGGGTAGCAATCTGAAATACCCAGGTTTTTAAGGACGAATATCCTTTAAATGTGCCAATCTTATCAAAAGCCTTTAAAAAAGTATCCTGGGCGAGGTCTTCGACATCATTCCTGTCAGTTAATAATCGATATAAGTATGATTTTAACTGTGGCCGAATTTCCAAGAAAAGCTCCTGGAAAGATATGATATCTCCATCCACTGCCTGCTCTATAAGTTGATCTTTCATGATGTGATTATAAGCAAGTGCTTTATTAAAGCACCTACTTTCAGCTTCAAGTTATTAAATTACATTTCTGGCACCAAAGTCTGCATCAACTATGTGGCTATTTAACAGTGCCCCGACGTCGGTCGCCAAAAAAGCAGCAAATTTTCCAATATCCTTTGTAGAAGGACGCCTTCCCATGAGATAGTCATTGCTCATATTTTCTTTTAACACCTCCGGGGATATGCGCATAGTTTTGGCATTTAGTGCATTAGTTTCTTGTATGGTTCTGGTTTCTGCCAGGGCGGTGGGGTTTAAGCAGATCACTTTAATCCCATGCTGGCCAAACTCAGCAGCCAGTATGCGGGTCAGGCCTTCCACACCGGAGCAAGCCGCGGCTACTCCAGCCATAAGCGGCACCTTGATTCTGGACAAGCTTGCCGAAAGCGTGATGATTGTACCCGTGGACTGCATGTTCATCATATATCTGGCTGTCGTTCGGGATGTGAGAAATTGGGAACCCAGGTGAACCAAAAGTACTTTCATAAATTTCTCAAAGTGTAAATGTGTGCTGGGCGTGCCATATTGAAGGTCTCCGGCACGAAGGCCGATACCGTTGAACACGATGTCCAACTGTCCTTTTTGATCAGTGACCCGCTGGATGAAGTTTTCAATCTCGGATTCTTCGGTGGCATCCACCTGGTAGGCATACGCTTTACCACCACTTCCATTGATATCATCGGCTAAGGACTGCACAGATTCCAGCTTGCGCCCGGAGAGATATACTTCAGCGCCATTTGCTGATAATGAGCGTGCCACATCACTGGATATAGCACCATAGGCCGCAAATATTGCAGCCACTTTGTTTTCTAATGAATACATGATCGTCAAATTTTTTTATTATGCTTTTTAGACGATTGAGGAAGGTAAAACGGTCGGTGGCTTATTTCTTTACAATTTTTGTTTACAGGGATAGTCCTGTTTTCTATTTATTCATTGTTTAGGTCAATTAAAAACACCCCGGAAAAGACTGCGTCAAACTTCATCTTCTTGACAGAATCCATTATTTAACCAGCAATTAAATTTGGGTCCTTGGGGTTTGGTACTGACAGCGTCATTAAATAATTTATTAAAAAGTATAACCAAAATAAAACCGAAGCACCCGGTGAAAGGTACGGTCTTCAGCGACAACCCCCGGTACTTCCACAGCTGGTACGGTATTGATCAAACCCATACTATAGTTTAAAACATAGGACATTTGATCCTGTTGGAGCCCTAAGCTGAGATTCAAACCTCCATCTATTTTCTTAATAAAAGCACTCACCCGTGGATTGGTAAACTGTGCTTCGGTAACAGTATTTGTGAAAACAAGATCCGCACTGGTGGAGACATTGGGCCTTTTCAACCTGAAACCACCATTGATACCCACCCCCAGATAGCCCCCTGCCGCTAAAAATAAATTCCCCAGAAACTCAGGGTGATAATGTAAAAGCAGTGGTACCTCCAGGTAGTTGGCGTTTACCACCTGCTTCTCATCACGGGCTTCATCTATTCTTTTAAATCCCTTACTTGAGAAAAATACCTGAAGTTCCAGGTTAACGCCATTGACCACTGAATCCTGTAAAAAAAGCCCAAAGGCCGGCCCGAAAGCAGGTGTGGTGTCAATATTATTACCGGAAGGCACACGGACACTCATATTGGCATAGTTTACACCAGCCATAAATCCCAACGATAGCTGACCAAAACCAAACAACGACTGGAAAATGAAAAAGAGAAAGAGTACTATGAACCCGTAGAAGGTTGAGATAGGAAACGAAAAATTATGAAGCGGCTGTGTAAAAAGCATTAAAATAACATCCTGAACCGGCAATGAACTCAGCAGGAATGGCATTAATTTTTAACATTTTACACAACCGCTAAAAATGATCAATGTCTAGTCTATAAGCGGTCTCAAATAAAAATCTGCCCATTTCAGATCAGACGGATTATCATCCGTTTTCACAGCAAATCCACCACCACCAACAGCGAATACTTTGTCGTTGTTGGTATCATACAACTTGATTGTCAAATAGGGTCGAGTATTCAAGATCCTATAAGTGAAGCCAGTAGCATCATCCATAGAACTGGCACTAGCCATCATCTCGTTATCAGATACCGAGACATATTTACCAGTCATGGATTTTAAGTAGACCCTTTTATTCTTTTCTATGATCTCAAAAATAGTGTTATCCTGTTCCTGTTTAAAGTTGGCTTTTACTCTACCATCCTGTGCCCCAAGGAAATAACCATTTAAGGTTTGAAACTGAAATTTGTCAAGCTTGAGTAGTGTAAACTGCTCATAGTCACCAATGCGATCCCTGTCGGCCTGTATTTTTCCTCCTCCATTATCAATGGCACGTAGGTATTTGCCGTTATGCGCTTTTATGGCATGCAGGGGGCCATCTAATTGTATTTTTTCATAAGTTTCTTTTACGTTTCTTACCTCCCTGGATGCTACCAATGGGGTCTTATCATCTTTACAATAAACATACATGTTATTGATTAAGGCCTTCATCCCAAACTGTGTGTCGCTCAATTCTTCCATTAAGAAAATTTCTAAAAACCCCACGCCATCTTTGGTAGCCTCAATATCTCCTTTTCCATCATTCCGTGCACTCCAATACTTGCCGTTGGCTGCTTTGATTGCATAAAAATTAAGATTATCCAGTGAATTAGATTGCGCCATTGCCGCATCGAAGGACAATAAGAAACAAACAAGGACAAGCAGTGATTTAATTGTTTTCATTGTTGAAAATTTGTTAGGTTTCATGGTTTTTAATTTTAAATATACTCAAATATAGGATTACAATTGGTAATAAATTTCATCGCTTACCTTTGACCATGGATTTATTTTATCCTTAAAACGATAATAACTATCATAAATTTTCTTACTGATTACATCCCCTTGAATAAGCTCATCAAGCACTTCACCGGTTTTTACCTTAAAATTTGCCAGTACTTCATTAGGGAATTTTCTTAGCTTAACCTTTTCTTCGTTGATCAATTTATTCAAATAAATTCCGTTTTTATTATCAAACTCCGCACCCATCCAGTCGTTTAGCCTTAAAGCACCAACCCTTATTATTTCCTGTAGGTCTGTTGGTAGTGATTGAAACTTAGGTTTGTTTATAATCAATTCGAGGTTTGCCCCGGGCTCGTGCCACCCGGGATAATAGTAATATTCTGCTACCTGATGAAAACCCATTTTATAATCATGATATGGGCCTATCCACTCCGTGGCATCAATCACACCACGTTCTAAGTTTGTATAAACTTCCCCGCCTGCTACCGTTACTGCTGTACCACCTGCACGGTTAAATACCTTTCCTCCAAAGCCGGGAATACGCATTTTCAAGCCCTGGATATCTTCTATGGTATTAATTTCCTTGTTAAACCATCCGCCCATTTGAATACCAGTATTTCCACAGGTGATCGGCAGCAAGTCAAATGGCTGATAAAGCTCCTCCCAAAGTCTACCTCCCTCGCCGGAAAGTATCCATGAATTGCTTTGGTGGGCGTTCATCCCGAAAGGTACCGCTGCAAAAAATTGAGCTGCAGGTATTTTCCCTGCCCAGTAATAAGCCGCTCCATGGCCCATCTCCACAGCACCATTGCTGACCGCATCAAAGCTTTCAAAAGAAGGGATTAATTCCCCACCACCATAAACGGTTATCTCCAATCTTCCCCCTGACATTTTTTTTATCCAATCGGCCAATAAATTACAACCTTCGCCAACCACCGGAAAGTTTGGTGGCCAGGTAGTAACCATCTTCCATTGATAAGTCTTGTTGAAATTGATATATGGCCCATTTTCTTGCCTTGATTCCTGAGCACTAAAGCAGGATGTTAGTCCTGCTGCGGGCACTGCAAGTGTCGCATTTTTGATGAACTTTCTTCGAATCATAAATTTATTACTATTACGTATTAAATTCAGTCAATTTGGCATGGAATCTAGTTATTTTATCGCAGAATATGCCATTATTACATAACAAACTCCATGGATTGAAATTTGAGTACCAAGAAAATAAAAAGGCTATGAATTTTGATAAATACACTATAAAATCACAAGAAGCCATTAATAAGGCCGCCCAAATTGCTTTGGGAGCAGGCCATCAGGCCGTGGAGACTGGGCACTTACTAAAAGCAATATTAGAAGGAGAGGAAAACGTAATATCCTTCTTGCTTAAAAAATTGGCCATCAATAAATCACAAGTAGAAACAGAAGTAGAAGGCATCATCAATACATACCCTAAGGTCAGTGGGCAACAGCCTTATCTTAGTAATGATACTGCCGCAACATTGCAACGCGCTGAAAAATATTTAAAGGATTTTGGCGATGAATTCATTGCTATTGAGCATATTTTGCTAGGGCTCTTAAAAGGTAATGATAAGGTAGCCCAAACTTTAAAGGGACTTGGTTTTAATGAAAAAGAGCTAAAAACAGCGATCAAGGCACTGCGCGGAAGAAACAAGGTGACCGATCAAAACGCAGAATCAAAATACAAATCACTTGAGCGCTACTCTAAAAATTTAAATGAACTGGCTAAGCAAGGAAAAATCGATCCCGTAATCGGTAGGGATGAAGAAATAAGGAGGGTACTGCAAATACTATCCAGAAGGACAAAAAATAACCCCTTGCTTATCGGCGAGCCCGGTGTGGGCAAAACAGCCATTGTGGAAGGGATGGCCCAACGGATGGTTGATGGTGATGTGCCCGGGAATCTAAAAAATAAAACCCTCATCGCATTGGACATGGGATTATTAGTTGCCGGCGCAAAATATAAAGGCGAGTTTGAAGAAAGGTTGAAGTCTGTTATAAAAGAAGTTAGTGATTCTGAAGGAGAGATTATTTTATTCATTGATGAGATTCACACCCTGGTAGGGGCCGGATCAGGAGGGGAAAGCGCCATGGATGCAGCCAACCTGTTAAAACCTGCTTTAGCAAGAGGTGAATTGCACGCTATAGGAGCTACGACACTTAAGGAATATCAAAAACATATAGAAAAAGACAAAGCACTGGAGCGTCGTTTCCAAACCGTGATTGTGGATGAGCCAAATGTGCAGGACTCGGTATCCATATTGAGGGGAATAAAAGATAAATATGAGGTCCATCACGGTGTGAGGATAAAAGATGATGCGGTAATTGCTTCCGTTGAATTGTCTGATCGCTACATTTCGGATCGGTTTCTACCCGATAAAGCCATAGACTTAATGGATGAGGCTGCTTCCAAGCTTAGGATTGAAATCGATTCCCTGCCCGAGGAACTTGATGAGCTAAATAGAAAAATCATGCAACTGGAAATTGAGCGGGAAGCAATCCGGCGTGAAAAAAATGTTGATAGGGAAAGGGAAATCTCACGGGAGATCTCTGAGCTATCAGATACCCGTAACAACCTCAAAGCAAAATGGCAAAGTGAAAAAATAATAATTGATGATCTGCAACAAGAAAAAGAAAATATAGAAAATTTCAAACGAGAAGCTGAAATAGCAGAAAGAGAAGGTAATCTTGGGCGGGTGGCAGAATTAAGGTATGGAAAGATTATTGAAAGTGAATCCAGGGTTGAGGACTATAAAAGGAAATTGGCAGAAATGCAGGGAGATAAATCCCTGATCAAAGAAGAGGTAGATTCTGAGGATATTGCGGAAGTAGTGGCCCGTTGGACAGGTATTCCAGTTGCAAAAATGCTGCAGAGCGAGCGTGAAAAGCTTCTCTACCTGGAGGATGAGCTCGGAAAACGTATTGCAGGCCAATATGAGGCCATACAAGCCATCGCTGATGCCGTGAGGAGAAGCAGGGCCGGGCTGCAGGACCCTAAGCGTCCGATTGGGTCATTTATTTTTATGGGAACTACCGGTGTTGGTAAGACAGAACTGGCAAAAGCTTTGGCGGAATATCTATTTGACGACGAGAATAGTATGGTTCGGATTGATATGTCGGAATACCAGGAAAGACATGCAGTGAGTAGGTTGATTGGAGCACCTCCTGGTTATGTTGGTTATGATGAAGGGGGTCAACTAACCGAGGCGGTAAGACGAAGACCTTACGCTGTAATCCTACTCGATGAAATAGAAAAAGCACACCCTGACGCATTCAATATATTACTCCAGGTTTTAGATGACGGCCGTTTGACAGATAACAAAGGAAGAGTTGCTGATTTTAAAAATACAATTGTGATCATGACTACCAATATCGGATCTGGTATCATACAGGAAAATTTTGAACAAATGAATGAATATAACCAGGACGAAATACTGGAAAATACCAGGAACCAGGTGTTTGAAGTATTAAAGAAATCGGTACGACCTGAGTTTCTGAATAGGATAGATGAGACTATTATGTTCAAACCACTATCTCAGCAAGATTTAGCCAAAATTGTCAGGATACAGTTTGGAATTATACAGAAACGACTCGCTGATTCAGGCATCAAGCTTGAGGCATCTTCCGAGGTCATTGATTTCCTAGGAGCAGCCGGTTATGATCCTCAATATGGGGCCAGGCCACTGAAAAGGATTTTACAGCGAGAGGTTCTCAATAAGTTGTCGAAAGAAATCCTATCCGGAAGAATTCATAAAGATTCTATTATTGGAATGAACCTTACGGATGACCGGTCAGGAATTGAATTCATAAATTTGGATGAGATTAAAATTTAAAAGGAGCTTTTCAAGCTCCTTTTTTTATTTAGAGGGCATCACAATCCACAAGATAATGTAAACTAATGTACCAGGGAAAGCTGCACTAAAAATGGATACAACCAGATAGATTATTCTGAATAAGACGATGTCTATACCAAAATACTCTGCCAATCCAGCACATACGCCTGCTATCACACGATGATCAGAACGATATAATTTATTTTCCGGCATTCTGTTAATTACTGGGCTCTTTAAATTTATTTATTAATGCAGTACCAATCAAATAGTTCAAAAAATAAGAAGCCTTTTTCTGAATTTTTGATTGACTTTCCTGTTCGAACAACTCCTGCTTATCAGCGTTGATGGAGCTAACTGTCAATAAATGTTGATTAAAACCAATTAAAAGTGCAACGATGATCCCAATAATTAAAAGGACCGTTTTCATTAAGTTGGTAAATCTGGTACTTGTATTCTTCATGGCAATATTTTTTGAACAATTACTATGCCAGTAGATATAATCTTCTGATAATCAGGTAGTTTAAAATTTCAATAAAATATAATTGATCGTTTTCGAACATTTCACAAGTGATAACTGATCGGTAATAAAAAAATATCTAGAATTCATCAGCCACAAGCCTTGCGGATGACAGACTTAGAGGAATTCCACCACCCGGATGGACACTACCCCCACAAAAATAAAGGTTACGAATACGGCGTGTCGCATTTGGATGTCGAAGAAAGGCTGCCATTTTATTATTGGAGCTATTACCATACAAAGCACCATTCATGGAACTTGTTCTTTTGTGGATCTTTGCCGGATCAAGGATGTCTTCTGCTTCTATCAATTGGATGAGATCAACTTTCAGGATGCGGTTTAACTTTGATATAATATTAGCTTTTGCTGTTGAAATCAATGATTGCCAATCTTGTCCTTGGTCATTAGGCGCATTAATCATTACAAACCAATTTTCTTTTCCTTTGGGGGCGTCTCTATGATTTAGTTTGGAGGATATGTTTATGTATACCGTCGGGTCATTGGTGATCGTATTATTATTAAAAATTGCGTCAAATTCCTCTTTGTAATCCCTTGCGAAAAATATATTGTGCAATTCTAATTCCGGGAAAGCTGTGTTAATCCCCCAATAAAAAATTAAAGCGGAACTCGACTTTGGCTGATTGGTCAACTTTTTAGGCGTAAAACGTTTTGGAAGTAACTTCTTGTATACCAGGTTCATATCCATATTGGTTACCACTGAATCATAAAAAACTTTTAGCCCTGATAATTCCAACCCAATGACAGCTTTACCATCCAGTAAAATACTGGTAACCGGTCGATTAAAATAGAACTTCACTCCAAGGTCCCTGGCGAGATTGTAAAGTGATCTTGTAATTGAATACATGCCATCATTTGGAAAGTAAGCCCCAAAGGCATATTCCAAATGCGGAATAATATTCATTGTAGCCGGTGTCCGGTAAGGATTAGAGCCATTATAGGTTGCATACCGATTGAATAACTGCGTAACTTTAGGATCCTTTAATAAAGCTTTATTTGCACCATTCAAAGTATCAAAAAATCCCAACCCTGGTATTCTAAGATAGGCTTTGAAGGCGCTTTTATTTAGATATGTACTCCATTTATTCAAAGATGAATCGATAAATAATGTTGCCAGCGAATCGTATAGAAATGCGCTTTTATCTAATAATTTTATTAAATCACTTTCTTTAACTGATGTTTTTTGAAGTAATTCAGCCACGAACCGGTCTCTTTCGGAATAAGCATTTATGATTGTGCCATCCTCGTAAAAATATTTGCAGATAATTGATAACCGTTCATAATTGAAGTAGTCTCTTGGATTCTTACCAGAAAGCCTAAATAACTCATCGACTTTTTGGGGCATTGTAAATAAAGAAGGACCGGCATCAAACCGGTAACCATCCCGTTTGATTTCAGAAAGCTTTCCACCAGGATATGGATTAGATTCATATACCTCTAGGTTATGCCCTTTATTGGCAAGGCGTATGGCTGCTGCTATACCACCGATACCGGCACCAATAACCCCTATCTTCATAATATATTAATATTGTAAAAATCCGATAAATATTTAGATTATTTTTGATCTAATCGATATTTCTATTTTCACTAATTTTAAAAAACAAATATCTTAACTTAATTATGGTTAGTTCGCATGTACAACTCCTTTATCAAGAATACATTAAGACCAGAAATGTATCGCTTACACACGAGCAATTTCTTTATTTCGTAAATCTCTATCCGGCATTAATTGTTTGTATGTCTGATGGTAAATTAGATGATAATGAGTGGGAGAGTGTACTTAGTCTTGTTAACACCTTAGCAGATGAATTTTCCATGGGTGATAATAAAGAAGAGTTAAGGAGAATATTCAGAACAGAATTCAGGTACCTGCTAGATAATGTTGACAAATGGCGCAAGAAATTCCTCAATGCTTTAAAAGATCAGTTATCCAAAAATGGTATTGATAAAGAGTTTGTGTTGGAGTCAATGTACCTGTTTGCTAACTCAGCCGACGGCATATCTGAAATAGAACAAAATACCATAAACGAACTGTCTAAGCGTCTTGTGCTTGACCATTAAGTCTGGATATTATTTCATCCTTATCTAGTGATTCTACGGATTTATCCATTCCCCCTTCGTGCAATACGGAATTCATGATAGCCTCCTGTTTCTTACCAACAGCTAATGCCTTGGAATAAGGTATGTCTGAAAAAGTAACCATTGAATAAAGAGGCAGCCATTGATCTGGCTTATGTTTATGCAGCGCAGCCTCCACTTTTTTCTGCCATATAAATTTATCGTCCATTACTTTACTACTCATTTCGTGGAAATTTTGAAGCGCCAATTCACTGATTGCATCTGCATCCGGTTTTCTTGATTTTTGAAAGCAGTCCAAGGTGTCATCCCAGTTGAAATTATGTGCTTTCAAAACATCAGTAAACACGCTGCAATCTTCAAACCCTGCATTCATGCCCTGGCCATAAAAAGGAACTATCGCATGGGCTGCATCCCCAATTAATACCGATTTATTATAAACCCATGGGTAACACCTCACAGTAACCAATGCAGAGGTAGGATTTTGGAAAAAGTCTTTTGTCAAGGTAGGCAGGAAATCTAAAGAATCCGGAAAATGCTCTTTGAAAAACCTTGTGACATCATGTCCATCTTCTAGTATACTGAAAGCGTTCTCACCTTCAAAAGGTAGAAATAGCGTACAAGTGAAACTTTTATCTTTATTTGGTAAGGCAATCATCATAAAATTGCCTCTTGGCCAAATATGCAAAGCTCCAGGCTCCATTTGATACTCCCCTTTATTGGACGCAGGAATAGTAAGCTCTTTGTAGCCATGACCTAGAAAATATTGGGAATAATTAAACCTAGGGAGATTAAAATATTTTTTCCGAACTACTGAAAATGCGCCATCTGCTCCAATTATTTGCTTTGCCTTCAGTTTTTTATCTTTCAGGATGATCTCACCGGTTTGGAGGTTCACATCATGACATTTTTCATCAAAAAACAATTGAACCCCCAAACTTTCGGCTTTATCAAGCAGTAATTCATTCAACTTTTTCCTGGAGACTGAATTTATGAATTGACCTTTTACACCATAGGGCTGAAATGAAAGTTGACTGGATTTATCATGCATCATGCGCCCATGCATGGGCGTACATAATTTTTCAACCTCATCCTTTATCCCAACTTTGTTCAATGATTTTATACCACGATAACTTAAGGCTAAATTTATGCTCCTGCCCCCGGAAATTTTAAGTTTTCGTGGATCCGGCCTTTTTTCAACTACATATGTTTTAAATCCTTCCCTAGCCATAAATATAGACAGTAATGCCCCTACCAAACCACCACCTATAATTATGATTTCATCCTTTGTTGTGCTCATTTATTAACTCCTCAAAATATTTACAAAATTTAAAAATGTCAGTGTATGTGTTGTAAAAAGGAGCCGGAGCAACACGGATTACATCAGGTTCTCGCCAGTCTAGCACTACACCCCGCTTAATTAATCCTTCGAAAACCCACCTTCCTTTTTCGGGTATAAGAATTGATAATTGTGCCCCTCTTCTTTTTACATCCCTTGGTGTTAGAATTTCAAACTGTTTATTTGAATTTATATCATCCAGGCAATATTCCAGAAACCTGGTCAGTGTTATGCTCTTTTGCCTTAATGCTTCAAAGCCAACCCTCTGAAAAAGTTCAAGCGATGCCAGGTGCGCTGCCATGGAAAGGATAGATGGGTTACTTAGCTGCCAACCATCAGCCGCTGGGACAGGCTTGAACCCCTTCTCCATTTTAAAACGTTCGTGCTCATCATTGCCCCACCATCCTCCAAATCTTATCATATCTGTTTTTTTAGCATGCTTTTCATTGATGTATACCCCAGAGACAGATCCCGGGCCAGCATTTAAATATTTATAACTACACCAGGTTGCAAAATCTACATTCCAATTATGTAGGGATAGTGGAACATTACCTATGGCATGTGCTAAATCAAAACCCGCAATAACCCCGTTTTCATGAGCCGCCCTGGTTATTGACTCAATATCAAAATACTGACCGCTGTAATATTGAACGCCGCTAAATAAAATCAGTGCCAGGTCTGTTGCATGTTGATTGATAGCTCCTATTATATCTTCATTTCTTAGCGTGTGCTCACCAGCCCTCGGAAATAATTCGATTATTGAATCATCAGGATCGTACCCATGGAATTTCAACTGGGTTTCTACGGTATACTGGTCAGATGGAAAGGCATGTCCTTCCATCATAATCTTATATTTGTTGTTCTCAGGCCTGTAGAATGAAACCATCAATAAATGTAAATTAACAGTCAGGTTATTCATTACCACAATCTCAGAATCCTTGGCTCCCAGCAAATCCCCGAGTGGCTTTCTAAAGAATTTATGATAGTTAGTCCATGGTTTTTCTCCTGAGAAATGTCCTTCAACCCCTGAATCCCGCCAAACTTTCAATTCTGATTCGATATAGCCCTGGACATTCTTTGGCTGCAATCCAAGTGAATTACCACAAAAATAGATTGTTTCCTCCGCTCCATTTTTGGGAATGAAAAACATATTTCTGTAATCTTTTAGTGGATCTTCACGATCCTGCTTCAAAGCATATTCCAGTGAGCATTCCATATTTAAGTTCAAATATCACTTTTTGGGTATTTCCATTACAGTAGAGCACTTATCACAAGTCCTTAGGGCCAGTGAATTATTAAACCTTTCCATAATTGGCGGAAGTTGTTTTACAATATCGCTAATGTGTTCATAATATTCATGCAATCGGTTCCCACAGTTTTCACAAAACCATATAAATCCATCCTTTTGGCTCGTATCCCTGTATCGCTCCATTACCAAACCTATAGAGCCGGCAGTTCTTTGGGGAGAGTGCGGAACCTTTGGTGGTAATAAGAAAATCTCCCCTTCTTTAATGGGTATATCAACCATTTTACCATCTTCCACGATTTTTAAAACGATATTTCCCTTAAGCTGATAAAAAAACTCCTCCGTCTCATTGTAGTGATAATCTTTCCTTGAATTTGGCCCTCCCACAACCATAACAATAAAGTCTTTATTATTTTTATAAACTTGTTGGTTCCCAACAGGTGGTTTTAATAAGTCTCTATGTTCATCGATCCAATTTTTAAAGTCAAATGGTCTTTGAATGGGCATCTCTATGTTTTTCCTGTATTTTGAATGATTAATTTATGAAGTAACAGTGATAATAATGGTTAAGTTATGGATAATTTCTTCACATAAACCAAAAAACCCATGGTTATAGATCTTTGTAATAGGCATGCACTGGTGTGTGGAAGCACGCAAGGTATAGGAAGAGCAATAGCATTTGAATTGGCCTCTTCCAATGCTAAGGTGACGCTCTTTGCCAGAAATAAAGAGTTACTGGAAAACACTTTGAATGAAATTAATCAAGTCTCTGACGGCAATGATTATCTGGTAGCTGATTTTGAAAAACCTGAGGAAGTAAAAAGCGTGATTGAGCATCAATTAAGGAAGAAATCATATGATATTTAATAAACAACACGGGAGGCCCATCTGCCGGCGCAATAATAGAGGCAACTACCGATGACTTTCAAAAGGGATTAAATGCGCATTTGATGTGTAATCATATCATTGTCCGGCATCTAATACCTCATATGAAGGAGGCGGGTTATGGAAGAATAATTAACGTAGTCTCTACTTCGGTTAAAATCCCGATTCCAGGATTAGGTGTATCAAATACTGTTCGAGGAGCAATAGCAAACTGGGCGAAAACGCTTTCATTAGAACTAGCACAATATGGTATAACGGTAAATAATATTTTACCAGGCTTGACAAATACCAAACGCCTTGAAACATTATTCCAAAGAATGGCTGAAGACTCCGGCGAAACCACCAGCCGGCTTAAGGAAAAGATGAAAGAAAGTGTTCCTGCGAAAAGGTTTGGAGAGCCCTCTGAAATTGCTTGTTTAGCAGCTTTCCTTGCCTCCCCATATGCCAATTATATTAATGGCACAAATATACCTGTAGATGGAGGTAGAACCGGGAGTTTGTAAATGATGCATTAAAGACACGAATAATTAATTTATTGAAGATGCTAAGGATTCCTCTTCTTTTAAACCTGTACCGTTACCACTTATTGCTTTCTGATCGTCTTCTTTTTTTATTCGGGGTATCAGGGTTTCAGCTTTCCAATACTGAATGATTTCATGAGCATACAGATTATACGTTACTGAGAAGTCTTTTTTGATAAGCACTACTTTATCTAACTCATTAGCTTTATAGTAATGATACAGCGCTCCATAAATAGTATCATGATCATTTGTAACCACATAGCCATGTTTAAAATGGGCTATGTGTTGAGATTTTACGATAAATGGAGCAATTAATATAGCAACACATAATACGATTTTAGGTGTTTTCATTTTAGGTGAATTAAAATTTATACCTTAAAACTATCTATGTAATGCCAATAAGGTGATTAGGAAAAATCATAATTTTTCTAAGCAAAAAATTATTGATCTCTTAAGAGCAATGTTTCATGCATTTTAAACTCTTTTTCTTTTCTGCTGGCATTTTCCTGACTTAAATACATTTGATACTCGGCATGCTCTTCATGTTTGAACACTACCTGCCCAAAAGCAAAAATATCAGCGGCAAGATATTCCACTAACTCCTCTGTGTCTCCTTTAAATAAAACAGCTTTGCATAATTCTTTACCATAGTAATCATGATAAAGCTCGCCTTTTATGGTGTCCTTATCGAAAGTAACTATAAATCCTTGCTGGAAATATGGTATATCCTGGGATTTTACATTCTGGAAAAGAAAAAACAATCCAAAAAGAAGAACAAGTGGTGGTTTCATTTCTAATTAAGCTTCGATGTATATTTTTAAATAACTATTTGAACAAAATTATTGTGTAAAGTAGGTTAAGGTAATAGGGATTATCCCTTAATTACCATTTTCGAATCATTGAAAATACTCATCTTTATCAAATAATTGAAATTATTTTTATGATTAGTCTGGCAATTTATTGCGGATCAAAAAGAGGGAATAAACAATCATATTCTAAAAATGCTAAAAAAGTTGGTCAATTATTAGCAAAAAAAAGCATTGAGCTGATTTATGGAGGTGGTAACATCGGGCTTATGGGAGATCTTGCTGATTCTGTGCTGGATCATGGTGGTAAGGTAACCGGTGTGATACCAGATTTTTTATTCGAAAAAGAAGTAGCCCATCAGGGAATCCAAAAGCTGATAAGGGTCCAATCCATGCATGAAAGAAAACTGAAGATGCACGAATTATCAGAGGGCATTATAACACTTCCGGGAGGGTTTGGCACTATGGAGGAGCTATTCGAAATGATTACCTGGAACCATCTAAAACTTCACAACAAACCCATAGGCTTATTAAATATTGATGGATATTACAACCATCTAATTAAGTTTATTGAATTCATGAAATATGAAGATTTTATCTATGAAAACACAGATTTTCTGATCATAGATGATGATGCTGATGAACTTATCGAAAGGCTTATTGATTACTATAAAATTCACAAACCATCATTTTTTGACCAGCGAAAGACCTGATTAATAACCAGCTGCCTGGCCATCTTTTCTGGATTCGGAAGCACCGTAATAAACCTCATTTTCGCTGTCATACATTATTGCCTGATATCCTCCATAACTTCCATAATCAAAGCCAACCTCGTGCCCCATACGCATTAGCTTCCTGATGGCCTCATAATTATATCCCTCCTCAAGTGTGATCATCCCCCGACCCTCCGCAACAGAACCTGTCGGTGAGGAAGAACCTCGGTGCTGAATCCTTGGGGCATCTCCTGCTGCCTGAAGGTTCATGCCGAAATCTATCATGTTCATGATAATTTGTACATGGCCTTGCGGTTGAAAATCACCACCCATCACTCCAAAACTTAAAAAAGGCTGACCATCTCTGGTTACAAATGCAGGGATAATGGTATGAAAAGGCCTTTTATCCGGTTCAAAAGTATTGGCCTGTCCTTCCTTCAAGCTAAAAAGTTCGCCCCTGTCCTGCAACATAAACCCAAGACCGGGAGGAACCATTCCTGACCCCATGCCACGATAATTGCTTTGAATTAAGGACACCATGTTCCCATCTTTGTCTGCCGTGGTAAGATAAATGGTTTCTCCGGCACTTATTTCCCCTGCATTATATTTACCTGCCCTATCCGGGTCGATTAATTGAGCCCTTTCCATTCCATATTTTTTAGAGACTAATTGCTCAACTGGCACATCATAGAAGTCCATGTCTGCATAATACTTCGCACGGTCTTCAAAAGCTAACTTTTTGGCTTCCGTGAAATAATGTATATGTTCATAGCTTCCATATTCGATATCACTGAAATCTATAGTTTCCAATATGTTGAGCATTTGAAGCGCTGCTATACCCTGTCCATTTGGTGGCAACTCCCATACATCATAACCTCTGTAATTAATTGAGACGGGATCTACCCATTCTGATGTATGATTTTTGAAATCTTTATAAGATAAAAACCCACCTTGTTCTTTTAAAAAACCGGCTATGGCCTTTGCAATTTTTCCTTTATAAAATATGTCCCTTCCCTTATCCGCCAACATCTCATAGGTATTTGCTAAATCTGGATTTTTAAAAATATCGCCTTTTGCAGGGGCATTGCCATTGCTGGTATATGTTTCTTTTACATTAGGAAACCCCTGAGCAATGTAATAAGGAACTGAACGACCCATATAATGTGCAATCAACTCCGTCACAGGAAATCCTTCCCTGGCATAATTTATGGCTGGCTTTAGTATTTCAGAAATTGGGAGTTTTCCAAATTTCTCGTGTAAGGTAAACCAACCATCTACACATCCGGGTACTGTGACAGGAAGAGGTCCCAGAGCTGGAATTTTTTCGTATCCATTGTCTACAAAATATTTTAATGAAAGGTCAGAAGATGATCTTCCACTGGCATTTAGACCATAGAGCTTCTTTTCATTATTATCCCAAATTATAGCAAAAAGATCGCCACCAATACCACAACCGGTAGGTTCCATCAAACCCAACGTGGAATTGCAGGCAATGGCTGCATCTATTGCAGATCCTCCATTTTTTAGTATGTCTAGTCCTACCTGTGTGGCTAACGGATGACTGGTAGCAACCATACCATTTTTAGCAATTACTTCTGATCTGGTGGAAAATAAAGGGCCATTTATTCTATCCTGAGATTTTAATATTGCGATTTGAAAGATCAGGCTTAAAAGAATGAAGGTAAAACGCATGACAATTAATTAAATATTTCGAATATCTTAAAATTATGAAATTTTGTTGAATTAATAATCTTCAGGTCCTATTACAATTCATCGCGTTTTTTCTCCAGGGCCAGCATCTCATCCCTTAAGCGGGCAGCATCCATAAAATCAAGTTCTTTTGCTGCTTTCTCCATTTTTCGCCGGGTTTCTTTAATTAATTTCTCTATCTGTGCCTTATCCATGTAATTAACTACAGGATCTGCAGCTATGCTTGGTTCTTCCTCGACATAATATTTTTTCCTGGCTGATTTTTTTGAATCTGCAACTTTGGTCTGTTCCAGAATAGATTCCCTGGATTTCTTAACAGTCATAGGTTTTATTCCGTGTTTTTCATTGTAATCCTGCTGAATTCTCCTTCTTCTATTTGTCTCATCAATCGCTACTTGCATAGAATCGGTAATTGTATCCGCATACATGATAACTTTCCCATTTACATTTCGGGCTGCACGGCCAATCGTTTGTACCAACGATCTTTGATTTCGCAAAAAACCTTCTTTGTCTGCGTCAAGTATGGCAACCAATGATACCTCAGGCAAATCAAGTCCTTCTCGTAATAAGTTAACGCCGACTAAAACATCAAAATCACCCATTCTAAGCTGCCTTAGGATCTCAACACGGTCCAGTGAATTAACTTCTGAGTGTATATACCTGCTTTTAACCCCATAATTGACTAAATATTTATTTAATTCCTCTGCCATTCTTTTGGTAAGTGTTGTTACCAGCACCCTTTCATCTTTTTCAACCCGTTGAACAATTTCTTCCATTAGATCATCAATTTGATGTAAGCTAGGCCTTACACTAATCTCAGGGTCCAGCAAGCCGGTAGGTCTTATGAGTTGCTCAACGATCACACCTTCAGATTTTCTTAATTCATATTCAGCGGGTGTGGCACTTACAAAAATTACCTGATGAATCATCGATTCGAACTCATTAAAGGTCAATGGACGATTATCAAGCGCAGCCGGCAATCTGAAACCAAAATCTACCAGGTTTACTTTTCTTGAACGATCACCACCCCACATTCCCCTCACTTGAGGCAAGGTTACATGACTTTCATCGATCATCATCAGGTAATCTTCCGGGAAATAATCCAGTAAACAGAATGGGCGCATACCTGGCTTTCTGCGGTCAAAATAGCGACTATAGTTTTCAACACCAGAACAATAACCCAATTCCCTGATCATCTCCATATCAAATTCTGTTCTTTCCTTCAGTCTTTTTGCTTCCAGAAACCTTCTTTCATCTTCGAATAAATGTATTTGGGAGACCAGATCATCCTGAATTTCTCTGATGGCAGTTTGAATAATTTCTTTGCCCGTTACAAAAAGATTGGCTGGAAATATTGCGATAATATTTTCATCTGAAATTTTTTTACCGGTTATGGGATCTATCTTTTGAATAGATTCTATTTCATCACCCCAGAATACTATTCGATAAGCATAATCATCATAGGCAACAAACACATCCACAGTATCTCCTTTTACCCTGAAATTTCCTCTTCTAAAATCCGCCGTGGTTCGAGCGTAGAGTATGTCTACCAGGGAAAAAAGAAACTGGTTCCTGGAAATAATGTCCCCGACCTGAAGCCTGATCACATTTCGTCCAAATTCCTCAGGATTTCCAATACCATAAATACATGATACCGAGGCCACAACCAGAACGTCACGCCTACCGGTTAGAAGGGAAGAAGTTGCACTTAATCTTAATTTTTCAATCTCTTCATTGATGCTGAGATCTTTCTCTATATAAATATTCGAAGATGGTATGTATGCTTCCGGCTGGTAATAATCATAATATGATATAAAATATTCTACCGCATTCTCTGGGAAGAATTGCTTAAATTCACCATACAGCTGTGCCGCTAAGGTTTTATTATGGCTTAAAACCAAAGTCGGCTTATTGACCGCTTTAATAACATTGGCCATGGTGAAAGTCTTTCCGGACCCTGTCACACCCAATAAAGTTTGTGCCGGTTCATTACTAAATATTCCTTCTGTTAATTGAGCGATGGCTTGGGGCTGGTCTCCTGTCGGCTTAAACTCACTAATTAGTTTGAATTCCATAACTCCCAGGATTTTTCGGCTTGCAAAATCAACATCTCAAATCCGTTTTTTACATTGGCATTATACTTTAATCCTTTATTCATAAATTCAGTGATCTCCGGATTATAAACCAGATCATACAAAAAATGATTAGACGTAAGTTGATTGTATGGAATATCCGGCGCCCCACGGGTGTTAGGATAAGTGCCTAAAGGTGTTGTATTAATGATCAATTGATGTTCTGTTATTATCTTTTTATTTAGATCACCATAAGCCAGGATACCGGTTGATTTCCTTCTGCTCACATAATCATAGTTGATGTTTAACTGGTCTAAGGCATATTCCACTGCATGGGAAGCCCCACCTGTTCCCAGGATTAGTGCCTTATTTATTTTTTTTGATCCTAACCAGTTCACAAGAGATTCCCTGAAACCTAAATAATCTGTGTTATAACCAATTAGTTCCGGACCAGTATTTTTTATCACATTTACTGCACCTATTGCTTTTGCAGTATGATCTATTTTGGACAAATATGGAACTACCGCTTCTTTGTAAGGTATCGTCACATTTAATCCTTCAGGATGATGGGTCTCTATAATTTTTTTAAAATCTTCAATTGTTGGAATTTCGTAGAGCACATATTGGTGTGTACCATCAATCCCCAGATCTTTAAATTTTTTTGAAAAATATTTCTTTGAAAATGAATGGGTAAGCTTTTTACCGATTAGTCCATACTTCTTCATGCTTTTTATTGGAATATTTTACAATCGTAGATGCGATCTTTTCTATGATCACTACAATCATAATTCCTAAAGCACCAAATAACAAAGCAGAAATTAATTGTGGGTCTTTACTTAATTGTGAGAGGTATTGATTAGGAAGGATATTTTCTACCACCAAAGGCGTCTGTTCTCCATCTGAGTTAACGTAGTATTCTTTCACAACTTTCCATGGCCAGATCTTATTTAGTGATCCTATCATAAAGCCTGCTAACATAGCCACAGTGTAATTCCGGAAGGTATTAATCAAATAAGATAGTAACCTGACAAACAATAAAATACCAACTACACATCCAATACCAAATACCAGTATGGTTACAAGCTCAAAGTCTTTTATGGCATTTATAATGTCCTGATATTTTCCTAATATCAACAAAATAAAGCTGCCGGATATTCCAGGTAGAATCATGGCACATATAGCAATAGAACCGGAAATAAAAGTAAAAAAAAGTGTATCAGGTGTGGATGAAGGAACCAATGTAGTTATAAAAAATGCTAAAAAAGTCCCAAAAATTAATAGTAAAGCTGTCCATAAATTCCATTTTTTAATGTCCTTAATAATTGAAATGGAGGAAATTATTATCAAGCCAAAAAAGAACGACCAGAGCTGGATTGGGTAATTGTCAAGTAAGAAAGATATTAACCGCGAAAAGGTAAGAATACTTACCAGGATGCCCATTAAAAGGGTAACTAAGAAATCGCCATTTATTCTGATCCAAATATCCCTAAGTCTCAATTTTAAAAGTAAAGGGAGGAGTGACCCATCAATGCTTTTTATGCAGTTTAGCAGCTGATCATAGATGCCGGTAATAAAAGCAATGGTACCACCAGACACACCCGGTACAACATCAGCACTACCCATTCCTACTCCTTTAAGAAATAGCAAGAGCCGCCTCCTGATATTCATTCTTTAATGTTTAAAAAATGTGAGAAAGTATCTCCTCTAAGCCCCAAGCGAATGGTTTCAAGAGGGATAACTTCATTGGGAGCAATATTTCCTAAATTTACGTTGGCACCAATTAATTTTATAAACCATACCTGTTGGGCTTTCTTTGGAGCTTCCCATACTATCTTTTCTTCCGGTATTTTTGTTAAAATTTCCTGAACCAGGCCTGATCTTACTTCACCCGTTGACCTGAACAAACCGACGTTTCCGGCTTCACGAGCTTCACCAATTACTTTCCATGAGCCCGCTTGAATTTCAGCGTTCATAAGTTCAATCCATTGATAGGGTGGGAATATTTTTTCTTCGTCCTTTGATCCCACTTCTGAGAGAACCGTCACCTGCCTTGATAAGGAATTAATTAATTCGCATTTTTTTTGATGTGAAATCTCAATGGAGCCGTCGCTTACCTCAGCATACTCTAACCCGAAATCATCAAGTACTTTTCTGTACTCATCAAATTGATTCCTTATGTAAAATGCCTCGAACAGTGTACCGCCCAAATAGGAAGGTATTCCTGCCTCTTTATAGAGTTGAATCTTCTCCTTTAGTTTAGGGGTCACAAAAGAGGTAGACCAACCAAATTTTACGATATCAATGTAATTTTCACTGGTCTCCAATAAGTCTTCTATCTCTCGAAGGCTTAAACCTTTATCCATAACCATGGTAAGCCCATGATCTCTCGGTTTTACTGTTCGATCAGGTAAATTGTTTAAGTTGTAATTCATTAAAAAAGTAAAATAGTTACAAAAAAGATTAGACTCAGCCTTTTTGGTATTGCTCAATTATTCTGAACAGCGCTTTTTGTGTTTCTAAACGGGGAAAGTAATCAAACAATACCTTGTGGCCTTCAAAATTCAATAATAAAGCAAATTCAAGAATATTAAATGCTTTTTTATAATAACCACTCATCAATAGATAGATAACAAGCCTGTAATGAAGAGCATCCTCCTCAGGATTTTCTTCGAGGGCATCCTCCAATATTCTAATTGCTTTTTCGGTATCCCCTTCTTCAAAATATATGGTAGACCATTGTAGCCATAGATCAGGATCCTGACTATTAATCTCCACTGCCTGCTCATAGTATTTAGATGCAGATAATTTATTCCCTAGATTTAATTCTGTATCCGCTAATATTTTAAAGTACTGATAACTTTCATTATTAAGGTTTGCAGCTTTACTCAGGAAGTAGAGCGCCTCGTGCCATTTCTCCTGTCGATAAAGATTATAACCAATTCCAAACCATGCTTCATGATAAGTGGAATCAAGTTTTATTGCTTTTCGGAAAAACTTAATGGAAGTATTAAATTCTTCTGACTTTTCGTAGGTTTTAGCCAGACAGCATAAAACTTCAGCACTTTCACCCTCATGTTTTATGGTTAGCTTATAATTCTTAATTGCTTCTTTATACTTTTCGATTGCTACAAAAGCATTGGCCATGTTAAAATAGGCAGAGCTGAAAGATTCTTCAATAATTGTAGCATAATCATAAGCATTGATAGCCTCATCATATTTACACAATTTATCATACACAATGCCAAGATTATACCACGCATATTCAGCATAGGGGTCTTTATCAATAAATTTTTTATAATAACCAATGCTGTTTTCAAGTTCCCCTTTCTGATCTAAACAATACGCAAGCTCATATAAAGCATCTTCATTGTTTAAATTATTCTCCAGTGCTTTTTTGTAATTTTTTATTGCGTTGGTAAGATCATTCTTGTTTTGATATGCAAAGCCTATGTTGTAATAAATTTCATCTTTTTCATCAATATCCCCTACTGCCGACTCATAAGAGGTGATGGACCTGTCATACTCACCTAACTTTAGATATGCTTCGCCTTCGACTACGTAGATTTCAGGATCAGATGGATGGACGACCTTAACCTCAGAAAGTATGTCAAGTGCGTCCTCGTGATTACCTTTTTTGGTCAAAACCTTGGCTTTTTCTAATTTGAATTCAAAAGAATAAGGGTATTGCCGACAGGCAAGGTCGCAGGCAGATAAAGCAAGGTTGTAATTTTCATTATTTAGAAAATGTTCAATTATCAGCTCAAAGCTTTCCGTGTCAAAGAAAATCTTATTGTTTTCAGCTAATGAATTCTTAAACCTTTTGATTATGTCTTTTCTGTAATTTCTGTCATCCATTTCCACCAATTGTTAGTTAGATCCAAGTGAAAAACTTGAGCAGATCGGTATATATTTATGTTTTTTTAGTAAGATAGAACATTGAAAGGAGATAATGATGCAGCAAAAGTATTTTTTATTTTTCATTAAATACTATTTAAAGCTATACATTCTATTTTTTTAAATAGTAATAACTTTGCGAGCTTATAAAAATTGCCCATGAAATTATCAGAATTTAAATTCGATTTACCCCCTAACTTAATAGCCCTTTATCCCACCCAGAACAGAGATGAATCAAGATTAATGGTTATCGACAAAAAAAGCGGTAAAATTGAACATAAGATTTTCAAAGATGTGATTAATTATTTCAATGATGGAGATACCTTCGTTACTAATGACACCAAAGTTTTCCCGGCCAGACTTTACGGAAACAAAGAAAAAACGGGTGCTAAGATCGAGGTATTTCTTCTTAGAGAACTGAATAGAGATATGAGGCTCTGGGATGTGCTGGTAGATCCAGCACGAAAAATAAGGGTTGGAAATAAATTATATTTTGGTGATGGAGAGTTAGTAGCTGAAGTTATTGATAACACGACCAGCAGGGGCCGAACCATCAGGTTCCTTTTTGATGGAGATGAAGAAGCCTTTAATAAAACAATAGATGCCCTGGGCGAGACACCACTTCCAAAATATATTGAAAGAAAGGCCGAACCGGAAGATCGAGATAGGTATCAAACCATTTATGCTAAAAATAAAGGGGCCGTTGCAGCACCTACTGCTGGTTTACATTTTACACTCCAATTGATGAAAAGGCTTGAGATCCTGGGGGTTAACGTAACACCAATCACACTTCATATTGGGTTAGGTACATTCAGACCTGTAGACGTTGAAGACCTTACCAAGCATAAAATGGACTCAGAGAATTATATTGTTACGTCAGATACAGAACAGATTGTCAATAAAACCTTAGAAAAAAAGAAAAAAGTGCTTGCAGTAGGCACTACTGTTATGAAAGCGCTGGAATCATCGGTATCTGCAAACGGTAGATTAAAGGCGAATGAAGGATGGACCGATAAGTTTATTTTCCCTCCATTCGATTTTAAAATTTGTAGCGGATTGATAACCAACTTCCACATGCCGGAATCCACTTTGCTGATGATGGCTTGCGCCTTTGGTGGTTATGAATTGGTGATGAAAGCATATCAAGAAGCTATAAAAGAAAAATACCGTTTCTTCAGTTATGGAGACGCTATGCTAATTATATAACTTTTGGCCCGTCACGTTGTAATTGTTGCCGGTGGTTCTGGCTCAAGAATGAAACACCATAAACCGAAGCAATTTATTAAGCTGCATGGCAAACCCATTTTGCAATGGACCATAGAAAGATTTTTTGAATTCGATGCCTCAATTAACCTCATACTGGTTCTCCCGGCTACAGAAATCGACTATTGGCAGCATCTGAGGATGGCCTTTAACAATGATTACAACTACAAAACCACACCAGGGGGCAAGTCCAGGGTGGAGTCTGTAAGAAACGGGCTTGCTTTGATTGAAGATGAGCCGGATGGTTTGGTGGCTATACATGATGGTGTAAGGCCTTTTACAACAATTGAGGTGATTAAAAATACCTTCGACTCCGCGGAAAACTATGGTAGTGGCGTTACAGCGGTATCCTTAAAAGATTCAATTAGAAGGATATCTAATGACAATTTTAATGAGGCGGTCAAGAGAGATAATTTTAAAATAATTCAAACACCTCAAACATTTAAACTGCCTTTAATTAAGGATGCATACAAAAATCTGACTAATACAGATTTTACTGATGATGCAAGTATCGCTGAAAAGAATGGAGAAAGAATAATGCTGGTGGAAGGAAACTATAAAAATATCAAAATCACAACGCCTGAGGATCTATTGATTGCTCAGGCATTTGCAAAGGATTTTTAAATAATAAGATTAGTATTCATCCTCGTTGAAGAAGAAGTCCTCTTTGGTGGGATAGTCAGGCCAAATCTCTTCTATACTTTCATATGGCTGACCATCGTCTTCAAGTTCCTGAAGGTTTTCAACAACTTCAAGGGGAGCACCTGATCTTACAGAATAATCAATTAATTCATCCTTAGTAGCTGGCCAAGGGGCATCTTCTAGGTAAGAAGCCAATTCTAATGTCCAATACATATCAACTCCTTTTATAAATGGTATCGTAAATAATCGTGCAAAAATAGTTTTTAATCAAAAAGAAAAAATTTTTTATGAGTATTACTGCAAAATTTAAATATTGTTAGGTTTTTTAAAATATTTTACGGAACCTGGTTGAGCGATGATTTAAGATCCCTCATTATCTGCCGTTTGACAATAACCTTCCTTTTTTGAATATTCAGTTTCTGCCGCAACATCCTATCAAAGTCACCACTGGACACATTAAAATTCTCAGAATTCTCCCGATAAGATTGTAATTCTTTCTCATCCCGGTTAAGTAATTCTTTGATTACATTCAGTTTTATTCTTATTTTTTCACGGTTGTTTTTTTCATCGTAGCTCTTATCCCTTTCTCTTACCGTTTTTTCAAGGTAGTTTTTTTCGTAAAGCTTTGTAGTTAATAGAAAGAATTTATCGTTGATATCCTTATACTTTTCTTTTGGGATCCTTCCAACTGCTTTCCATTTATTTTGCAACTCCTTTATATCCCGCTCATTCACCCGATTGTTATTTTTCTCAATATTTTCAATCTCCTCAATCAATTTATATTTCAACTGTAAATTTTTGTCCGGATCTTCTGAATTATAGGACCCGCTTTGTCTTTTATAGTTTCTGAAATATTGTGTGGTTTGATACTTAAACTGTTGCAGAAGCGGCCTTAATTTCATGTTAGGGATTTGCCCAACTTGATTCCATTCCTCCTGAAGCTTTTTTACCTCATTATAATGCGAAAACAGATTTCTTGAGCGGTTGATTTCCTTGAGCTTATTAATAATCCCATAGTATTCTTTGACTCGATTGTTAATTAATCGTTTTTTATCCTCAACGAAGGACCTCTTTCTATCAAAGAAGCTGGTCAATAATTCATTAAACTTATATTCTAATTGTTCTTGATGTTCTTTCTCAGCGTTCCCGGTTTTAATCCACCTTCCTTTTACATCCAGAACTTTTTCTGTTGCTTCATTCCAATTAATGACCGTTTTGGCAATTTCTTCCAGTTCAGCCAATAAGCTCTGTTTTATTTCAGTGTTTCTTATCCTGTTCTTAGAGATAATATCTTCAAGACAAACCCGGAGATCCTCCAGTTTAATAAATAATGGCTCATAATCGCCAAGCGCCTCATAGGTGTAAAGTGAATTCTTTAAGTGGAGAAGCTTCATTAAAAATGACCCTTTATTTTCAGTGTTATTAATTAGTTCTTCAAGATCATTTATTTTATCAGATAGTTTTTTGAATCGATTAATAAAATATTCTACAGAAGCTTGGGTGTTCTCATCTTTTACTTCTCCAATTAACCGTGCTTCAAAACGTTGGGTGGCAGATAAATAGATTTGACCGTCTTTTATATATCCGTATGGTATTTTTTCTGATTCCAATTAGTGTGTTAAATAGGTATAATAATAAAATTACATACTTATAATTACTTATATAGTTACTACACAAATCTATTAAGACTCGTGTTCCCGACCTTTATAAACCTTTCCCTCTTTCTTATCCCTTAACTCTTCAACTTCTTTTTCCAATAGATTTCTGATTAAGCTGTTCAAATCAGGCTGGCCGCCATCTACCCAGCAAGTGTACCAGAAATCAGCAATCATTTTAATTGCTGCACGCATCCTTCTCTCCACTTGTCCATCTAGTTTATCGTGATAAGCAATCGAATAATCCCTTGAATAAACCCTTACGTTGGTTTGGCCCCTTTGTTCATAGCTATATTTTTTATCCTCACTAAAATCATTTGACAACTCCTTTTCAAATAACAATACTGAATCAAGCGCAGAGTGTGCATTTATCACTGCCTCCCAGGCTTTTAGCTGGGGTTTTTCAATATAGTTAGCTTCAGGCAGAAAAAAATCGTACTGATCAGAAAATAGCTCAGGGAGCCTTGATTCCCAAAATCCATGAATCCCATACTGTCCTGTCAGTTGACCGTTGTAATTTTCAGTAGTATGTAGGGGGACATTTGCATCCCCAATGTAATGTCCAATGTCTGCCGAAAGCCTTAAAATGTTTTTTAAATCCTTATTGAAAAATGCCTTAGTTAGATAATTCTTCATCTTAAAAATATGCCATGGCACGATTCCATAAGCACTTAAAGTATCTTCAGTATACTTTTCAACCGCCTCATTCCAGTATCTGGGCAATTTATACACTGCGCTGTCCCCGTAAACATCAGCATCCAGATAATGTCTTGCTGCTTCACCTTTTACTGAATAGCGTCTACGGTCCGGATTCACTGCATTTTCTGTTATATATTGTATGTTGTGTTTGTAAAACGGCACCATTTCTGATGGTAAAGCAAACACTGCCATTCGATTAATCAATCTATGTGCAAAAAATCCCCATGAAAAAGATTGATAGGGAAAAATAATTATTATAAACAGCGATATTGTGATCCTCTTTGCCATCTCTCTAAATTATCTAATTCTAAAGAATTCAACTTTAAATAATTGTTAAAATTAAAATGTCAACACTTGTACTTTTGCGCCGGGGAAATTAAATTTGCGCTCATTTTAAACAAAAGAAGCTGCTGAATGGCAAACCACAAATCTGCTTTAAAAAGGATAAGGGCTAATGAAAAAAGAAAGTTGTTAAACAGATATCAGTTTAAAACAACCAGGACTTTTATAAAAAAATTAAAATCAGCCACTGAGAAGGAGGAAGCCCAAGAGCTGTATAAAAAAGTATCAAGCATGCTGGACAAGCTTGCCAAAAAAAATATTATCCACAAGAATAAAGCTGCCAACCAAAAATCCAAGCTATCCAAATTCGTTTCCCAGCTGGGATAAGACCACGATTTTTTTGTTATTGAGTATCCTTACTCAGTAGCTTTTTGTATTTTTCAATCGTGTTTGAGAATAACAATGATTTCTTATCGATAAAAAATTGGGCGGTCGAAGACAGGCCCAGGGAAAAACTGCTTTCTAAAGGAAGAAATGCCTTATCCAATGCAGAACTGCTTGCGATCCTTTTAGGGAGCGGAACAGGGAAATTAAGTGCACTGGATTTGGCAAAACAAATCCTGAATAGCACACAAAACAACTTAAATCAACTGGCGAAATTAGGTGTTGGTGATCTGAAAAAATTCAAAGGCATAGGGGAAGCAAAAGCAATCAACATTGTTAGCGCACTGGAGCTAGGCAGAAGAAGAAAGTCAGAGGAATTTGACAAAAAAATAAAAATAACAAGCTCCCAGGATGTGTATGAGTACATCAAAGGTGATTTGATGGACCTCGAAGTGGAACAGTTTTGGGTCATTTATTTAAACCGTGCGAACATAATTCAAAAAAAAGATATCCTTAGCTCCGGGGGTGTATCAGGCACAGTAGTAGATACCAAGATAATCTTTAAAAAAGCATTGGAACAGTTATGCAGCGGCTTAATTTTAGTACATAATCACCCATCAGGGAATAAAAACCCAAGTCAGCATGACATCAGCATAACAAAGAAAATCAGTCGGGCTGGGGATTATTTAGAAATTAAACTATTAGATCATTTGATATTTGCAGGTGAGGAGTATTTTAGTTTTGCAGATGAAAACATGATGTAAATATGAATAAATCAATCATTATCGTAATAATAGTCGTTAGTGCAATTTCCATTTATTTATTAAACAGCGGTGATGATAATGAAGCATACATACAAGAAATTTTAGATGAAAGAAAAGAGAAAGACCAAAACTTTCGAAATAGTGAAGAATCGCCAATAATGGATAAAACTTCATTTAATGGGCTGAATTATTTTCCTGTGGACCCAAATTTTAGAGTTACCGCAGTAATTGAGAAAATCGAAAAGAAGCCACTAAAAACCTTGAAGACAAGCGACGGAAAAATTCAACAATACAAACAGTTCGCTTATGCTAAATTCAAACTTGATGGTCAAAGATATAAGCTATTATTATTAAAACCGGCCGGCTTTAGGGACTTGGATATCATCTTCACGGCCTTTGCAGATAATACCAGTGGTGAAGAAACCTATGGCGGAGGAAGATACCTGGATTTAGATTTCAAAAATGCCCGACAAATCAAACTAGACTTCAATAAAGCTTATAACCCATATTGTGAATACAACAGCAAATATAGCTGTCCATTGCCTCCACCGGAAAATATTTTATCCATGAGTATTCAAGCAGGGGAAAAAAAGTATTCTTCAGAATAAGGTAGCTTTACTGTTTTTCTAATTTTGAAAAAGATTCTGTGTTCTGAAATTTTAACTAATGAGAATATCTTATAATTGGCTGAAAGAATTTATCGATTTCGATGTGTCGGTAGAGGAATTGGGTGATTTATTAACCAGTGTTGGACTGGAAGTTGAAAAAATTGAAAAATTTCAATCCATAGAAGGAGGATTGGAAAACATTGTAATAGGAGAAGTAAAAAGTTGCGAAAAGCACCCAAACGCAGATAAACTTAGCGTAACATCGGTAAATGTTGGGGAAGATGAAACAAAACAGATCATTTGCGGGGCATCAAATGTGAAAACTGGCCAAAAAGTAGTGGTTGCCAAAGTTGGCAGTACTTTATATCCAAAAAATGGAGCGCCTTTCAAGATTAAAAAAGCAAAGCTAAGAGGTGAAACTTCAGAAGGAATGATTTGTGCGGAAGATGAAATAGGTCTGGGTAATAATCATGACGGCATTCTTGAATTAAATACTGACCTGCCAAATGGTACACCTGCTGCTGACTATTTTGAAATTTGCAACGATAGTATTTATGAGATAGGTTTAACGCCTAATCGCGGCGATGCGGCCTCCCATTTGGGTGTTGCCAGGGATATTAAAGCAATATTCAATAATTCAATCAAAATACCTGATTCTGAGGAGTTTGTGGTGGACAACCAAGAATTAAAAATAGATGTTGAAGTACGTAATCCCGAAGGCTGCCCTAGATATGCCGGATTAACCATTGCAGATATAGAGGTAAAAGAATCACCAAAATGGTTAAAAAATAAATTACTTGGCATTGGTCTAAACCCAATAAACAATATCGTTGATATAACTAACTATATTCTTTTTGCCTATGGTCAACCGCTGCACGCATTTGATGCCAATAAAATTTCAGATAATAAAGTAATTGTTGACACATGTAATAAAGGCACAAAATTCACCACCCTTGATGAAAAAGAGCATGAATTGGAATCTTATGATTTAATGATCTGCAACACCGAGGGGCCAATGTGCATGGCTGGTATATTTGGAGGATTAAATTCCGGCGTCACCAGGGACACTAAAAGTATTTTTTTAGAGAGTGCATATTTTTCACCGGATTATATCCGAAAAAGCTCCATTAAACATTCATTGAAAACTGATTCTTCTTTTAGGTTTGAAAGAGGCACTGATCCGGAGGGATGTGTAAAATACCTCAAGATTGCGGCTCTATTGATTAAAAATATCGCAGGAGGTAAAATCACATCTGATGTAGTAGATATTATTACCAATCCAATTAAGCCGCAGGAATTTAGCGTTTCATACAAGAACATAAACCGGCTTATTGGCAAAAGCATTCCAAAAGATTTTGTATTTAATACATTGAAAAACCTTGATATTGAGATTGATGATGTGGATGATAAGGGTTTTAAAGTAAGGGTGCCAAAATACCGGACTGACGTAACCAGGGAAGCAGATCTTATAGAAGATATTTTAAGGTTTTACGGCTTTAATAATGTTGAAACCAGCAATACTTTAGGAAGTGATTACATCGCACCGGTAAACCAGGTTGATAATACCTTGTATCAACAAAAAATTTCAGACCTTCTATACGGTAGAGGATTTCATGAGGTCATGACAAATTCTTTGACCAAGGCGAGCTATTATCTGAATCATAGTGAATTCACTGAGGATCATAACGTGGAAATAATAAACCGATTGAGTGATGACCTCGGGATTATGAGGAAATCAATGATTTACAGTGGGTTAGAGGTTATTGATTATAACATTAAAAGGCGCTATAAAAATTTAAAATTATTCGAGTTTGGAAGAGTCTATTCATTAGAAGAGCAATATAAAGAGCACAATATCTTATCAATTTTTCTAACCGGATTACAAAACGACGAATCCTGGAGAGCAAAAAACATAAATGCCGATTTTTATGACCTTGCCTTAATCACTCATCAGATTTTTGATACGATGAATGTACAAAAGATGAACAGTACAGAATTAGATGAAGAAAAATTTGATTATGGTTTACAGTTTGAAGGCAATGGGCTATTGGCCAAACTAGGCAAATTATCCGCATCGCTAAAAAATCAGCTGGGCATAGAACAAGATGTTTTTTACTCTGAGGTTTACTGGGATACTGTCCTTAAAAATATCGAACATGACCTTACTTTTCAGGACATAATAAAATTTCCTGAAGTAAGAAGAGACTTATCATTAGTTCTTGATAATTCAATTACCTTTAAAGATATCAATGAAATATCCTTAAGGGTAGAAAAGAAATTGATCAAGTCAATTAATGTCTTTAGTATCTACGAAGGAGAAAATCTGGGAGAAAGCAAAAAGTCTTATGCCATAAGTTTTATTCTACAGGATGAAATGCAAACACTTACCGATAAGGTTATTGATAAAACTATGAACAAATTGATAGCAGCATTTGAAAACGAAATATCAGCCATAATTAGGAAGTAATCACGTCTGTTATGGAAAGAAAACTAAGAGAAGAGCTAATAAGCCTGGAAAGAAAAGCACTATTGCTTGTCAAGGAGCACAGGTATTTGAAGGAAGAATTAGAAAAAACCAAAAAAGAAAATTTACAACTTAAATCAAAGCTTCAATACCAGGAGCAGAATTTGGCTGATTTCCAAAATAAAATAAAATTACGTAACATTGTAGATAGTCTGGAGATAAGCGGTGATGGAGAAGCAGACTTAAAAGAAGTTATCAATAAATATATAGTCGAAATTGATAAATGTATCAATCATTTGAGTGAAGTAAATTAGTCTCTACATGGATGATTTATCAATAAAGCTTAAAATAGGCAACAGGGAGTACCCAATGAGAGTGAAGAGTGAAGATGAAGAAATGATCAGAAACGCAGGAAAGTCAATCAACAGTAAAATAAAATCTTACAAAGACCAATTTGGACTTGACGACTTTCAGGATTTGTTAGCGATGGTAGCCATTGACAGTATGGTGGAGAATATGAAATCAGACGATATTAAAAGCAGTACTGAAGAGGTAGCTACCGACCATGTTTCCAGAATAAAACACATACTCTCACAAGCCATTTAACAATTTCTTTTTAGTCTTTCCCAGCATTCTTATTTCCAGTTAATTAATCATAATTTAACAAAAATGGATGCTATTATTTTTTCAGTTATCGGATTATTGATAGGTGCAGGTTTAGGCTTTGGCATCGACAGGGTACTGTTCAGGAAAAATTTAGAAAAAAAGAAAGAAGATGCTCAGGAACAATCCAAATTGTTAATTAAGGAAGCTGAGCTAAATGCAGAAAGCATTAAGAAAGACAAGATTCTTGAAGCAAAAGAAAAATTCCTGAAATTAAAGAGCGACTTTGAAGAAGAAACTTCAAAAAAGAAGAGCCTTTTAATCACCAATGAAAACAAGCTAAAACAAAGGGAAGCTAACCTATCTAAACAAATAGAACAATCTAAGAGGGTGGAGGCAGAGGCAGAGTCCATGAAAGAAAACCTTGAAGCTCAAATGGAAATAGTAAAGAAAAGGAGAGAGGAGCTTGAGAAAGTGACAAATCAACAAGTCACTAAATTAGAAAAGATCGCTTCACTCACTGCCGAAGAAGCGCGCCAACAGCTAATTGAAACGCTGAAAGATGAAGCCAGAACAGAAGCCTCATCGCACATAAAGGACATCATTGAAGAAGCTAAGCTTACAGCCACTAAAGAAGCTAAAAAATTAGTTATTGAAACCATACAAAGAACTGCCACAGAGCATGCAATAGAAAACTGTGTATCGGTATTTAATATAGAAAGTGATGATGTTAAAGGTAAAATTATCGGAAGAGAAGGTAGAAATATTCGTGCATTGGAAGCAGCAACGGGCATAGAAATCATTGTAGATGATACACCTGAAGCTATCATTATATCCGGATTTGACCCGGTAAGAAGGGAAATAGCAAGGTTAAGCCTGCATCGATTAGTAACCGATGGACGTATACACCCTGCCCGTATTGAGGAAGTTGTAGCAAAAACAACAAAAAATATTGAAGAAGAAATCGTAGAAACCGGAGAAAAAACCATAATCGATTTGGGTATTCATGGCCTACATCCTGAGTTGATCAAGCTGGTAGGAAGAATGCGATTTCGTTCTTCTTATGGTCAGAATCTTCTTCAGCACTCAAGAGAGGTCGCCAGATTATGCGCAACTTTAGCCTCAGAGTTTGGCCTTAATCCAAAACAGGCTAAAAGGGCTGGACTATTGCACGATATAGGCAAAGTATGGCCGGAGGAACCGGAAACTCCACACGCCATCCTTGGTATGGAGCTGGCGAAGAAATACAAGGAACATAAAGATGTTTGCAATGCCATCGGTGCGCACCATGATGAGATTGAAATGACAAACTTAATCAGCCCCATCGTTCAGGCGTGCGATGCTATTTCCGGCTCCAGACCTGGCGCAAGAAGAGAAATTATGGAATCCTACCTGAAGCGGCTCAAAGATTTAGAAGCACTTGCCCTAAACTTTGATGGTGTTAATAAATGCTATGCCATACAAGCTGGGAGGGAACTCCGTGTAATGGTTGATGCCAATAATGTTGATGACAAAACTGCCGGTGATATTTCATTCAAAATTTCTCAAAAGGTAGAGAAAGATATGCAATATCCCGGTCAGATCAAAGTAACTGTTATCAGGGAGACCAGGGCTATTAGCTACGCTAAATAGTTTTTTAGAACTTTGGATGCTTTATCCCCGGGAACTCTTTTTCAAAGAAAGCTCCATATTCTGAAATGGTCTTGCGCATTTCTTTGTGTAACATTAAAATACCAAAGAGATTGGGTATGGTCATTAAAGCGATGGTTATACCTGAAAGTGTCCAGATTATGGTCGTATCAACAAAGGATGCCATAAAGAATCCCATCACATAAACTATGCGATAATACAAAATTGATTTAGTCCCAAATAAGAATATCATGGCTCTATCCCCGTAATATGACCATGAAATCGCTGTACTAAATGCAAAAAGTAATAAACCAATTGAAACAATATATTGTCCATAATCCCCGGCAAAGCTTTTTGTAAATGCGATGGTAGTCAAAGGCGCACTGTGCACCAGTGACTTACCCTCGAATGTGTACGCTCCGAAAAAATCCTGAATAGATCCAGCCTCAACGGGTAGTGTTCCTGAATACATCTCGCCGTTATTTTTAACGATGACGTCCTCAGCCAATGATCTGGCGTGTATTAAAGATACATCATCTTTTATTTTTCCATTTTCTATGATCAAATCCCCTGAAAAGAGACCAATGTCTTTTTTTCCAGCAAGAAACCGAAAAACGGATACTCTATCATCTTCATCATTTTGGCTGTAAACCTTATCTAAGACCACAATATCGGTCAGCTGAAAAGTGTTCTGGTGTTTATCATCCCAGACCCCGCTGGATAACAAAACTAATCCTGTTATAGAACATATTATAATGGTGTCAATAAATGGTTCCAAAATTGCGACCATACCTTCAGAAAGAGGCTCATTAGCTTTAGCAGAAGCGTGAGCTATTGGTGCTGACCCCTGACCTGCCTCATTAGAGAAAAGTCCACGGTTCACCCCTCTATTAAATGCAAATGAAAGTGTGGCGCCCAGGAAACCTCCTGTAGCTGCTGATCCTGTGAAAATATCTGAAAATATACTTATGAATGAAGGGATGATATTTTCAAAATTGTAAAAAATGACCCCCAAAGCACCCAGAAAATAAATTATAGCCATGGTTGGCACCAGCTTTTCAGTAACAGCAGCAATCCTTTTAATCCCTCCGATAATCACAAAAGACAGTAAAAGAGCCAATATTGCTCCGGTAATTATATTATTGACCCCAAATGTTGCATATATGGAATTTGCTATGCTATTTATTTGAGGTAAATTACCTGTTCCAAAAGAAGATAGTACCGTGGCAACAGCAAATAAAGCAGCCATCCATTTCAAGTCTATCTTTTTACCAAATAACCTGAAATCTGCATTTTTCATATAATACATCGGCCCGCCTGCCATGGTTCCATCCTCTGTTTTCTCCCGGTATTTATGGGATAGGGAAACCTCTACAAATTTTGTGCACATACCTAAGGCAGCAGTAACCAACATCCAAAATAATGCTGCCGGCCCTCCCAAATGAATTGCAAAGGCCACGCCTGCAATGTTTCCGGTGCCTACCGTGCCGGAAAGTGCAGTTGCCAGGGCCTGAAAATGACTGGTATCTCCAGGTAAACCAGCCCTATCAAACTTCCCGGTAACAACTCTTATGGCATGTCGAAAAAACCTTATTTGAGGGAATTTTAAATACAGGGTAAAAAATAACCCTGTACCTAAAAGTAAGTAAACAAACCAATCCGAACCGCCAATATATCCATCTATTATTGATAAAAAATCATTTAATTCTTGCATTAATGTCTTATTCTAATTTTCGCTAAAAGAAACAAAAATATGAATTCAATTCAGTTAATAACTTTATTTATAAAATAATCCCATGCTCATAATGATTTACCAGAAACATTCTGGATAATTTTAATTATTGATTTTAGGAATTTTTACTATTTTACCTTGTAAATTATTAGTTTATGTCAGAAAGAGTTAGTGTCTCCTCAGGTGCGGAATGGGAAGAGGTTGTCGGTTATTCCAGGGCAGTTAGAATTGGTAATATCATAGAGGTGTCAGGCACAGTTGCCATTGAAAGAGATGAAGTCATAGGAAGGGATGATCCCTATGATCAGACAAAATGCATACTCAAGAAAATCCATAAAGCAATAACAGAAGTGGGTGGTAAATTATCCGATGTTATCAGAACAAGAATTTATGTGACAGACATCAATATGTGGAATGAAGTTGGCAGGGCCCATGGTGAATATTTTCATGATATTAAGCCTGCTACCAGCATGATTGCTGTAAAATCATTGGTGAGTCCGGAGTTTCTGGTTGAAATTGAAGCTACCGCAGTAGTTAGCTAACCTTTGAATTAATAGCCATATTTATCGCTCCAAATTTTTTTCAGATACTTTCTCATTTCCTGTTCCCTTGGATTATCGGAAGGTTCATACAATTTAGTGCCCTTCAAGTCCTTTGGAAAAAATTCCATATCAACAAATCCTCCTTCATAATTATGAGCATATTTATAGCCTTTACCATAATCTAAACCTTTCATCATACTGGTTGGGGCATTCCGAATAGATAGTGGGATAGGTAGATTTCCAGAATCGCGTACTAATTTATTGGCTGCTTTTATGGCTTTATATGAAGCGTTGCTCTTTGGGGAACATGCCAGGTAGACTGTACATTGAGAAAGTATTATTTCAGATTCAGGGTGCCCAATCACATTAACAGCCTGAAAAGTATTGTTCGCCATGACCAATGCAGTTGGATTGGCATTGCCGATATCTTCTGAGGCAAGAATAAGTAGTCTTCTTGCAATAAACTTCAAATCCTCTCCCCCCTGTATCATTCTGGCAAGATAATAAACTGCGGCATTTGGATCACTGCCTCTTACTGACTTTATAAAAGCGGAAATAATGTCATAATGCATTTCCCCTTTTTTATCATAATTGGCAACTTTCTGCTGGGCAACATCAAATATCGTCTTTGCATCAATTTTGATAAAATCAGAATTCCCAAACTTATCAACTGCCATTTCCAGTATGTTTAAAAGCTTTCTCCCATCCCCGTCAGCGATGGCAAATAGTGCTTCTTCATCTGTAATTTCAATATTCATTTTATTCAGCACTGTGTCTTTCTTTAATGAATTTTTCAATATTTTGTCAAGATCCTCATTCATAAGTTTTTTGAGTGTGTAAACCTGACATCTGGAAAGAAGTGCCGAATTAACCTCAAAACCGGGATTTTCGGTAGTCGCTCCAATCAATGTAATTCTACCTTTTTCTACAGCACCTAATAATGCATCCTGTTGGCCCCTGTTAAACCTATGGATTTCATCAATAAATAATATTTGATTTGAATAGGTGCCAATCTTATTTATCACCGCTCGTACCTCTTTTACGCCTGCATCTATTGCACTTAATTGATTAAAGCTTGCCTTAGATTCCTGTGCTATAATATTAGCAACAGTAGTTTTGCCAATTCCTGGAGGTCCCCAAAGTATCATGGATGGAACATTTCCAGATGCTATGGCCTTGTTTAATGGACATTTTTCACAGAATAGGTGCCCTTGTCCAACCAGATCAGCCAGTTTTTTGGGCCTCATTCGCTCGGCAAGTGGGATCTTATGATCAAACATACCCTAATTTAATAACTTCCATCAGTCTATAAGCCTGCTTTTCACTCCTTCGAAAATGATAATGGCAGAAATGGTAATAATTATGTCAGATTTATCAATACGGGGATGCGTTCTTTTACATAAAATATTTTTTGTTATGAACCACTTAATTTGGTACAATGCTTCACTTGAGGAATACGCTATGGGAAGCATTCAGGATTTTAAGAAAGAAAAAGAAAAAACAGGTCATAGTTATACTATTTTGTATAAGTTTGATCAACCAAATCACTCGGTTGCCCAAAAAATTATCGTTCAATTAAATACTGCCCACAAAGAAAAATTCATTACCGCTGCATAATTTCAATAAGAAAAATAAAGGATAACCTGAATAATAAACCCGATAATTGAGGTAAGTGACAGGGTAAGTTTTACATCACTGCTAGATGTATAAAAGAAAACTGCAAGAATTATTATCATAACAACGGATAAAAACTTATTAATGGTATAGAAATTAGATATTGGTTTTATCTCCCTTTCCTCAAGATTGATCGATATAATTTTATTCCATATGGCTGTTCGTGAAACAGTTATTTGTTTATTCAGACGGTCATATTCTATTAATCCAGCATCAAATCGTAAAGTAACATTCGAAAATTCAATGTCATCGAAAGTATGATATTTTATACCCCCAACATTTTCATAAACCTTATCAACAGTTAATATATTGATGCTTTCTTGTTGCTTTGGTAGCGTGAGATCTATTAAAAATAGAATGTTTATTAAAATGATAAAAAATGAGCTGTAAGTATAGTGCTTTAATAATTTTTCCATCAGCTGTATTTGCATCTTTTGTTCGGCCTGATATTTTCTCCATGCATACTTTCTAGCTTTATTTCTCCATTCTTCTTCTAAATTGTCTCCAATAATCCACTCTTTTTCTTTTATTGGCGATTCAACAAGATAATGATAGGCCTCATTTACTTCAAGAAATTTCTCTTTAGCATCAGGAGATTTATTTATGTCCGGATGGTATTTTTTTGATAAACTCCGATAAGCTTTTTTAATATCACTGTCTGTTGCTTGTGAAGACAAACCCAGGACTGCTAAATACTTTTCTACAGACAAATTATAATTCTTTAAAACTTAATTTTTTTTAGTCGTTCACGAAACTCAATGATCATATCATCATCAATGCCTAAATAGGTAACAAACCTGAAATGATCTTTACCAAAAGGTACCCCCAATACCCCCTGATTTGTAAACCTCTGTAAAAAGTTGCCACTTATCTTATGATTGACCCTTATAATTACGATGTTCGTATCAACGGGGAGCAGCTCTTCCACAAAATTTAATGTGCTAAATATTTCACTGATATTTTTTGCCCGTTGGTGATCTTCTGTTAATCTATTTACATGGTTGTCCAAGGCATAAGTACATGCCGCTGCCAAATAGCCTGCCTGACGCATGCCTCCACCCAGAACTTTACGGATTCGCTTTGCTTTTTTAATGATAGAATTATCACCAATTAACACTGATCCAACGGGAGCTCCTAATCCTTTGGAAAAACAAACAGATATGGTATCAAAGTAATTTCCCCATTCATAAGGTTTTTCATTGGTTTCTACTAATGCATTAAATAGCCGTGCCCCATCCAAATGAAGTTTTAGATCATTTGCCCTACAGAATTTGCTGATTTCTCTTGCATCCTTAAGTGTATAGTATGAACCTCCCCCTTTGTTAACAGTATTTTCAATCGACACCAATGATGTTTTTGGAAAATGAATGTTGTCTGCATTTATATTTTCTTCAATTTGATCAACGTTTACTCTTCCTCGGTCCCCATCCACTAACCGGACGGAAACAAGGGAATTGTAAGCCAACCCACCCCCTTCATAATTATAAATATGTGATCTTTTATCGCATATCACTTCATCCTGAGGTTCAGTTAAAGCGCGAATAGCAATTTGATTGGTCATTGTTCCTGAAGGGCAGAATAATGCTGCGTCTTTTCCAAATAGTCTCGCAACTTTTTCTTGAAGTGTATTTACCGTGGGGTCATCATCAAATACATCATCACCAACCGTTGCTGAAAACATTGCCTCCAACATTTCTGGTGTGGGTTTCGTGAGGGTATCGCTTCTTAAATCAATTGTCATAATTTAAATATAATGCTGTTAAGGAATTTAGAAGGAACGAAGCTTTCAAACTAAGGTAAGTATCTAGGCACATTCAACGACAATTTCAGTTTAAACTTCGTACTTCAATAAATTGAAATATATTTGTTAGCAATCCTAAGATTGTACTGAACCTTAAATGAAAATATCCGCTTCCATCTATTCGAGTAAAGACAGGTCGTTGAAAGAGCTGGTTAGGGAATTAGATGAATGCCACATCGATTATTTCCATATAGATTGCAACGATGAACCTGTCGTATTTGAAGATATCAAAGCCATTAGGGGACACAGTAAGACACCGATAGACATTCATTTAATTACATCCAAACCGGAACAATATTTCGAAGCCATTAACAAACACAAAATCGAAAAGGTTACTTTTCAGTACGAAAACTTAGAATATGGCTATGAATTACCCGGCACTCTGGAAGGAGAGGTCGGTTTAGCCATCGTTTCTGATACCCCTGTGGAAGTATTTGCCAAATACCAGGACGTCTGCGACTTTATCCTTATTATGACAACAACTCCGGGGCAAAGCGGAGGTAAATTCCAAAAAGAAAATTTTAAAAAGATAAGGAAATTCCGAAGCTTATTTCCGGATAAAAAAATCCATGTAGACGGTGGCGTAAATGATGAAGTGGGCTTTCTCTTAAGATTGTTAGGGGTGAATACTGTGGTTTCCGGATCTTATCTGGTAAATCACCGCTCCATAGGAATGGCCCTCTTACATTTGAAATCCTCAATTATTGACTCCAAGTACAAGATCAAAGATTTTATGATAGACCTGGAGGATTCACCCATAACTGATGAGCGAAATATAAATGTAAAAAAAGTAATACGTCAGGTTGAGGATTATGGGTTAGGCTTTACTGTAATTGTTGATAGAGAAAAAAAACTAAAAGGGATTTCCAGCTCTGCTGATATAAGAAAAGGCCTGTTAAAAAATCTAAATGATTTTAATAAAATGTCTTTAAAAGATATAACCAATTACAATCCGATTTCTATTAATGAAGAAGCCACCATCTCAGAAATGCTGGCCCTTATAAAATCTAAAAGTTTTCCAATAAATTATTTTCCTGTGGTGGATAATGAAAATTATTTAAAAGGATCACTATCCTTTTGGAATCTTATAAGAAGTGAATCATGATCATTACCCTAAAAAATGTAGACCACAAGACAGCCCATGACCTTTCTATTAAAAATCAAGGCATACTGAAATCTTCTGGTAGTAGCTTCCTGCTGATTTTGAGTTCCAGAATCAAGTCATTGCCTACAGAACTGGAAGCCTATGCAGATAGCTTTAAAGTATTGGAATCGGATATCCAACTGGCCAGTAAAGATTTCCAACCTGAAAAGAGGGAAATTAAGATCAATGGACAAATCATCGGGGGTAAAACCAATAATACCATGGTCATCACTGGTCCATGTTCCATAGAATCATGGGAACAAATAAACCAAAGTGCAGAATTATTAAAAGAATTAGGCATAAGTACATTAAGGGCCGGATGTTATAAACCTCGAACCTCACCTTATACCTTCCAGGGCCTTGGATTGGAAGGCTTAAAGATGCTGGACAAAATCAGGTCCCAATATGGGTTTAATATTATAACTGAAGTTAGGGATGCCTCCCATGTGGATGAGGTAATAAATTACGCTGACATTGTCCAAATTGGTGCAAAAGCTATGTACGACCATGGTATTCTGAAGAAATGCGGACAGACAGATAAATCAATATTACTAAAGAGGGGCTTTGGCAGTACGCTGCAAGAGTTTGCACAGGCTGCAGAATTTATTTTATCAGGAGGCAATGATAATGTGATATTATGCGAACGCGGCATCAGGACTTTTGAAACTAAAACCCGATTTACTTTAGATTTATGCGGTGTAGCATATTTAAAAGATAAGACCAACCTACCAATATTTATCGATCCCAGCCATGCCATGGGCTACAGGTATGGAGTTGCAGACTTAAGTAGAGCTGCTGCAGCGATGAATGTTGATGGTTTAATTATTGAGACTCACCCTAATCCTTCTATAGCCAAATCAGATGCGGACCAGCAGCTTGATCATGATCAATTCAAAGAATTATTTTTTTCCTTAACACCCATTACTGAAGCTATCGGAAACAAGATCATTTAAATGGAAACGGCATTAAAAAAGATAAGAATGGTGATAGCAGATGTGGATGGAACCTTAACCGATGGAGGTGTTTACATTGGAGAAGATGGTCAACAATTCAAGAAATTTAATACCAAAGATGGCATGGGAGCGAAATTGTTAATTAAAAATGGATACCATTTCGGGATGATTAGTCATAGCTATTCTGCTGAGATGGTTAAAACAAGGGCTAAGATGTTAGGAATAAGGTATTGCTACGTTGGAATGCAGCCTAAAAGCGAAATATTGGATCAATGGATCAACGAATTGAGATTATCATTAGATCAAATTGCCTTCCTTGGGGACGATGTAAATGATTTAGAGGTTATGGAAAGCGTTGGCATATCCGTATGTCCTTATGATTCGGTAAAAAAAGTTAAAAAATCTGCTGACATCATTTTAAAATCGAGTGGAGGCCATGCCTGCCTTAGGGAATTCGTTGATGAATTTATTTTAATAGATTAAATTGCTAAGCAAATACTGATCAGAAATAAAAAATGAGTGTACTAGTTAATAAAAACTCCAAGGTGATTGTTCAAGGCTTCACAGGTTCTGAGGGCACTTTCCATGCAACCCAAATGATAGAATATGGTACCAATGTTGTTGGGGGAGTTACTCCGGGTAAAGGTAGCCAGCGTCACCTGGACAAGCCCGTTTTTAATACCGTTAAAGAGGCCGTAGAAATAACCGGTGCCGATGTATCCATCATTTTCGTTCCTCCGGCGTTTGCTTCTGATGCCATCATAGAAGCTGCTGATTCAGGGATAAAAGTTATTATTACAATAACTGAAGGGATCCCAACCAAGGATATGATTATTGCAAAAAAATATGTTAAGGAAAGAGGGGTGGTATTAGTTGGTCCTAATTGTCCAGGAGTTATTACTCCTGAGGAAGCTAAAGTGGGTATTATGCCAGGGTTTGTTTTCAAAAAAGGCAGGGTGGGGTTAGTATCTAAATCAGGAACACTCACCTACGAAGCTGCTGATCAGATTGCTAAAGCAGGTCTAGGCATCTCAACTGCTATTGGTATTGGCGGAGACCCCATAATTGGCACTTCCACAAAGGAGGCTGTTGAGTTATTGATGAATGATGAAGAAACAGATGGTATCATCCTGATTGGTGAGATAGGTGGTCAATATGAAGCTGATGCCGCCAAATGGATACATGAAGGTGGAAATAAAAAACCCGTAGTTGGTTTTATTGCCGGCCAAACAGCACCTCCTGGTCGAAGAATGGGTCATGCAGGTGCTATAATTGGTGGATCGGAAGATACGGCAGAAGCTAAAATGAAGATAATGGATGATTGTGGACTACTGGTCGTCCATTCCCCTGCTGAAATAGGCGAGACTATGGCTGGAGCACTAAACAACAATTAGCATTACGATCTATCCAATAGTTCAAATTAAAGATGAATAACCTCATCATAAGCTGCGGCAGCCGCTTCCATAACTGCCTCAGACATGGTGGGATGCGGATGAACAGATTTAATAATTTCATGACCTGTGGTTTCTAGCTTCCTGGCTGAAACTACTTCTGCTATTATCTCTGTAACATTATATCCTATCATATGGCAACCCAGCCATTCACCATATTTGGCATCAAATATAACTTTTACGAACCCTTCTTTTGCACCAGCAGCACTGGCCTTACCTGATGCAGAAAACGGAAATTTTCCCACTTTTATATCATATCCTGCTTCCTTGGCTGCTTTCTCAGTATATCCGACAGAAGCAACCTCTGGCTGGCAATAAGTGCATCCCGGTAAGTTATTATAGTCTAATGGTTCCGGAGTCATTCCAGCAATCTTTTCAACACATATGATTCCTTCAGCAGATGCCACATGAGCTAATGCAGGGCCTTTCACAATATCACCAATAGCATAGACATTCGGTATGTTAGTTTTATAAAAATCATCGATCACTACCTTCCCTTTTTCAGTCTTAATACCCAGTTTATCCAGCCCAAGATCCTCAAGATTGGTAGCTATTCCTACGGCTGATAATACCACATCACAATCTATTTTCTCTTCACCTTTTTTTGTTTTTATGGTCACGTTACAGACATCACCCGTAGTATCCACAGCAGTCACCTCAGAATTTACCATCACATTAATTCCAGACTTTTTAAAACTTCTTTCCAACTGTTTACTAACATCATCATCCTCTACAGGAACAATCTTCGGCATGAATTCAACGAGCGTTACTTCGGTTCCTATGGAATTGTAGAAGTAAGCAAATTCAGAGCCTATGGCCCCGGAACCAATAATCACCATGGATTTGGGTTGCTTCTCCATCACCATGGCTTTCCGATAACCAATAATCTTCTTATTATCTATTTTAATGTGAGGTAATTCCCTAGATCTACCACCTGTAGCAATAATAATATGATTTGCTTCATAAACTTTCCATTCGCCTTTCTGGTCCGAAACTTCAACTTTATTATTTCCAACAAGCTTACCATGGCCCCTTAAGGTTTCGATTTTATTTTTTTTAAATAAAAACTGAACCCCCTTACTCATTCCACCTGCCACATCCCTGCTTCTTTTTACCATACTTTCAAAATCAACCTGCGAATCACCAACTTTTATACCATAATCAGCTGCATGATTGATATAGTCATAAACTTGTGCACTTTTTAATAATGCTTTGGTAGGAATACAGCCCCAGTTAAGGCATATCCCCCCGAGTTCTTCCTTCTCAACTACGGCTACTTTCATGCCCAACTGTGAGGCCCTTATTGCCGCCACATAACCTCCCGGGCCACTTCCTATAACTATTAGATCAAATTTTGAAGACATAACTTGAATTCTTTTTACTTAAACCGAACAAAAATAATGAAGCCTGATGATTATCTTCTATAATTACAATAAATGTGTTATGGTTTGGATGCGTAGAACATATTTATTTTGATAGTTAATAGAGTGTGTTAATTTCGAATGTTTTTTGGAATATAATTTAACAATATGGGCATACTGGATGGAAAAGTTACATTAGTCACCGGGGCATCAAAAGGAATAGGTAAATCAATAGCAACAAAACTGGCGGAAGAGGGCTCTGCTTTGGCTTTTACCTATCTTAGCAGCCCTGAGAATGCTAAAAACCTTGAAAATGAACTATCTAACTTTAATTCCAGGGTGAAAGCCTACCAGTCTGATGCATCCGATTACTCACAAGCAGAACAACTAATCAACCAGGTAATCAATGATTTTGGTAAAATAGATATCCTGATAAATAATGCGGGGATAACAAAAGATAATCTCTTGCTCAGGCTCAATGAAGAAATGTGGGACAAGGTCATTGATGTTAACCTGAAATCCTGCTTCAATACAGTTAGGGCCGCAACTAAAAATTTTATGAAATTGAAAGGAGGTTCTATAATTAACATAACCTCTATTGTAGGAATCAAAGGCAATGCCGGTCAGTCCAATTATGCCGCGTCAAAAGCCGGAATAATCGGATTTACTAAATCCGTAGCCCTTGAACTTGGATCCAGACAAGTGCGGTGTAATGCGGTGGCACCGGGGTTTATAGAAACAGAAATGACTGAGCAGCTGGATGAAAAAACATTGAAAAACTGGACTGACAATATACCATTAAAAAAGGCTGGCACACCGGAAGATGTAGCAAATTGCTGTATCTTTCTGGCTTCTGACGATTCGAAGTACATCACGGGACAGGTTATCCAGGTAGACGGTGGTTTACTTACTTAAATAAAAACAATCCTAATCCTTACTTTGTCGTTTTTATAATGTCAACGACTAATTTATGCATACAAACCAGATTCTGTTAGAAGTATCCCCGTGGCTTATCCTGTTATGCCTGCTGATGGCTTTTGTATATGCATACCTGCTTTACTCAATTAAAAGGGACTGGCCATTGTGGCTTAACAGATTATTATTTAGCCTAAGATTTTTAACTGTTGGTATTATCTGTTTCTTATTATTGAACCCAATTGTAAATGACATTTTCTCAATTGTCGAAAAACCAAAATTAATCCTGGCAGTGGATGATTCAAAGTCTATTAATTTGGCAATGGACTCCATGGCAATCAAATCCATAAAGTTTGACCTTAAAAATCTGGAAGAAACATTATCTTCTGATTATGAACTCATTATACAAGGCCTCAAAAAAAATTATGATAAAATTGATGAAGTGCGTTTTAATGAAGAAGAAAGTGATCTCTACAGTTTGTTATCAAATGTTGATGAATCCTTCGAGTCAAAGTCTATTTCAGCGATCGTACTGCTATCCGATGGCATCTATAACAAAGGGCGCTCTCCAATCTATACGCCATTAATCAATAAATTATATACGGTTGGCCTGGGTGACACCATTCAAAAAAAGGACCTTTCCGTAAATAATGTATTTTATAATAAGATTGTATTTGAAAAAGATAAATATCCTGTGAATGTCGAATTATTAAATGAGGGAACGTTTACTAAAGATGTCTCTATAACGATCCTTGATGCTAATGGGAAAGAATTGGCCTCCAGGTCAGTAAAACCAAACAAATCAGGATACCAACAAGTGGATTTTTTTTTGGATGCCAAAGAGAGTGGCTTAAAACATTATACGGTAGAAATAACAAGTGACGAAAAAGAGTTCACATCTTTAAATAACAAGAAAGATATTTTCTTTGAGATCCTCGAAGGATCGGTTAAAGTTCTTTTTGTCACGAACTCACCCCATCCGGATATAAAAGCAATAAAAAGCTCATTGGAGAAGAACAAAAATTATTTGATAGATCAATATATACCTGAAATATCTGATCATAGTAATAGGGATTATGATGTTGCCATAATCTATCAAAAGCATCCTCGACCTGCAGTATTTGGTAACCTTGTTCAATCCTTAAAAAAGAAAAACACTTCCTTTTTATTTTTAATTGATTCTGATCAGGCCCATAACTCTGATGTTACAGATACCGACTTGTTCACTTTCAAAGCGATAGGAAGACAGAAAGACCAGGTAATCCCAAGCTATAATCCTTCCTTCAAAAGATTTAAAGTGAGTGAAACCAGCCAGTCAACTCTTGAAAAATACCCACCTATGACAGTACCCTATGGAAATTTTACATTGAACAATTTAGGAGAAATATTACTCTATCAAAAAAAGGGCAGTATCACCACAAAAAAACCTTTATTAATCGTCAGTAAGAATGAAAATCCAAAAGAAGCATATCTGATGGGTATAGGTTTATGGCGTTGGAAGCATCAGGAATATGCAGAAAATGAAAATACTGAGGCTTTCGATGAGTTGGTTAGTAAGCTTATTCAGTATTTGAGCCTAAAAGAAGACGCCAGAAGATTTAAATTCTACCCAACAAAAAGCGAATATAAGCAAGGAGAGGAGATTATTTTTAATGTTGAATTGTACAATGATATTTATGAAAATATTTATGGAAATGAAGTCGAAATAGAAATAGAAGGAGAAAACGGTATTCCCAATAATTACTCATTCGTTCCAACAGCATTAGAAAACCAGTTTAAATTCAGGATACAGAAAAAAGGTGTCCACAAATTTTCTGCTAAAACATCATTTGAAAACAATCAATACACAGCACAAGGAAATTTTAGTGTGGCAGAGCTACAACTGGAACCATTAGAACTTACTGCCAGGCATGGCGTACTAAAAAGATTGGCTCAAAAGTCTGGTGGTAGCTTTTATAACTCAGAAAACATAACCCAACTAATAGAGGACTTGGGTGAATTGAATTCGAAATCAGTTATTAAATCAAACGAAGCATTTAATCCATTGATTTATTACAAATGGATGTTCTTTTTGATCTTATTGTTAATCACTACTGAATGGGTGATCAGAAGATATCAAGGCAGTTATTAAAAAAAAAGCCCAATCTTTGATAGAGTGGGCTTTTTTTAAGCTTAATATTTAAGTTTTTATTGCTGTTCTAATTCTTTTTTCTTCTTAACAGTAATGGTCAGACCATCTTCGTTATCCTGATGGTCAGCCATAATAATATCGCCCTCCCGGACATCATCTTTAAGTATCTCTTCGGCTATCGCATCTTCCAAATATTTTTGTATTGCTCTGTTTAACGGACGAGCACCAAATTGCGGATCATAACCCTTATCTGATAAGAAATCTTTTGCTTTTGTGGTTAACTCCACGTTATAGCCCATTTCATTGATTCTTTTAAATAATTTTGCAAGACTCAAGTCAATAATACTATGAATATGCTCCCTCTCAAGTGAGTTAAAAATTATAACATCATCAAGCCTGTTTAAAAATTCGGGACTAAACGCTTTCTTAAGCGCATTTTGTATGGTCGATTTCATGATGTCGTCCTGATTATCTGATTTTGATTTAGGTGAAAATCCAATACCTGCTCCGAAATCTTTCAGATCCCTTACCCCAATATTTGAAGTCATGATCAGAATGGTATTTCTAAAATCTACCCTTCTACCTAAACCGTCCGTTAGTATACCGTCATCTAAAACTTGCAGAAGTATGTTAAACACATCCGGATGTGCCTTTTCAATCTCATCCAATAGAACGACCGAATATGGCTTTCTTCGTACTTTTTCAGTTAACTGGCCCCCTTCTTCATAACCCACATAGCCTGGAGGTGCACCAACAAGTCGAGACACTGAAAATTTTTCCATATACTCACTCATATCAATTCTTATGAGTGAATCCTCCTTATCAAACAAATAAGTTGATAGTACTTTCGCCATTTCTGTTTTTCCAACACCTGTAGGCCCTAAAAATATGAATGTACCTATGGGTTTTTTAGGATCCTTTAATCCTACCCTTGTCCTTTGTATAGCTTTTACCAGCTTGCTAATTGCTTCTTCTTGTCCGATTACCTTCTGCATCAACTCCTCATTCATACTAAGCAACTTTTTGCTTTCACTTTGGGCTATTCGCTTGGTAGGTATTCCAGTCATCATGGCAATAACCTCTGCCACGTTCTCTTCTTCAACAGTGTATCTTTTCGTTTTGGTCTCTTCTTCCCATTTAGCTTTGGCCTGCTCCAACTTCTCTAAAAGTTTCTTTTCTTTATCCCTTAATTGAGCAGCCTCTTCATATTTTTGACTCTTAACAACTCTGTTCTTTTCTTTCTTAATCTCTTCGATTTTTTCTTCAAATTTTACGATCTCATCAGGGACATTAATATTATTTATATGAACACGGGCACCAGCTTCGTCCATTACATCGATGGCTTTATCCGGCAGATAGCGGTCACTAACATATCTGTCTGATAAACCCACACAGGCCTCGAGCGCATCTTCTGTGTAGTTGACATGATGATGATTTTCGTATTTATCTTTTATATTTCTTAATATTTCGCCAGTTTCTTCAGGTGTGGTGGCATCCACCATTACCATTTGAAACCTCCGGGCAAGTGCACCATCCTTTTCGATGTATTGTCTGTATTCATCTAAAGTAGTAGCACCTATACATTGGATTTCACCTCTTGCCAACGCTGGCTTAAACATATTGGACGCATCTAAGGATCCTGATGCACCACCTGCTCCAACAATTGTGTGTAACTCATCGATGAATAATATAACTTCAGGTGATTTTTCAATTTCATTCATCACCGCCTTCATCCTTTCTTCAAACTGTCCTCTATATTTGGTTCCTGCCACAAGGCTTGCCAGGTCAAGGGTTACGACCCGCTTGCCAAATAAAACCCTTGAGACTTTTTTCTGAATTATCCTCAGAGCCAAACCTTCTGCAATGGCCGTTTTACCTACGCCAGGCTCTCCAATCAGGATGGGATTGTTTTTCTTTCTTCTACTTAATATCTGTGCAACCCGTTCAATCTCTTTTTCACGTCCTACGATAGGGTCTAATTTATCATCTTCGGCAAACCTTGTCAAATCCCTTCCGAAGTTATCTAAAACCGGTGTTCTGGATTTTTCAGTACTTTTTGATGAACCGGATTCTCTTCCTGAGGAAGATCCTCCAAATATTCTTGAAGAATCCTCATCAGCATCGTCAGTGTCAGATGTGGCCAATGGATTTTCTTTCTGATATTCTAGTAGCTCTTTAACCACGTCATACGACACATCAAATTTGTCTAAAATTTGTGTTGCCAAATTGTCCTCGTCTCTCAAAATTGATAATAATAAATGTTCTGTTCCAATCAATTGACTCTTAAATATTTTTGCTTCAAGGTACGTGATCTTTAGTACCTTCTCTGATTGCCTGGTTAAAGGAATATTAGCCAAATTTTTTACGTTACTTGTGGCCGTTCCTTTTGTTGCCTGCTCCACTGCCCTCCTCAGTTCATCCATCGAGACACCTAACTTCTTTAATAATCCAACTGCAACCCCCTCTCCCTCTCTGATAATACCCAGTAGTAAATGTTCTGTGCCAATATAATCATGTCCCAGCCTTAATGCCTCTTCGCGACTGAGTGATATTACTTCTTTAACTCTATTTGAAAATTTTGCTTCCATGTGGAATTTTTCTAACCTAAGTAAAAATAAATTTAATATACTGTAAATACTATAAAGAACAAGTTAATATTTAAAAACAAACGGAGTAAGTTTTTAATTTGTTTTCGTCATCGTCTATTTGATTGCTTTAAAACGTTCAAGCAATTAGGCCCTTCGCAGAATAATAAATCAATAACACTCAAATTAGTGACAAATTCACTGCCAAAAATCTGTGAATACTTGATTTGTTTAAATCCAGTATTCTTTTCAAAATCAGTTTTAGGACTAATTATGTCTGTAGCGTCATGGAAATGACTTTTTAAATCAGTTTGACTTGCAAATTTTATTTTTTTATTAAACCCAAGCGAAATAAGACATATTGACAGTAATCTTATTAGATAATCAACTAATAACTCATCATCTTCAAAAATGGCTTGTTTTAATTGATTTGAATAATAGTAAAAATACGGAGATTTTCCATAACAAGACTGAATTGCTCCCCAATGATCTTTCCGCCACTTATGAGAATTATCAATTTTAATATCTTTTAGCATACTTTTTTTGTCCTTCCTAACGGGTATGCTAATCCTTAATATCCCATTAGCGCTCAATATCTCGGCCCTGTTTCTATAGGTTTGTTTTAAAAAATAGCCTGTGTCATTAATAATTATCTCATCATACTTGATCATAAGAGCCATGTAGGCCTGGCTGGGGAGATAATGCGGTTCGATAAGAAGGGGATTCAATGCCTACTTTAAAAAATCGATATTTCCTTTGCCTTGCCTGATCACTTCAATCTGCTCCTTACTGAAGTCCAGTACTGTGCTGGGAATGTTACCTCCCGGTCCTCCGTCAATAACTAAATCAACGAGCTTCTTATATTCATCATAGATGATTTCAGGATCTGTAGGATACTCTAGAACATCATCTTCAAGTTTTAATGAAGTCGTAATTATTGGATTACCCAATTGATTGACAACTTCTCTTGGGATAGGATTATCAGGAATCCTGATACCGATGGTTTTCTTCTTGGCCTGCATTAATTTGGGTATCTGATTATTGGCTTTAAAGATAAATGTGTAAGGACCAGGAAGAATTTGTTTCATCAACTTAAACATGGAATTTTCCAGTTTTACAAACTGAGAAACATGTTTCAAATCATAGCATATAAAAGAAAGACTGAGGTCTTTTTCTTTTATATTCTTGATGATTTGAATCTTTTCTATTGCCTTTTGGTCGTAAATATTGCATCCCAACCCATAAATTGTGTCAGTTGGATATATTATCAATCCGCCTTTTTCAAGAATTTCTACAATCTTTCTGATTTTACTGATTTGAAGATTATCTGGGTGGATTTTTATGAGTTCCGCAGTCATTAGATATTAATATTAATGATGTTCAAATTGTTATTTTTGCTCTTCTATGTCTAGAAAAAGTTTCTTTGCACTATTTATTGTGGTATTTACTACCGTTTTATCCTCATTTGCTTTTTACTTCTACCAGGTTATCTACACGCCTAATATTCTTGTAGATCAGGATGACAGACTTGTGGCCATTCCGTCGGGTTCTAGTTTTAAGGATGTACAAAATATCTTAGAAAAAAATGAATATGTCAATGACTTGATATCATTTAGTTTTTTGGCTAAGCTCATGAGCTATGATGAGCAAATTAAACCGGGAATGTATCTATTAAAATCGGAAATGACCAACAAAGAAGCGATAACACTCCTGAGATCAGGTAATCAAACACCTGTTAGCATCACATTTAACAATATAAGAACGCTGGAGGAGCTAGCGCCTAGAATAACATCAAATATTGAATTGAAATCGTCTGAACTAAGTCAAATAATAAATGATGAAGAATCATATAAAAAATATGGCTTTGACGCGAATAATTTCATAAGCATGTTTATTCCAAACACTTACAAAGTCTATTGGACAATTACGGCGAAAGAACTACTTGATAGAATGAAATGGGAATATGATCGGTTTTGGGATGATGAAAGGAAATCTAAAGCCGAACGGATTAATTTAAGTCTGCAAGAAGTATCCACCCTGGCTTCAATAGTAAAAGCAGAGAGTCAAAAGAAAAATGAAAGACCCACTATAGCTGGTTTATACATCAACCGTCTGGAAAAAAATATCCCATTACAAGCAGATCCTACACTGGTTTATGCAACGGGAGATTTCAATATGAGAAGGGTCTTGAACAAGCATAAAAAAATAGACTCTCCCTACAATACCTATGAAAATAAGGGGTTACCACCTGGCCCAATCAATATGCCTGATATAAACGCTATTGATGCCGTTCTGAACTATGAGGATCATAATTATCTTTATATGTGTGCAAAACCTGACTTTTCTGGCTATCATGTATTTTCTTCCACCCTTAGGGAGCACAGTATACATGCCCGCCGGTTTCAACAGGCTTTAGATAAGGCTAAAGTCTACCAATAATGTATAAAACAGAAATTAAAATTAGAGTGAGATACGCTGAGACGGACCAAATGGGTTACGTGTATTACGGGAACTATGCTACATATTATGAAGTAGCAAGGGTAGAGGCCTTAAGACAATTAGGTTTTCACTATAAAAAGCTCGAAGAACAGGGGATTATGCTGCCGGTCATATCCCTAGAATGTAATTTTATTAAACCTGCTAAGTATGACGAACTACTTTCAATACAGATTAACTTAGTTGAGATGCCTTCAGTGAAGATGAAGTTTGAGTATGAAATCAGAAATGAAAAGGATGTGCTTTTAAATACAGGGAAAACTACTTTGGTCTTTATAAATAAAACCGCAAACAGGCCCATAAGGATGCCCCAGGAGATGTATGACGGATTGATTGAATATTTTCAATAAAAAAGCCTTTGATGATCCAAAGGCTTTGCGCAGAGGGTGAGGGATTCGAACCCCCGGTACCTCTCAGTACAACGGTTTTCAAGACCGCCGCGTTCGACCACTCCGCCAACCCTCTTTCAATAAAGGAGTGCAAAATTATGGCTTCCAGTCATCAAATCAAAATTAATTTGATTTGATGACTGGAAGCCATAAATCAATTACTTTTATACACTTATTATGGACATCCGGCAATTAAAATCCATAGGTATTCTGCTTGCCATACTGGCAGTTATTTTAGCATCAAGCCGATTTTACATTTCACTTGTAAATGAGGGCCCCATAAACTGGTATTATCTTTTTATGGCCAGTGGAATGATCCTGGTGCTCTTCTATACATTTTTCAGAAAAAAAAACTAAGAGTCACCGTAGACTTTAAATATGTTTTCCCGCAAATCAATTCCTGCATCACTACATATAAAATAAATAACTTCAGCTATTGATTCCGGAGAAACCCATTTTCTAAAATCCCCTTCAGGCATGGCACTGCGATTAGGTGGGGTATCAATAATGCTGGGCGCAATTACAGAACAAGTTATTCCATATTCTTTACCCTCCTGATTTATGATTTCTGATAAATTTACCAGTAATGATTTGGATAATGTGTATGCCACTAAAAAGGAGGAGGCGGACGAATCAAAAACCGGTTTTGCGCTTATCATTACAATTCTGCCCCCAGAACCCTGGCTTTTCATGCCTAAGAAAACATTTCTCGCAACGTTGTATGCTGTGAAGAAATTTATCTCTAACATCGATTCTATGTCAGACAGGCTGGTCTCCTCAAGATTCCCCATAGTAAATCCTCCAGCCAATAATACCGCAGCATCGATTGGATCACCACTCAAAAATATCTCATTGATCTCTTCTTTAACCAAAATCTCATTTTTTAAATCTATCTCCACTTTCTTTGCATTTTCCAGCTGCGGGATGGTATTACCCCTTCCGGGCTCAACGGTTGAGATGACATGGTAATCATTATCCGTAAATTTATTTACAACGGCCCTGCCCAGGTTTCCTGCTCCGCCGGTTATCAAAACATTTTTTTTCATAATTATTCGAATAAGAAGACATAAATATACTGTTCATATAAGATGATTAACAAAAAAAGTTTTTTTGAAGAAGTATACGAAGTTGTAAAACTGATACCCAGAGGAAAGGTCACTAGCTATGGTGCCATCGCTTCTTATCTCGGCACCAAAGGAAGCGCCAGAATGGTGGGCTGGGCAATGAACAATGCACATAGTTATCCAGACGTCCCAGCTCATCGGGTGGTAAACAGAATTGGTTTATTAACAGGCAAACATCATTTTAGAAGCCCTAATAGAATGGAAGAGCTACTCAAAGCTGAATCAATCGATGTAAAAAATGACCAGATCCAGCATTTTGAAGATGTATTCTGGGATCCGAATATTGAATTAAGGCTTTGAGTTCCTTATAATAAATAATCCTATGAAGGTGATCAAACCGTTCAATATCAACACTTCAAATCCAAACTGATAGCCAAAAAATAATTTTTCTGAATAGACATTAATCAGAAAACTAAGCAAAGGTGATAGTAAACAAACCAAAGGGACAAACTTATCTTTAACAGAATACTTAGTGAATAATCCAAACGAGAATATTCCGAGAAGTGGGCCATACGTATAGCCAGCGGCTATAAATATTGAATTGATGACACTTTGATTATTGATGGCATTGAACCCTAAAATCACCAGGAAAATTATTCCGGTAAATATTAGGTGTATTTTAATTCGATCGTTCTTTTTGGTACTCCATTCCTGTTGTTTATATCCAAGTATATCAATATAAAATGAGGTAGTTAATGCTGTCAGTGCCGAGTCTGCTGAAGAATATGCGGCAGCTGTTATGCCAAGCAAAAAGAAAATGCCTCCTGCCAGACTGAAATGATTGATTGCCAGGAGTGGGAAAATATTATCCGTCATATCAGGTAAGGAAATGTCCAACTTATCCGCATACATGATCAATAGTGTGCCAAGGGATAAGAATGAGATATTAATAATCACTAATATTATACAGAACCAAAACATATTCTTTTGAGCATCGGACAGATTCTTACAGGTAAGGTTTTTCTGCATCATATCCTGGTCCAGACCGGTCATGACAATAGCAATAAAAGCACCTGAGAGGAATTGCTTGAAGAAATTCCGGCCATCCTGCCAGTCCCATATAAAGATCTTTGCATAATCACTGTCCCCTATTTTGTTTATGGTGTTTTGAAAACTGAAATCAAGTTCATTAGCTATAAAAATTATACTAATAGCCGCCGATACAAGCATGAATGATGTTTGGAGTACATCAGTGAAAACTATCGTTTTTATTCCACCCCTGAAAGTGTATAGCCAGATCAACAAAACTGTTGACATTACAGAAACCCAAAAAGGAATTCCAAAGGCATTAAAAAAAGTAACCTGTAGTACGCCGGCAACAAGAAATAGCCTGAATGATGCTCCGATTATTCTTGATAATAAAAAACATACTGCGCCGGTTTTATAACTCCAAAATCCGAACCTGCCCTCCAGATAAGTATAAATTGAAACTAAGTTGAGCCGGTAATACAACGGAAGCAAAATGGTACCTATCACCAAATAGCCCAGCAAGTAACCAAGGACCACCTGAAAATAAGCCCAATTACTATTGTAGACCTCCCCGGGTACACTAATGAATGTAACCCCTGAGAGGGAAGCTCCCGCCATACCAAATGCTACTAAAAACCATGGGGATTTACGATTAGCGGTAAAAAATGTCGCAGGGTCCGATTTCCGGGATGTGAAATAGGAAAATATGATTAAAAGAGAAAAATAGCTCGCAATGATCCCGAAAACGAAAAGTGGATTCATACTTGTAAAATGCTAATATTTAAATTTGAAATCAGGTAAAGTGTTAAAATTATTAATTTTACACTAATGATTTATTTTGGTACACAAATAGAGATATTAGAGGAGGTTGTAGAAGGTATTGGTTCAGATGAGGTGAGGGACCTGATGGTTTATAATGACGATTTTAATACTTTCGAACATGTCATAGACACACTGATAAAAGTTTGTAAGCATGATCCGAAACAGGCTGAACAATGCACATATATAATTCATTATAAAGGTAAATGCTCCGTGAAAAAAGGCATGTATAGCGAGCTAAAACCCATGAAAGAGGGTATAACAGATGCCGGGATTAAGGCGGCAATAGTGTAGTTATGGAATATCCATCAGGATTAGTTGAAAATGCAGTCGACGAAATTGCAAAACTTCCGGGTATTGGCAGGAAAACAGCTTTAAGATTAGTCTTACACTTATTAAAACAAAATGAAATAGAGACAAGCAACCTCACGGACGCCTTAAAAAAGGTGAGGCTGGAAACTAAATACTGTAAAATTTGCCATGTTATATCTGATACCACAGAGTGTAGTTGCATTCGGGTAAACACAGATACATCAACAATATGTGTGGTTGAAGACACCCCTGACGTGATAGCCATTAAAAATACTGGTCAATATAATGGCATGTTCCATGTCTTAGGTGGCATTATATCCCCTATGGATGGGATAGGACCCGACGACCTCAACATAAACGCTCTTGTGTCCCGTGTTGAGGAAAATAAAACGGAAATTAACGAAATAATCCTCGCGCTAAGCCCAACCATGGAAGGCGATACCACCGCTTACTATATAACCAAAAAACTTAAACCATATAATCTAAAGATCACCTCTATCGCCAGGGGTATACCCATAGGAGGCGAATTAGAATATACAGATGAAGTAACACTTGGCAGGAGCATCATCACAAGAGTTAATTACGAAGCTTAATGGCTTGAGATTATATATTAAATCCAGCCATTAAAACATTAAATCCAATAAAAGTTAGGAATATAAGCTGAATAATCTTGTGTAAGCATTTCCTGCCTCCTTTTCCCTCCTATAATTTAGTATAAAACTGAATATAAAATTAATAATGGCGTAACCTGAAAAAAGCTGTTTTTCATTAACTAGAAGAAAAAAACCATTAGAATTATGAAAAACCTATTTACCCTCCTAATATTCATATTAATTCTAAGCTGCTCTTCAAAAAATGATGGAAAGAATGAAATCTGGAAACCCGGTACCCCTCAAAACCCAATAACCTTTTATTTCTATCCTTCTGTAAATCCTGAGCCTTTACGACCGTTAGCGGATGAATTTGCTAGTCTGTTAAATGAAAAAACCGGCCTAAATATTGTTGCCCGTATTCCTATTTCTAAAACCTCTTTAAGAAAAGACCTTGATTCTGGGTTGGTGGACATAGCTTTAATGAGTTCTAACGGTTACCTGCAGGCAGCGCAACACTTTGATGTATACGCAAGGTTAATTTCGATAAGGTCTGGAAAAGGAACCTACAGAGGCCAAATCATAACACATATCGATAGTGGTATTGATTCTCTAAAAGCTATTAATGGCAGGTCTTTTGCTTTCACAGATGCGGCTTCATCTTCAGGTTATATTTTCCCCTATCAAATGCTAAATGACGCCAACGTAAAACCATCAGATATTGAATTTCTACTTCGTCATGATAATGTGGTGGAAGCGGTTTACCTTCAAAAGATAGATGCGGGGGCCACCTATTACTCAGACCCGCAGGATGGAGAAATATTAGATGCAAGGGCCCGGTTAATTAATCAATATCCTGATGTGATGGAAAAAGTGAAAATCATAGCCCTGACCGAACCTATTCCTAATGATCCGGTAGCTTTTAACAATACATTACCACGAAATATTGAAGAAAAGATCATTCAGGCACTAAAAGATGTGGCAACACAACCAGCCGGTAAGAATTTATTAATGGAGCTTTACTCAATAGAAGGGTTTACTGATGCCACCGATTTGGATTACGATCCACTAAGGCAATCAGTAAATTAATATTTTTCCCCACCAAGATAAATAGTCAAACTATTCGTGGTTTTTATATTTTTGCCACATTTATATTGAATTATGGCAAATTTATTATCCACCCGCATTAACAATTTAGAAGAATCAGCCACCATCGCGATGGCTGCAAAAGCCAGGGAGTTTAAAGAGAAAGGCATAGATGTTATAAGTCTGAGCCTTGGTGAACCAGATTTTAAAACACCAAAGCACATACAGGAGGCTGCCATTGACGCCATAAAGGAAGAAAAATACTTCTCATACCCTCCTGTGAATGGATATATGGACCTGAGAAAAGCAATCTGCGATAAATTTGAAAGGGAAAATAATATTAGCTATCATCCAAATCAAATCGTTGTCAGTAACGGCGCGAAACAATCTATAGCCAATGTTATGTTTGCTATTATTGATCCCGGTGACGAAGTGGTCGTCTATTCACCTTTCTGGGTAAGCTATACTGCACTAATCCAACTGGCTGAGGGTAAGCCGATCTTCATCAAAGGCAAACTGGAAAATGATTTTAAAGCTTCAAAGGAACAATTAAAGCAAGCCATAACCCCAAAAACCAAAGCGATTATTTATTCATCTCCATGCAATCCAACAGGTTCCGTCTTTTTAAAAGATGAACTTGAGGAAATAGCAGAGGTTGTGCTGGAGCATGAAAACTTATTTGTTATCTCAGATGAAATCTATGAACACATCCATTACGAAGGTAATCATCATAGTATTGGTGCCATTGAGGGAATGAAAGATAGAACGATCACTGTCAATGGTATGGCAAAAGGATTTGCCATGACAGGATGGAGGGTTGGATATATAGGAGCGCCGGAATGGATAGCAAAAGGCGCTTTGAAGATGCAAGGCCAAACCACCTCTGCTAACGCCTCAATATCTCAACGTGCTGCTTACGCTGCCCTTACTCAGGACCTGGGCCCAACCATAAATATGAGGGATGAATACCTGAAAAGAAGAGACCTCGTGCATCACCTTTTAAATGATATCCCTGGTTTTAAAAGTAATATTCCCAAGGGTGCTTTTTACTTTTTCCCGGATGTCAGCAGTTACTTTGGGAAGTCTGATGGAGATATAACCATTAACGATGCAAGCGACCTTTGTATGTACCTTTTGGAGTACGCACATGTTTCACTGGTTACTGGTCAGGCATTTGGTGCCCCTGAATATTTACGGTTATCATATGCGGCATCTGAAGAGCATTTAAAAACAGCCATTGAAAGAATAAAAACAGCCCTTGCAAAGCTTTCTTAATGGGTTTTAAAAGAATAAAGGATGTTTTTGAGGCTTTTCAAAACCTGAAGGTTTTGATCATTGGGGATGTGATGGTTGATGCTTACATCTATGGCTCCGTGAAACGTATTTCGCCCGAAGCACCAGTACCTGTTGTAAATGTTAAAAAAAGGGAAAACAGGCTTGGCGGTGCCGCCAATGTGGCCCTGAATGTAGCTTCTTTAGGAGCCGAACCCATACTATGCTCAATAATTGGAAACGACCCGGAAGCTGAAGTTTTCAATGCCCTCCTAAAAGAAAGCAAGCTCCCCACGGAAGGCATCATAAAAAGTGACCATAGGATCACCACAGTGAAGAATCGGGTATTGGCAGGGTCTCAACAGATGTTGCGAATAGACAGTGAAACAGATGTGAAACAATCAGACCTTGAGTGCAAATCACTGCTTAGTCACATAAAAAAACTTGCTTCCTTATGTCATTTAATCATTTTTGAGGATTACGATAAAGGATGTATAGATGAAAATATCATTAAAGGCACTATTAGCTTTGCAAAAGAGCATAACATTCCTATAGCTGTTGATCCTAAAAAAAGAAATTTTCTGTCATACAAGGATTGTACATTATTCAAGCCAAACCTCAAAGAACTGGCTGAAGGTATAAAACTGGATATCGATCCCGCCAGACAGGAGACGGTAAAGCAAGCGTTAATAGCGCTTCAAAATATTATGCCTCATGAAAACTCCCTGGTAACACTTTCTGAGCATGGTATTCAATTTCAAAGCAATAAAGAAAGTTTTAACCTTCCGGCACATATAAGAAATGTCTCTGATGTATCAGGTGCTGGTGATACAGTCGTGAGTATCGCTGGACTATGTCTGGCTCTTGGATTACCACCCAGATTTTTTTCAGAGTTAAGTAACCTTGGAGGTGGCATTGTATGCGAAGACCTGGGTGTTGTACCTATCGATAAGCATAAGTTGATGAAAGAAGCAATAGAAAATGATGTTGAAAGCTATTTATAGATTGGAAGAATATTCTTTTACCGTTTCTACAAATACTTTTACTTTATTAAAATCAATATCCGGGTAAACCCCATGTCCCAGATTGGCTATGTATCGATCTTTTCCAAATTGGTCAACCATCTTTTTAGTTTCCTGGATTATCAGGTCAGGGGAAGCATATAAAACACATGGGTCCAGGTTTCCCTGTAAGGTTTTATTACCACCGATTAGTTCTCTGGATTCCTGAGGTTTCATAGCCCAATCCAGTCCAACAACACCACAAGAAACACTATTCATAGCTGACCTCGCATTGTAGGCGTCTTTTGCAAAGACAATTTTAGGCACTTCATCAATTTCGTTGCATATCTTACGAATGTAGGCCAACCCAAATTCCTCATATTGGCCAGCTGGTAAAATACCCGCCCACGAATCAAATATCTGAACAATATCAGCTCCCGAACCTATCTGAAACTTTAAATAATTTACCGTACTTAATGCTATTTTATCTAACAAATTATGGGATTCATTTGGAAATTGATATAAAAATCTACGTGCCTTTGAAAATGTCTTACTACCTCCGCCTTCAATCATATATGCAAAAATTGTCCATGGCGCACCCGCGAAACCAATTAACGGCACCCTGTTCTGCAGTTCCTTTTTGGTTATATGTATTGATTCACCGACGTAGAATAGATCTTCTTCTGCATTCACAATCCGCATTTGCTCAATATCCTTTGGTGTTTCTATTTTCCTCGGAAAATATGGGCCCCTGCCTTCTTCCATTTCATATGTCAGGCCCATGGCTTCCGGGATTACCAAGATATCTGAAAATATGATGGCAGCATCCACATCTAGAATATCTACCGGTTGGATAGTAACTTCAGCCACTAACTCAGGCGTAGTAACCAGCTCTTTAAAGCCTGATAATTTATTTCTGACAGCCCGATACTCCGGTAATATCCTTCCCGCCTGACGCATCAGCCAAACAGGTACTCTTTCTACCGATTTTCCCTCCGCCGCTTTTAATAGTAAGTCATTTTTTATTGTCAACGTGAGTGAATTTTTGAGGTGAAAAATAATCCAATAACAGGGCCAATACCTAGGAAAACAAAACTATTGATGCCCATAAATTCAAGATAGTCCAGCAATTTGATACTTAAAATGGTAATACCAAAACCAATTGAATTAACCAATGTTAGTGCAGACCCTTTGTATTCTGTTGGGGCGGAATTAGCAACTAAAGTAGAAAATTGAGGAGAGTCCATAATTACAAAAAATCCCCAGACCATCAGCACGAGTAAAAAAAGCATTACCGGAAAATAGGTCAGCAAAAAGGATGATAAGCATATAACACCACTAATGGCTAGTGATAGGAATGCAACATATTTACTACCAAATTTATTTGATATATTCCCTCCAAAGGCACAACCAATCGATCCAACAGCAATGATTATAAAGGACCAACCTGGTACATCTATCGCTGTCTGATTATAGGTGTTGTAATATTTTATAAGCAGGGGAAGAAAAGCCCAAAAGGCATATAATTCCCACATGTGGCCAAAGTAGCCTAATGCTGCACCTCTGAAATTGGGTAATTGAAAAGCTTTGTAAAGTGCTTTTAATTTGAAAGTTGAGGCTTTTAATCTATTCGGGCCATCACCCAACCCGAAATACATCAACAGCCCTCCGAAAAAACTAAGAAATGAGGTGGCAATAATAACCGTTTGCCAGGGGAGTCCGAAACTCAAGTATTTGATCGCATAAGGAAAAGCTTTCCCAAGCACCAGGGCACCAACTAAAAACCCAAGCGCATTTCCCAAAGAGCTTTTATACCAATCCGTTGCTATCTTCATCCCTACCGGATAGATCCCCGCCAAAAAAAACCCGGTAAAAAACCTGGCAGCCATCAATAAATTTACATCAGATATCCATAAAATGGATCCATTGAACAATCCGGATAACATAGATGACAGCATGAAAACCAAAACCGGTGAGAACTTATCTGCAATCATAAATACTGCATAGAGCATAGTCCCGCTGATGAATCCAAATTGTATGACTGCTGTGATGTCAGAAATATCACTTGCGTTAAGTGAAAGCCCGGGCAGGTCAGGTAGGATAACGTTAACAGCAAACCATACGGAGGTCCCTGAAAATTGGGAAAAGACAATGATTGGCAAAACGTGTGATCGTACCTTCAAACTAAAAGTGTTAATCAATTCAAACTTCGATATTTATTACGGTAGAAGATAAAATATAAGGCATTTTATCAAGTAAATATGTAACTATATTCATTTAAACAAGTCATACCATAAAAACATAAAAATGAGATTTTTTTCTTTCTAATCCTGTTTAACCCGGTTTTTTGTTTGTGCCAATCTTCCATTGAGAGAACCATTAAACCTTTCACCAGACTAGATGTAAGCGAGGGCATACAGGTTGAGATGAAAAAAGGATCTCCTAACATCATTATTATCCAAACGGATGACATTGACCCCGAAGATGTGATCACCAGAAACTCCGGCAGAACGCTTGAGATTAAAATAGATGATTCATGGTTTAGCAGCTTTAAAAGGAAGGAAGTTAAAATTTCTCTGGAATTTGAAGAAATTGATAATCTGGAAGTAAGTTCTGCGGGTTCTATTATAACGAATTCTGTCGTAGAAGGAGACTATCTTGAGATCGATGGTAGCAGTGCAGGGCAAATATTTGCCCGGGTTAATGTCAAAAATCTGGATATAGCCCTTTCCAGTTCGGCAAGTGTAGAGCTGGCGGGTAGCGTCAGCTATCAAGAAATGAAGGTTGGCAGCACAGCCAGCCTCAACGGCTTCAAATTAAACCCAGATTTGTCATTGGAATTTTGTCATGAAGGGTTAAAGCCCAAAAAATCAGGCACTTAGGTTGAGGAGGCATAGCATCGCTATGGTGACGAGCCAATAACATGTTAAGGGTCTGATTTGAAGTGATTTAACCATGTAATAGAAAGTCTAATGACAATTCTGGGTTAAAGTCTAATGAAACGATTGTAAGGGCAAACAGTGCCGCTACGGCAAAAATATCTGTAACTGAAGTATTGGAAGACGTGGCCAACAGCGCCGGTAGCATCAGATATACCGGCAACCCTGTAAAAATTTACATGGATAGCAATAGCGGCGGCTCTATCAAAAGAAGCTAGCTATAGTATCCTGAAGTATTCCAGGATGGCCCTCGCCTCATCTTCACTCAATCCCTGATTTGACATCGGGGTGCCGTTGTATTCCATAAAAAGATCTTTGGCCAGTGGATCTTCTTTCAGCATTACCTCCGGATTCAGGATCATATTCATTACCCACTCCGGAGATCTTCGCTTTAGCACACCGTCTGGTGCCGGGCCAATAAATTTTTCCCCTATTTTGTGGCAAATAGTACATTTTTCTTCATATAAGGCTTTTCCCTCATCAACCAATGCCCGGTCCACATGTTGATTAAATGATACCGATTTAACTGGACCAATACCTTTGTTCTCCAGGTCAACGCTCTCAGATGCTTTTATCTTTTGCTTACTTTTCATTGTTTTTTCTGACTTTTTATTAAAACTAAAACCATCAGAGGTATCCTTTTTTTTCCCACAATCAATGAGAATAAAAAGAGAACAAAATACCAATAACTTGAAAATAGAATTAGCCATAATTAAGATTGATTTCACTATATTATTGATCATCTCTGGTATATTTAACTACTTTAGGGGGATTAATAATTCTCAGACATGAAGATAAATTTTTTAAGTTTTTTACTGCTAAGTTTTTTACTCCTAAACTGCAAGTCTGAAGATGATGGATGGGTACAACTATTTGATGGAGAAACCATGGAGGGATGGCATGTGTATGGAAAAGGAAATAAATACAATGGTTGGTACGTGGAAAATGGTGTTGTAGCTTACGACCCGGAGCTACGCAATGAGCCTTCTAATGCCAGTCTGGTAACCGATAAAAAATTTACCAATTTTGAGTTGTCAATTGAGTGGATGATTGCAAAGCATGGCAATTCAGGGATTTTTTGGGGTGTTATAGAGAATGAAAAATATGAATACCCTTACGAAACAGGGCCTGAGATACAAATTTTGGATGATAACTGGGAAGAGTATATTAATCAACGGGGTGATATAAATCGTGCCGGATCTTTATATGGTCTGATGGCCCCTAAAAAAGTGGTGAGCAAACCTGCCGGTGAGTGGAATCATTTTTTAATTCATATTGATCACAAAGTGAACCTGGGGTATGTCATTTTCAATGATGATGAGGTGGTCCGCTTTCCTGTCCATGGACCGGAGTGGGAAAAAATGATAGCTAATTCCGGTTTCTCCGACTGGCCCAAGTTTGGCACCGCAAAAACAGGAAAAATAAGCATACAGGAATATGGTGGAGAAGTTGCCTTTCGAAATATTAAGATCAAGGAGTTACCATAGGTCTGGCTCATGAAATTAATAATCCGGCTTCCGCAATTAACAGGACCTCTCAAACTTTAAGATCAAAAATTCAGCAATTGTCATTGGTTGCAAGTAAAATGTTAGATACCAGATTGAATAGTGATCAGTTAAAAGCAGTGACAGAACTGATTACCGCAAAATGTGAACTGGGACAGCCTGGAAAATTAACCATGGTCGAAAAAAGTGAAAAAGAGGATGAGTTGGTTAATTGGCTGGAAGCGCATGGGGTAGAAGAAAAATTTGAGCTCGTCGGAGATCCTGGTTAATGGCGGCGTATCCCTGGATGATCTCGACGTGTTGGACGGAAAGATACCCCCAGATTTCATTCCCAAATTAACGATAATGGCCCCGGAATTCCTGATGAAATTCAGGCGAAAATATTTGATCCCTTTTTTAGGACTAAAGGCGTTGAAAAAGGCTCCGGTCTTGCACTTTGTGTCGTTCAAAGGATTGTAGAAAATCATAATGGTAAGATCAGTGTCAATTCAAAACCAGGGGAAACAATCTTTGAGGTTTATATACCTATTTATCAGCCTTAATGGTTAAAATAGGTTAAACCTGAAATATGCAATATAAAATCTATTCCAGACATAAAACACTTTGAAATAGGCACTTACCGTCAACTTGTTGAATAACCATAGCGATGCTATGCCTCATCAACATAAGTACCTCTTTCTTTGCGTTTTATGCCTTCATCACGATTCCTATTGCATAATTCAGGTTAAATAAATTATTTTACTCCTGGCTTATTGTAAATTGGCATTGATGCGATGAATAAATGAAAAGTAATCCAACCCTACTTATTTTCGTTATAATTCGTTAGTCAAATAACAATGAAAAGAAAACGGTTAAGCCTTGTAATCTTATTAATGGGTCTGGCCTTGAGTGGACTCATTATCTTTCAGTTTTATTGGATTAACAGTGCTACCAAAGCCAATGAGGAAAGATTTAGGAAAGATGTTCTTTTTGCACTCAACAGGGTCGCCGAAAAGTTGGAAAAAAGGGAAGCCCTTCATGCAGCCTACGACAATTTCAATTCCAATTTTAAATGGCATGGGATATCAAAAAAAGGAAAAAACTCACTAGAAGTTTATGAAAGTTCTTTCAAGAAAAAAATCATAAGCCTGTCTGATATTGATTCTACCCTTCAATTACCCTATGATATCAGCTTCTACTTTGAATCCAGTGCCAAAAATAATCTTGACCTGATAAGCGAGACTGAAAATAGAAGTTACGATAAAGCAGTGTTTAAGCTGGAAAAAAACCTGGATGAGCTGGCTAACTCTAAATTTATTGAAGAAAAGATAAGAAATGCTGCCAAAAAATCTGCTATGGTCCAGGTGGTAATTCACGAATTACTAAATGGGAAAGGCAAGACTGCCGATCGTATAAATGCAAAAGAATTGGATTCCCTGCTGGAATTTGAACTTAGCAATAAGGGTATTGATCTGGAATTTATTTACGGTGTGGTAGATCCCAGTGTGAACAAAATGGTTTTCCATTCTAAAAATTCAGATCAAACCGAACTTAAAACAAGCGAGCTGAAGACCAGCCTTTTTCCGAATAATATCATCGGAGACCAAAGTCAGCTAATGGTTCATTTCCCGGATAAAAGTAGCTACTTGTTGCAAAAAATTTGGCTTCCATTAACATCCTCCGTGATTTTGGTTCTGATCATACTCTTTTGTTTTGCATATTCAATTCAAACCATACTCAAGCAAAAAAAACTCAGCGAGATAAAAAATGACTTTATTAATAACATGACCCACGAGCTTAAAACACCAATATCAACCATCTCTTTAGCAACGGAAGCCCTGCAAGACCCTGAACTGTCTATTAATGCAGATATAAATAAAAGATATATCAGCATGATCAGAGAGGAAAATACCCGTTTATCAAGACAAGTAGAAAAGGTACTTGAGATAGCCGTAGTTGAACGAAATGACTTTAAACTGAAAAATGACCAGGTTGATCTTCATAAAATCATAGAAATGGCATTAAAGAATATAAAAATCCAACTCGACCAAAGAAGCGGGAAAATAGAGAAAAAGCTAAATGCTAAAGTATCTGAACTATCAGGTGATGAAATGCACCTGACCAACATTATTTACAACCTGCTTGATAACGCTAACAAATACAGTCCTGATAAACCCCGGATTATCGTAGAAACACAAAATGTTTCTGATGGAATAGAGATTGCCATTAAGGATAATGGCATAGGTATGACCTATGACACACAAAGCAAAATCTTTGATAAGTTTTACCGCGTACCAACGGGCAACCTTCATGACGTTAAAGGATTTGGGTTAGGGTTGGCCTATGTGAAAAATATGGTTGAGGCTCATCAGGGGCAAATACAGGTTAAAAGCGAAATAAATAAAGGCAGTACATTTAAAATATATTTCCCTCTATGAGTGAACACAATCTATTAATTGTGGAGGATGATGACAACCTTGGAAAAATATTAACCGAGTATCTTCAACTTAAAGGATACGGAACCACACTTTGCAAAAATGGTGAAGAGGGGTTGGAAAAATTCAAAACGGAAAAATTTGATTTCTGCATTCTCGACATTATGATGCCTAAGAAGGATGGCTTCACCCTGGCCAGGGAAATAAGAGCGATGGATCAAAATATCCCACTACTATTTTTAACGGCCAAATCTATGAAATCCGACACGGTTGAGGGCCTGAAAATAGGTGCCGATGACTACATTACCAAGCCATTCAGTATGGAGGAGTTACTCTTGCGGGTAAAAGCTATCTTAAAAAGGACAGAAAGTGCGCACTACAGCAAGAAAGAATATAATTTTGGCCGATTTTATTACCAGTACGATAACCGAACCATAACTACACCCTCAAAGACGGTTAAGCTAACATCAAAAGAAAATGAGCTGTTATACCTTCTCTGTCAAAATTTTAATAAGACTGTTGACAGAAGTCTTGCCTTAAAAAAAATATGGTTGGATGATAGCTATTTCAATGCCCGCAGTATGGATGTATATATTGCAAAGCTCCGAAAAATTTTAAAAGAGGATGGTAATATACAGATCCTGACAGTCCATGGACACGGTTTTAAACTTGTGAATGTTTCCTGATGTTAGTATTTTCACAATTGGATTACATAGAAAAACGGAATTTTTCACCACTATCATATAGCTTTACTACCTGAAGATTTAAAAAGAATTTAAGTGTATCTTGTCCCATCCATAGCAATTATTAAGGGCAGAACCACACGGTTGACCCAGGGTGATTACGCATCAGAGAAAATCTATGATGTTAGTCCCCTCGATGTAGCTAAAAGTTTTGAAGACCATGGAATAAAGAGGATCCATCTGGTTGATTTGGAAGGTGCAAAGACGGGTCATGCAGTTAATCAGGACACCATGCAATTAATTAGCGGCTATACAGATTTAAAAATAAATTTTGCCGGTGGTGTTCATACCGATGGGGATGTGACCAAAGCTTTCGAATCCGGTGCTGAAAGTGTTACCTCTGCTACCATGTCTGTATATAATCGTGACCTGTTTGTACAATGGTTAATGTCATATGGCCGAGAAAAAATAGCACTTGGGGCGGATTCCCTTAACGGACTTATTCGGGTTGGTGGTTGGCAAAAAGACACCAAAATCGACCTCTTCGAACATATAGAATATTTCCATGAAAGAGGGTTGAAATATGCCAAAACTACTGATATCTCCAGAGATGGGACGTTGGAGGGGCCGGCGCTTGATTTATACACCAATGTCGTTAAAAGATTCCCGGATCTATGCCTCTTCGCAAGCGGGGGAATCAGAAATATAGATGACTTCTATCGATTGGCCGATACGGGCGTATATGGCGTTATTTTTGGAAAAGCTTTTTACGAAGGCCGTATTAAAATAGAAGAAATAGAAGAATTTATTGTTAAGACCAACAGTTCTGTTTAATCCAATATGTTTGTTGGTGTTATTGGTCCAAATGCCTCAAACTGCACCATGAAACAGTATGATTTTGGGCTGGAGCTGGGAAAGGTGGTTATGAATCTCGGTAATTATCCCAGATTTGTCTTTGGAATTTTGTCATGAAGGGTTAAAGCCCAAAAAATCAGGCACTTAGGTCGAG
>CAYSCZ010000010.1:0-71041 GCA_964429655.1 uncultured Roseivirgaceae bacterium
TTTGAAGTGATTTAACCATGTAATAGAAAGTCTAATGACAATTCTGGGTTTAAGCAAGGGTTAATAACTTTAGACTAAACTTTTATTAGTAATTTATAAATCTCCTATTAGTTCAATAAAAAAAACATCAGATGTTTTTAGTGCATAATTTACTTTCTAATAATTAAGCGGCACTTGAGATATCCGGTTCAGCTGCCACTGCTGCCTCATCCATTGGTTCAATTCTTAAGGGAAAATTGCAGAGAAAAGTCTTATCTTAGATAGTATTGTGAGAAATTTTAAACCACTGATACACTCAATGGTTCATGGAAAACAAGGGCAATTTGTAGAATTCGGCTCAAAATTGAATTTTTCACTAATGGATAGCTGCTTGAAAGCCAGCGCACTGAGTTAAGTCTGCTATAATGAGTGCAATCACTGAAAGCAAAAGCAGCAGACTACAAACTACTATTTGGTGCTTTCCCGGAGCTGACAAGCAGATAAAATCTACGCCAGCAATCGAACATGTTGTGGTGAAAATCACATCAAACTCTCCGTTATCTCTAAAGGTAATACAATTAAGAAAACTGCTTCCCAAAAGCGAAAGAACGAAAAGAGTTTGCTGAAAGAAATGCAATTGAGGGTCGTATCGGTATTACCAAACAAGAATTGTTCCTCAACCAGATCAAAGCAAAACTAACTGGAACTTCTCAAACCTGGATCAATCCTATCAACTTTGTTCTCAACCCGTTTAAGTTGGCCTCCAAACCTAAATAAAACTTTTAACGGAGGCTCTGAAAAACTGCAAAACCGTAACTCGTGTGCTCACATACCCTTAATCCCTTTTAGGTAATAAGGTGTATTCCTGGAAATTACCGTACAGTCGTTCTCCTGGCTCACCTTGTGTGACCGATTCTACCAAATACCTGCCTCCCACGAAGCATCCCTTCCATGATTCACCAATGCCGCCAAAGGATTCCTCTTTGTCGCCGCGGGAGCGTTGCTTATTGACGCCTACCTTGTATCCTCGCAACTGACTGGTAATACTGGCTGCTTCATTGGAATCGTCGCATGCGATGGAAGAAACTAAGCTACCGTTAGAAATATTCATTTCACTAATCAAGCCCTCTACAGAATCTACCAAAACGATACTGTCCAGTGGCCCAAAAGGTTCATTATGGTACAGTTTTGAATTTTTAGGTATGTTGAGCAAAGCTGCCGGAGGGGAATAACTGGATAAGTCTTGATGGGGTAAAAAATCTAGTAGATTAATTTTCCCCTTGAACAATGAAACCGCCCCCTTTCCAATGGCATCATGGTACATGAAATCCACTTCTTCTACTTTTTTACCATTAATCAACGGCCCGAAATCCAATTGGGGCGGCTCGTCTTGTCCCTCCTCTACCAATAAAGGGTGTCCATATTTCAATGACTTAAGCATGGGCAAATACATATCCAAGAAATCTGGAAATAACGATCGCTCGATAACAAATCGGACATAAGCTGTACAGCGTTGTTTTCCATATTTGAAACCGGATTTTAGTTGTTTGGAAAGATTATCCCATTTGCTAAAGTTCCATATACCATAGGCGTTGACCCCTTCCATTTCCAGCATGTAGCGTTTATTACGGTCGTACATGCTGGCAGCAATATCTCGTCCATTACTCTTGCCTCCAACATAAGCTAAACAATCGACGTGTTCGTTTTTGACTAGCGCATCGCTCAAAGCCCCTCCCGATCCACTCACAAGAGTTACCGGCAGCCCATTTCTTTTCGCAAAGGCGAAACTGACGGTAAGAGAAAATAAGCCTCCATCTGAAGGAGTTTTTGCGATTACTGAATTGCCACAGAGCACTTGTACCAGGCTTGAATGCACCAATACAGATAGGGGATAATTCCATGAGGCAATGTTAGAAACCACCCCTATTGGTTTTCTGTTTCCCAGCATCCCCTCTATGTTCTCTACATACCACTGAACGCCATCAATACATCGCTGCACATCATCCAAGGCTTGATCGTAAGGTTTGCCAATCTCCCACATCAATAAGAAGGCAATGAGTTGCTCATGATTCCGCAGGTCCAAGAGTGTATTTTGAACCATTTCTTTACGTTTATCCAGTGCTATGCCAGCCCAACCCTTGGCTTCCTTTGCGCAGTAGGCTACTGCTTGCTTACACGTATCCAGATCAATATTAGGATAGTATCCTAGCTGGGTACCATCGAGGCATGAAGTATACAGTCTTTGGTTACCAGAGTTTTGCCACTCTCCATCCAGTAGATTGAGTGGTTGCTTGTCCGCGTCAAATGCTTCAGGCACAAGGGAGGTCATTTGGTGGTATAATACAGACCATTCCGCTTTTTTTAAGATTTTTTTCATGTTTGACTTTTTTCGCTGTGTTAGTTTTTTTACAGGTATTGTTTATATCATATGTGGCTGATTAAACCAAAGACAAAAAAGTATTAGCATCAGCATGTCTTTCCTTATTGTTTAAGTGACTTTAAAAGTTATTTGTTTGATTAAATCCTATATGTCAATATTAATGATTAATTCATCAGACCTTGGAGGATTAATATTTCCAGCCTGAGACCACGAGGAGATCATTAAAAATCTATGCTAAAACTAATCTTGTACAAGATTTTATGCCGATTTAAATATTGATGGTGTATCGTCCACAAGCAAAAAATTTTTAGATCAGAGTGAGCATCTATCATCACATTAGCGGCGTATTCATACTACTTTACATAATAGTTTTTAATGATAAGGCAAAAAAACGCCTTCAAAAAATGCTTTTGGTAAAGGGCTCGGCTAAATCAGTTTAAGGTTGCCTAAGCATGCTGATCAAACGGAATGGCATTGCCATCAGGATTTATCAGGGAGATACTTGCCGTTCCTAATATAGATTCGTCAGCTTCCTGCTGAAGGGTTACCTGTTTTGCTTTCAAGTGCTTTTGTATGTCTCTTACACCATCGAAAGATGCATCGCCATTTTTCATGATCAGGTATGTTTTTCCTCATTACCTACATTAACCTGAAAACCTAAGTTTTCATAAAATTTACCGGAAACGGATAGGCCTTTTACACTTAGCTCATTGATAATGCTCCTGGCTTCATATACATAATTTTATTTGAAAATGAACATAGTTAAAATTTTATAGTAGCTGTTCTAACAGTGAACCCATTGACTTGTTGAATTATTATGAGACAGTACGGAGGAATAACAGCAAATGACCTGATCAATGAAATAAAATTTACAACTGCCAGAAGTAGTGGGCCAGGTGGTCAGCATGCCAATAAAGTTGAAACCAAAGTACAACTGTATTTTGATGTGTATAACTCGGAGGTACTGTCAGACATTCAAAAGGCAATGATCGCAACAAAAGCCGGCAATAAAATGAATAAACATGGTCAATTGATCATCACTGAAGAAAGCAAAAGGTCTCAGTTGAACAACAAGATGTTGGCAATAAAAAAATTAGATCGATTGCTGGCCAGGGCATTTACTACCAAAAAGAAAAGAAAGCCTACCAAACCAGGTAAAGCAGCCATCCAGGACCGGTTGAATAAAAAGAAGCAACATTCAGAAAAAAAGAAATTAAGGAAAAGGATCGTATAAGATCTAGTCATTCAGACTTCATTGGCCCATAGTGAAAAGCGATCACAAGCATAATCCTGGTTCATTATTTTCAGTGCCTGCCCTGCCCGTATTGCACAGCCTATGGTCCCTGGCCTTGGGAGCCGGGCCAAAACCACGATTGGGTACAGGGTGGCAGGCCTGGCCGGCGGGTGGCCTTTGAAGGCAGGCTGGAGCAGAGGACAGTGTGGATCTAAACAGCTAATGAATAGATTTGGGTTCATCGTTCAGATAAACCTGATGATATTCATTTTAGGTTCTCCTTATGATTTCTGACCCATTTATGTATTACAATAAGCATAAATTTAGTGAGTAACCTCCCAAGCCATGGCATACCTATTCTTTTATACACCTTACGCAGATGGCAACTTCTTTATTTATGGGGTTAACGGATGTCTCTTTTGTTTCTGCATCAAAATATAAGAAATGGGCTTTTATTTCATTCTATTTCACTTGCAGACCAATAAAAACCTGCCAGATCAATCATTTGAAATTCTGTGAGTCCAACATATTGCTCCGGTTCTTCTTCATTTTGCCTCAAACCACCTGCAACCAGAAAATCAGACCGATTATTATCGCTATTGATAGCTGTGGATAACTTTTCTAACTCAGCCTTTGTGGGTAATCTCCATCCCTTCGGACAAATATCTGCCAGCATATCCCAGCTATACATTCGCCCATATTGCTGCTCCAGGTTTGGATCATTATTGTAGACCCAACCAATACCACCACCTTTGTACCTTAGGTTATCCTGCATCCAGGTATCATCATCAATGGTAATAGCCCGATAAACTGAACCATCCCTTTCATCTGTGAATTGGTTATTAAAACTTTCATCCTCTCCGCAAGAGCCCATAAATATGATCAAAAGGGGATATAGTCTCTTTAAACTTTTCATGACATTAATTTCTAATATATCGAGAATTAAGTTGATACGATGTAGTTATATTATTAATGACTTTTGAAATTCTAAGACTTGATCTTTCTCATCAAAAGAGACATGCCTAAAACCTCAGGGTAAGTTGTTTTGCTACTTCGTCATCTGTTTTAAAATTTGAAATACCCACACCGAGCAACCGAATACCTTCTTCCCTAAGGAGTGCATCATTGAATAAAGATTTGGCTATCTCCACAAAATTTTGCTCTTCATTAATTTTTGAATCAACTGACTTACTTCTGGTTATCTGGGTAAAATCACCATATTTTACTTTTATGGTAATGGTTGAACCTTGCTTTCCACTTCTCAGATACCGATCGTAAGATATCTTGGCGATACGCTCTAATTCTCTGTAAGCATCAGAAAAGGTATAAAGATTGTCTTCGAAAGTCCGCTCCGCACTCACCGATTTGCTTTCTCTATTAGGTTGAACTTCCCGGTTATCAATAGCCCTTGAAATATCATAGTAATATTTACCTGCTTTACCAAAACGCAAGGTAAGATCTGATAATGACTTATTTCTCAATTCTTTACCAGTAAAAATCCCGGCTTTTACCATTTTCTCCGCAGTAACCTTGCCGATGCCATGAAACTTATGAACCGGTAATTTAGCGACAAAGTCCTCGGCTTCTTCGGGTAATATCACATACATGCCATCCGGCTTATCCAGATCTGAGGCGGTTTTGGCCAGGAATTTATTAAATGAAATACCTGCTGAGGCAATTAAGCCCGTCTCTGCTTTTATTCGTTGCTTTATTTCTTTGGCTATGAACATGGCTGAAGTAGCACCAATCTTATTTATAGTTACGTCCAGATAAGCTTCATCTAATGATAACGGTTCAACCAGATCGGTATAGTCAAAAAAGATCTCCCTGATCTGGCCGGAGAGTTCTTTATACCGGTCAAACCTTGGTTTTATAAACTGGATATTAGGGCAGAGCCTGGCCGCCTTAGCTGAAGGCAATGCAGACCGCACACCAAATTTTCTGGCTTCATAACTGGCGGCTGCAACCACCCCTCTTTTAGCAGAGCCGCCAACAGCGATGGGTTTATCTTTCAGATCGGGGTTGTCCAATTGTTCTACCGATGCATAGTATGCATCCATATCGATATGGATGATTTTTCTCACAATGTTAAAACGAAGACCATTATGAAATGATTGAATATTAATGCATGCTTTTCAATGATGAACGATAAAAATATGCCCTGTACAGGACTATTTATTGTTAAATACCAGGCTTAAAGTGGGTAACGGGAGATGATAGATCCATTCGCTGCGGGGGTCAAAAGGGAAATTGCCTTATAAATGAAAACTATGGATTTAGAGGATATATGATGCGAAAGGAAGAAAAGATGATTGTCCCAAAAGCAAAAAAATATCCGTAAGGAATCCTGAAAATTCTTTCGAGACAATCTGATAATTTTTTACATCATTGATGGAGGAAGAATCACTTTATCGATGACGTGTACCACACCGTTGCTGGCCATAATATCAGCCTTAGCAACATTAGCATCATTGATTTTTGCGCCGCTTGATAAATCGACAGAAATCTTTTCACCTTGCACGGTTTCAGGTTTCATACCATTTTTAAGGTCTGTTGATTTCACCTTACCTGAAACAACATGATAAGTTAATACTGCTACTAATTTATCTTTGTTTTCAGGTTTTAATAACATTTCTAAGGTACCATCAGGCAGGTTACCGAAGGCTTCATTAGTGGGTGCGAATACCGTAAAAGGTCCGTCACCGCTAAGGGTCTGTACCAGATCAGCTGCTTTTACAGCCGTAACCAAAGTCGAAAGGGACTCAGTACCAACAGCAAGCTCAACAATATTTTTATTTTGAGCTAAAACAACATTGCTCATGAGCAATGCGGATAGAATGAATGGAAATAATAATTTTTTCATAAGTCTTTGTTTTTATTATTATCCTTTCGTTTAGTGTAATTGTTTTAAAACTTTTAATTGTTGTATGAATTGGAGGCTGAAGGTCAACATTTCCTTCAGACCTATCCTACGACCTATATGTTGGAAATTTATGACTGAAAAAAAATTTGCTTGTGATCCCAAAACCGGCACATGTCATCCTATTGATATAGATAACCAGATGAAGGTTATTGAAAAAGACAGTGATAAGGAAATCATCTATGTCGGAGATCCTATGTGCTCCTGGTGCTGGGGAATATCCAATGAAATAAAGAAATTAAAGGATCATTATCCTCAATATAACTTTACGATAGTTGTTGGTGGTTTAAGGCCAGGTGGCGGAGATCTTTGGAATGACCGGATGAAAACTTTTTTAAAACACCATTGGGAAGAGGTAAACAAAAGAAGTGGCCAACCTTTTGGCTATAAATTATTTGAAAAAGAAGACTTCAACTATGATACTGAGCCGCCTTGTCGAGCTGTTGTCGCAAGTAGGAAATGGATGGAAAATTATGCTTTAGCGTTTTATGAAGAAGTAACCCGCAAATTTTACGTGGAAAATGAAGATCCGGGCGATCCGGAATTTTACAGGTCTGTATGTTCAATTTTTGATATCCCATACCGGTCATTTCTTGACCACTTCAATAGCCAGGAAGTAAAACATATTACAGAACATGAATTTCGACTTAACAGAAAATGGGGTGTTCGCGGGTATCCCAGCATATTATTTAGGTCTAATAAAAATCTTTATCAAGTAAGTCCCGGGTATTCGGAATTTGAAGCGATGCGTCAAACCATTGAAAAGATAGAAAATGCCTAACTGATCATTAAAAAATTGTGTATACCAATCAAAAAACCAATTACAAAATCCTTATATAAAAGGATTTGATATGAATAATCAAAGCGACATTTTCCTATATTTATCGGATGATGGGCAAACTAATTTCAATCCTGGGGTTATTATCCCTATTTATCCATGGGACACTCTATTGCCAGGATGATGAGAATGATGAAATACCCATTTACATTATTGAAACATCTGATGGAAATGTGTACAGAGGAAAGATTATAGAAAGTGGTGTTAAGGAAATAAAAGTTAAGACCGTTTCCATTGGCACGATAACCATCAACGTTGACGATATCTTAACCATTCGTGAAGCCAACAAAAAGGACCTCAGGCCAAAAAAAGTAAAGGTCGCTACACGAGACAGTACCGACAAACAATTTACCATTACCGGCTATTTGTTTTCATCTAATGCTTATGCCTTAAGGAAGGGTGAGGTTCAGTACAGAAATGTTGGCATATTGTATAATCAATTATCCGTTGGATTGACAAACCATTTTAGCTTTGGGTTGGGTTTGGTACCGAATTTCCTGTTCGCTGGAGCTCCGACACCTGTGCTCTTCAACCCTAAGTTTTCATTCCCTACCAAAGGTAATGTGACATTCTCTACTGGTGTGTCCGTTGGAACTGTTGTCGGTAGTGGTGGTACTTTTGGCTTCATTAACAGCACTGTGACCTTTGGTAATCGGACCAATAACTTAAGTATTGGGTTAAACTATGGCTACCTGGAGGGTGAAATTGTTGATATACCAGCCATAACTATTGGAGGCACAAAAAAGATCAGTCAGAAAAGTTATCTTGTTAATGATAATTTTTTTGTTATCAGTGAAGGTGAGTTGTTTGCTACCATATCCTTTGGTGGAAGAACAAAATGGCCGGGTGTAGCCCTTGACTATGGATTATTAATACCGATAATTGAAGGTATAACAGTGGCTCTTCCATGGCTGGGTGTGACGGTCCCGGTTGGGCAAAATAAATAGAAGATTTTCTTAAAGATATATTGCTGGATTAGATTACAGAAAAGTTTTTAAGGATTAAATTGTATTAACAATCAGGACGCCTATGATGGATCAACCAAGTGAAATTGAACGTCTAAAAGCACTTGAATCATACAACATACTGGATACCATGTCGGATAATGACTATGATAATATAACGACATTGGCATCCCAGATATGCGAAGCACCTATTTCACTGATTTCATTAATTGATAACAAAAGGCAATGGTTTAAGTCGCATTATGGATTAACGATCAATGAAACACCCAAAGAACATTCCTTCTGTACCCATGCTATCAGAGAAGATGATTATTTTGTTGTTCAGGATGCAAGAAAAGATGCAAGGTTTTACGACAACCCTTTAGTCATCGGATATCCACACATCGTCTTATATGCTGCTGTTCCTTTAATCAATAAAAATGGGTATACGTTGGGCACACTTTGCATCATTGATAGGGAACCAAGGGAACTTACAGAAAGCCAAAGGCAAAGCCTGGAAGTACTGGCCCATCAAACAATGAAGTTATTAGAATTACGAAAGAGCACTTACAAACTTCGCTTACTGAATAACCGACTTGAGGAAAAAAATAAAATATTAGAGCGATTTGCCCAGGTCACTGCTGTGGATATAAACTCCCCCCTGAAAATGATAAATACGACCTATGAAAAATTTATCAATGAATATGAAAGTATCCTGGATGATGACGCTAAAATATTGCTTAAAAAAATTCAGGCTTTATCAGAAAAATTATCCCGGCAAGTAGAAGGTCTTATGGATTATTCAAAACTGGATTCAATAGACCCGATTAACAAAACCAATTTTCCCGTCAGTAATCTTGTCAAAGACTTAAGTGCCATCTATCCACTGGTTGATGATTATCAGATAGATTTTTTATTCAATATATCAGATATCTATGCTAATCATACCTTGTTAAGGAAAATTCTGATGGAACTTATCTTTAATGCCATAAGACATAACGACAAGGTATATGCCCACATTGAGGTTGGTGGCAACGAAGAGGAAAGGTTTTATGAGTTTTTCGTATCTGATAATGGACCGGGAATTGACGAAGAGGAACTAAACCATGTGTTTGATTTGTATAAAGTGCTTAACCCAGTGGGCAGATACGGAGAGACCGGAATAGGCATTGGGCTCACAAACGTCAGAAGGGTTGTGAAGGTGTTAGGAGGAAATATTCAAATCGAATCAGAGAAAAAGGAAGGAACGATAGTCACCTTTACTATAGCAAAATAAAAAAGGGACTAACGAAAGTCCCTGGTCACGACAATTAATCAATTAAAGGTTTGCTTTTGTTTGATCTGTCCAATGGTATGCTGACCCTGGACATTTTGCTCCTTGTTAAAATACTTATGGAGCTTCTCCAGCTTATCTTCAGCATTGGATAGGTTTTCCATATGCTTATCAAATTCTTCCAACAACTCAGAGTGTTCACCAATACCCACAGTACTGTTAAAATAGGTATCAAGAATGGCGGTAGCTTCTGCTATTTGAGCTTCATACTTTTTTTCAAGTGCTTTAAAATAAAGATTGTTAGTGTTCATGATTTGTTATTGTTAATATTTAAATAAAAATTAAAATCGCAGTGATTACTCCAATAAATGATAGCAACCATCTCACTGCTTTCCTATTAGTAAATACTGTTTCCATGCTTGATTAACACGAACAGCAATTAAATGTTTTTTGAATATACAATATTTTCAAAAACTTTTGAAAAGTAATGTTGAATTACTTTTTATGCTTGCGTTTTGATACATTGAAGGGGTAATTAACTGGATTAAAATATATTCGGGACGCTCGAAAATTATAATACAATCTATTCTTTCGAGTGATTGATCATATCCAATAGAACATCCACAATATTTTCTGGTTTATGACTTCTTAATCCTTTATAAAAAAAGCATTGGGTTATACCTGTGGTTGTATCGTATGTGAAAGTACCCATCGTTCGACGGTTGGTATCATTATAAACTTTTATTTGGTTCATGATCTTATTCCTGCCATCACTAAAGACACAATTGATTTTCCGGGAAACATTTTTATGTTGACTAGAAAAATTATTCAACAGATCCACTATGATGTTATGATCATTCATTATTATTATCCCACATAATTTAATAATTTAATAATAGGATATATTTTAACCCAGAATTGTCAATATCCCCTTCGACTAATGCATAGTTCCAGGCACCAAAATGCCACATCCTACGTGATAATCATTGAACATGTACCAGGCAGGTATCCAATTCTGTCAAAAGCCTGTGTAAGTTTTCTTTAAATAAATCAGGATCAATATACTCTAGCGACATTAAGGAATCGATTTCTCTGAGAACATGCATTTCTACATCCTTTTCATTTCCTTTAGAATAGTGCATGGCATTGTGTATGTGCTCTATAGCATATTTTAGTGCCTCTACAGCCGCATTGTGATCCTGAATGTCAAGACAATGTTCGGATATTCTTAAGTGGGCATAAGCCAGAGCATTCAAAGCATTAGCAAAAGCATGATTGACCTTACTATCCACAACATTTCCATGAACGATCTCTTTTTCTAAAAGCTCCAGGTATCGAATAGCATTTTCTATCGCAACATCACTGGCTTGATCAGCGTAAGTTTCAATTTCCTCCATCATCTCTATGGCTTTTTCAATATGCACCAGACTGGTGCCATAATAATTTTTGGAGATATCCTCCTTGGCGTATTTCAATAAGTTATCGGTTCTTAAAGCTAAATCACTAAAAGCGGGATGGTCCGGGTCTTCATCAGATGTGATAAATATATAGTTAAGTGCACTTACTATTCCTAAAATACCCCATAAAAGCATAAAAAATTTCATGTTATTATATTTTAAAAATCAATTTTCAAGCTATTGATTCGATGCCTAAAGTGGAATGATAATTTATAGGGAGTTAACTAAATATAATCATTTTGATAAAATGGCAGGCCAAAGCTTTATATTAGTTATTCTTGTTCATTTATAAGACACATCCCTCCGGTGACCACTGAGAAACATTACTATAAGCTATCAAGCAATACAGGTAAATGGACGATAAGCTCCTGCATCATTGCCACCTCTATGGCATTTATAGATACTACCGCACTTAATGTTGTGCTACCTGCACTTCAACAAGACCTTACTGCTGCGGGAACCGATTTGTTTTGGGTATTGAATAGCTATTTGGTCATGTTAGCATCGCTGATCATCGTTGGCGGTAGCCTGGGTGATAAATTGGGCCGGGTAATGATATTTAAATGGGGTATACTAATCTTTACCGTTGCCTCTGCACTTTGTGGCCTATCGGATACTATCGGCCAACTCACTATTTTCAGGACTCTGCAGGGACTGGGTGGTGCCTTAATGATACCAGGCAGTTTATCAATAATATCTGCAACATTTTCTGATCTGGAGAAAGGCAAAGCCATAGGCACCTGGTCAGCCACCACAACCTTAGTTACCATAGGAGGCCCGGTAATTGGGGGAGCATTGGCCGATATGGGATTATGGCGATTGATTTTTTTTATCAATATACCCCTGGGAATTCTTACATTCCTCACACTGCAGTTTAAAGTACCGGAGAGCAGAGAAGGTGGAGATAATCATCAAATTGATTGGTTTGGTGCTACTGCATTAGCTTTTAGTCTGGCGGCGCTTACATTTGGATTTTTAAATGTACCGGAAGCTGGCATAGCAAACCCAAACAGTTATGTCCCTGTAATTTTGGGGATCTTCGCGTTTATCATTTTTATTTTGATTGAAAGGAAAGTGAGTCAACCCATGGTTCCGCTTAACATATTTTCCAACCGATGTTTCTCAGGTGTTAATCTTCTCTCCTTCTTTCTATATGCAGCCTTAGGAGCCATCATGCTCTTCCTTTCTTTAAATCTTATACAGGTACAGGGCTATACGCAATTACAAGCCGGGCTTACATTTTTACCCTTTACTTTAGTGATGGCACTATCTGCCAGAAAGATTGGTGCTCTTTCAGATAAATGGGGAAGGAGAAATTTCTTAATCATAGGCCCACTGATTACTGGGGTTGGCTTTATAATGTTGGCAATGGTTAATCAAACATCCGGACCCAGTAGTTTTTGGACAACATTTTTCCCTGGCATATTATTCTTTGCCACAGGTATGGCCTTCACGGTGGTTCCTTTGACTACCACAGTTATGCGTTCGGTAAAAGATGATCAAGCCGGTATAGCCTCAGGGGTGAATAATAGCGTTACAAGAATAGCCGGTACATTGATCAATGCCATCGTAGGTGCAGGGTCAGTTTTTATTTTTCTTGAATTAGTTGATGAAGAAATTAAACCCTTCAATTTTGAAGCATCGGTAGAAAACGCCATCCAAAATGAAGCAATAAATTTAGGGGATGCCACCGTTCCATCCGTTGTCCCAAAAAATAATATTGAGGCTGTAAGATTAATATTTAACAAGAGTTTTATCTATGTTTATCAATTTGTGAGCTACCTATGTGCCGGGTTGGCATTCATAGGAAGCTTTATTGCCCTCCTAATGGTTAAAAATTATAAAGGAAAGCATTAGAAGATCAAAATTCAGTCCATGTTAAACGTAATATTATATAAGAAATCAATAGGTAAAAGTCTGTTAAAGCGTTGCCAATTACACTCCAATTCTTTCATTACGGTTCTGTATCTAGAGCCATTTAAAAAGAAGGATAGATAATACATATAATGAGTAATGAGTGTTAGAACATTTGTAAAGGCAGGAATAGAATTATCTCCTCTGATATTTATAACTAGTACAAGCACATAACAATATGTTGATGTGCTACTTCTACCCTGAGGTTTTTAAATACCGAAAATTTAAACACAGATTTGTCATTGGAATTTTGTCATAAAGGGTTAAAGCCCATAAAATCAAGCACTTAGGTCGAGGAGGCATAGCATCGCTATGGTGACGAGCCAATAACATGTTAAGTGTCTGATTTGAAGTGATTTATCCATGTAAAAGAAAGTCTAATAACTATTCTGGGTTAAAAGCTTTGGAAAATTTAAAAAACCTAGAATAGTAGTAATTGACAATTTTCAACACAACTATGATTAATTGAATAGCTATTCATCCAGTGCAATAAAGTTCACCTTCTTTTTTATCCCGGCCAACAATTGCCTGGAACGTTCAGGGCGGGCATCGGTAATAAATATTTGTCCGAATGCATCAGAACCCATAAGCTCGATCAATCGACCTATTCGCCCGTCGTCAAGCTTATCGAATATATCATCAAGCATTAGCAATGGTTTTTTATCTTTCTTTTCCCTGATTACTTGATACTGGGCCAGCTTAAGCGCAAGCACAAATGATTTCTGTTGTCCCTGTGATCCAAATTTTTTGATGGGATAGTCATCGATTTTGAAGGACACATCATCTTTATGAATACCAAGTAACGTTCTTTGAGCATAGATATCTTCCCGAATATTAGCTTTGAATAATTCTTTAAAATTCTCTTTAAAGCAACCTGAAGTGTATGTCAGGCTAACGATTTCCCTCTGCGCAGAGATCGTATGGTAATATTGAGTGAGTAGTTCTTCAAATTCTTTGATCAAAAGCTTTCTCCAATTAAATATTTCATCGCCTAATCTGATTATTTGATTGTCATATTGGGCCAACAGGTCATTATCCAGACGATGTCCCTCAAAATGGCTTTTTAACAAAGCATTTCTTTGACGCAAATAAGCATTATACTTTAGCAATGTTTCCAGATAAATATGATCAATTTGAGAATAGGTGCCATCAAAGAATCGCCTTCTGTGTTCGCTTCCTTCCCTTATTAGATCGTTATCATAAGGTGTGATTAGCACGCAAGGATATTTACCAATATGATCGCTGATCTTTTCATAAGGAACTTTATTTACTTTGATCAACTTTTTGGTTCCTTTTTTCAATCCGCATAAAATTTCCTCAGATTTGTTATCCACAGTAAAAGATCCTGTAATACTGTAATAAGGCTGTCCGTGTAATATATTCTGCTGATCAGTGAAGTTAAATGCACTTTTTGTAAAGCATAAATGATAGATCGCATCGAGAAGGTTGGTCTTCCCAATTCCGTTGGGGCCAACTACACAGTTGATGTCAGGAGAAAATTCCAGCACGGATGTTACATAATTTTTGAAATTATTCAATGAAAGCTTTTGTAAATGCATTTATTTTTTCTGTATCCCTTTTTGGTTATTTTAGCGTTCTACAACAAAAAAATTATGGCTGAAACCTTAACAAAATCCAAAGCTAACACAAAACAATTCTCTAAAGAGACCTACATGATATGGTTTGAAAGCATGCTTCTCATGCGAAAGTTTGAAGAGAAAGCCGGACAATTATATGGCCGCCAAAAGATCAAAGGTTTTTGCCATTTGTACATCGGGCAGGAAGCATGTGTGGCTGGAGCTGTGTCTGCTTTAAAAGAAGGGGATAAATACATAACTGCTTATCGGGATCATGCCCATCCCATAGGCCTGGGCACTGACCCAAAATACATCATGGCAGAGCTGTTCGCTAAAGATACCGGTATCTCCAGGGGCAAAGGCGGATCTATGCATATGTTTGACAAAGATAAAAATTTCTTTGGTGGTCACGGGATTGTTGGCGGACAAATTCCGCTTGGTGCCGGCATCGCTTTTGCAGAAAAATACAACGGAACGGATAATTTATGTATGTGCTACCTGGGAGATGGCGCAGTGAGACAAGGTTCTTTCCATGAAACCCTGAATATGTCCATGACCATGAAGCTGCCCGTAATATTTGTTATTGAAAATAACGGATACGCTATGGGCACTTCGGTTAAGAGGACCTCAAACGTAACGGATCTATATAAACTTGGAGATGCGTATTTAATGCCATCCGAACCGGTTAATGCCATGAATGTTGAGGTTGTTCATCATGCGGTGGATAAAGCAGCCAAACAGGTAAGAAATGGTGATGGTCCTTATCTACTGGAATTCAGAACTTACAGGTACAAAGGCCACTCCATGTCCGATCCAGCAAAATACAGAACAAAAGAGGAGTTAGCAGAATATAAAAACCAAGACCCCATAGAGAAGGTAAAAAGTACCATCCTGGAAAAAGAAATGGCTACCGAAGAACAAATCAAAGAAATAGAGAAAAAAATCAAAAGCACCATCGAGGATTGTGTCAAGTTTGCTGAGGAATCTCCATATCCCGATGCTGAGGAAGCGTACAAGCATGTTTATATGCAGGAAGACTACCCATATGTAATGGATTAAAGATTATAACTTTAATTTAATTTTTTTGAATATTTTTGCGCCTATTTTAATTACCACGAGACATGGGCAGGACAAAGGTCAGTAAAAAGAAAGAGCAAAAATCATCCAATGAACTTTTAGAGAATCCGGATGCATTGGTCGAACGTTATAATAAAGCTGAAGAGTTTTTATCAGACTCCAAGAATCGTAGCATCGTTCTTGGTTTAGGGTCAATTATAGCCATTCTTATTGCAGGGTTCATTTTTTACAAATATTACATGAACAATAGAAACCAGGCTGCTCAAGCGGAGGTATTCCCTGCTATTTATTATTTCGAAGCTGACAGCCTTGGGAAAGCCCTCAATGGTGATGGTAATAATTTTGGATTTCTCGACATCATAGACGAATATGGCAATACAGAAGTTGGTAACCTTGCAAATTATTATACCGGGGCAACCTATTTAAAGCTTGGAGACTATGAAAATGCCATCAGATATCTTGAGGATTTTAGTGCCTCTGATTATTTAGTGCAGGCCAGGGCTTATTCATTAATAGGTGATGCCTATATGGAACTTGAGGCTTTCGAAGAAGCCGCCTCGTATTATATGAAAGCCGCTGATTACAAGGAAAATAAATATTTTACACCACTTTACCTGTCAAAGGCTGCTACAGCGTACGAAAGTGCCGGCAACATTCAAGAGGCTATTGATGCGTACACCGAGATTGTTGACAGTTACTTTGATTCTGAACAATACACGGACGCACGAAAACAAATGTCCAGATTAAAAATAATGATAAATTAAACGCTTTTAATGCATAAATGAAATGAGGGGACGGGTTAAAACTTGTCCCCTTTCTTTTTTAAAATAACGAAATATAGCGATGTCAACCAAAAAGAAAAACCTAAGCAGTTATACAGAAAAAAACCTGGAAGACATAACATTAAAGAAGTTTGGAATTGTTGTTTCAGAGTGGAATTCGGAAGTAACTGAATCACTGTACAACGCCGCATTAAAGACGCTTATCGCTCAAGGTGCTGATAAAGAAAATATCATTCGTAAGGATGTCCCCGGAAGTTTCGAATTAACTCTTGGAGCCCAATGGTTAGCCGAGCGACCAGAAATAGATGCAGTCATTTGTCTTGGCTGTGTTATACAGGGAGAAACCAGGCACTTTGAATTTATATGCCATGCTGTGGCGCATGGAATCACACAGGTGGGATTAAAATTTTCAAAACCCGTCATTTTTGGGGTCCTGACACCTAATACAATGAAACAAGCGTTTGACCGTGCAGGAGGTAAACATGGAAATAAAGGAGATGAAGCGGCTATTACCGCCATAAAAATGTTAACATTGAGATGATTGTACTAAAATTTGGTGGAACCTCTTTGGGATCTCCAAAGAGAATGAAGCACGTTGCACAACTGACCCATGGTGTAGGGGGTCGTAAAATAATTGTGTTATCAGCCATTTCTGGTGTTACAAATATTCTATCAGATATTAACGATCAATTAACAGGTAACAATCCCGGCAAGGCTATAAAACTTGCAAATGAGCTGGAAGAGAAGTACCAGGAATATGTAAGTGGCTTGTATGATTTTGCAAATTACAGAAAGCAAGGCAAAGCGCTGATCGATGAATATATGACGCATCTGTACGAATTAATCGAGAAAGTTCACAATGAACAAATTGGAAAGGAGATCTTGATTCAGGGAGAGATGGTATCGACCAACCTATTCAAAATTTACAACCAGGAAATAGGCATAAAATCGCACCTTATCAATGCTTCAGACTTTATGAGAGTGGAAGATGGTGAGCCTGTAATGGAGGAGTCAAGAGAATTGTTACAAGGAATTTTGCATTCTTTGGATGCTGAAATTATAGTCACCCAGGGATATGTTTGCCTAAATAATTATGGATTAATTGATAATCTTAATCGTGGCGGAAGTGATTTTTCAGCTACCATTATAGGAGCATGTGTGCTTGCTGATGAAGTTCAGATCTGGACTGACATTGATGGCATGCATAACAACGACCCCCGTATCGTTGAGAACACCATGCCGATAGCGGAATTATCCTATGAAGAGGCTGGTGAGCTTGCTTACTTTGGGGCGAAAGTATTACATCCTAATTGTATTCATCCTGCACAAAAAAAGCAGATACCCGTACGTATTAAAAATACTTTAAACCCACAATCCCAGGGAACATTGATTACTTCCAGGAAAGTACCGGGAAAAATTAAGTCTATCGCAGTGAAAGATGGGATCACAGCCATCAAAATAAAATCAACCCGCATGGTGATGGCTTATGGTTTTTTAAGAAAGATTTTTGAAGTTTTTGAGAAATATAAAACTTCTATAGATATGATCACTACTTCTGAAATTGCTGTTTCCCTCTCCATTGATGACCCGAGCTATTTATCCGAGATAGTTAAAGAACTGGAGCCATACGGATATATAGAAGTTGATAAACATCAATCCATCGTTTGTATAGTTGGGGATTTTGTCGCTGAAAACAAAGGATTAGGTAAGCAGATATTCATTAGCCTTGAAGATATTCCTGTGCGAATGATTTCCTACGGAGGAAGCAAAAATAACATAACTGTACTTATTGATACCGTCAACAAAAAAATCGCGCTGGAATCATTAAACAATGGACTATTTAACCTTTAACCTACCGGTTTAAACGCAAAAAAGATTAACCAGACAATTATGAAAAGGGGAATGAGCAAAGGAATAGAAAATCGAACAATGTAACCAAAAAATGAAGGCATTTTAATACCCACTTGTTCAGCTATTGATTTGACCATAAAATTCGGACCATTCCCAATATATGTCATCGCACCAAAAAATACAGCTGAGATAGAAATTGCCTTCAGTTCTATAATTGAATTTGAAAAACCCCCACGAGCATAAGCCAACACATCTTTGTAAGAATTAATGTCGCCACCATCCGACGCTAGCGCTGCTGTTAGAAAATTAACATAGGTAGGGGCATTATCCAGAAAGCCTGATAAAAATCCTGTTCCCCAATATAAAGTGTTTTGCGAGATTAACTGAGACCCCTCTTCTGATTGAGCAAAATTGCTAACCAATTCTAGCGCAGGCATCATAGTCCCAAAAATTCCTATGAAAATAAATGCTACCTCCCTTATGGGTTCAAAACTAAAATCATTGCCCTCCAACGCTTTTTTATCCGCAAATTTAAACGACAAATAAGCTGCTGTAAGCATTATAATTTCCCTCATAAAAGAAAATTTTTGCCCGTCATAATAAATTGCCGGTACCCAATCAAAAACATTCGGATCAAGAAAAACTGATAAAACCACTACCCCTAACCAGAAGAAATTTTTTATGCCTGAAATACTAATCTTGTTGGTTGGTTCTTCTTTTTCTTCCCCGTAGCTGTAGTCGGCTTTGTTGTTCTTATCAAAAAATACGAACACAATCAAAAGAACAATCAGTGCAAATATCCATGGGATAACATTATGTTTTATGGTCCAGAAAAATGGAATCCCTTTTAAAAAACCAAGAAATAGTGGAGGGTCTCCAATGGGTGTTAAGCAACCGCCAATATTGCTGACAAGGAAAATAAAGAAAATAATATGATAAGGTTTTATCCTGTATCTGTTTAACCTGATATATGGTCTGATCAATAGCATCGAAGCCCCTGTTGTTCCAATTACATTCGCTATCACCGCGCCAATCAGCAGAATACCAGCATTAGTAAGTGGTCTTGCCGCTTTATCTACACTGATAAGAACGCCTCCCGAGGCAACAAAAAGTCCTGTCAGTAATGATATAAATTGAACATATTCAGCCAGCGCGTGAACGGGACCGTGATTATTGTGCAGCACGAATAGATAGTATAACACGACCATGATGGCTAATGCAATAGCGATAATTGGGTAATTCTTGTGCCAAAAGTGTTCATAAAATAGTGGCCCCGTGGCAATCATCAGGAGTAACATTATGAAAGGTATTACTGTCCATCCGGGGGGGACATGATGAGAAGCTTCACCATGGCTATTCTCATCCCCTGCATGATTCAAAGCGTCCTTGAAGTCCTCTTCTTGTTTAAGATGTTCATTTTTTTTATGATCTTGCTTTTCACCATGCGCTGATTGTGCAAAACCGGCAACACTTACCAATACAAATATTACCAGGAAAATCAGGCTAGGTTTAAGCATGAAATACTGTAGGGTATTCTTTTAGACTGCTTAAATATATCATTACTCTTCATAAAACCAAATACATTAATTCATTAATTCTTTTAAGGCGATATCTAATCCTGATTTAGCAATATTGACATTACTATTGTTTTGTCGATGGATTTTGGACAGTGCGTGCTTAATGGTAAAGGAAATATCTTTAAAAATTAATTCGTCTGTTAATTTTGTTTCATTTTCAGGACTCATCAAATAAGCAAAAGTTCTCGCCATTCCACAGTTAGCAATAAAATCGGGTATTAATGAAATGGATGAATCCACATAATCGGCTATCGGTCCTATGAAGATTTCTTCATCTTTAAAAGGAACATTTGCACCACAAGAAATTACTTCCACTCCAGCATTGATCATCCGTTTTGCTTGATTTCCTGAAATGAGTCTTGAAGCTGCTGCAGGAAGAAATATATCAGCCCCCAAGTCCCAAATTTTATTCTCAACCTCCTTGAAAGGTATTAAATCTTTTGAAATTAGCTGGTTACCTTTTTTATCATAAAACAACTTTTTAACCTCACTAAGACCTAATCCATCATCTGATAAAATACCTCCATTTTTATCAATAACACCTATAATCTTAACTCCGTATTTAGCTAAATACAGGGCCGCAGTAGACCCTACATTACCCCACCCTTGCACCACCGCCTTTTTGGTTGTAATGTCACCACCCCATATCTCATAATAGTGCTTTACCGCATCGGCCACGCCAAATCCGGTGATCATATCTGAAATGGTGTACTTCTTGTCTGAAGTAGGAACATAATCCTGATCTTCTAATATTTTAGACACCCCTTGCCTTAAGCGTCCAATCATATGAATCATTTGTGGCCTGGGAGGATCATAATGACCGTTTACAATCCCTTCCTGAGGATGCCATAATCCAAAGCCCTCTGTTATTGGAATAACTTCATGGATTTCATCTACATTTAGATCACCACCGGTGCCATAATAATTCTTCAACAGCGGAGTAACCGCTTTATACCATCTTTTCAACACCGCTTTTTTTCGATGGTCTCCAGGATCAAAATTAATACCGGATTTAGCACCTCCTATAGAAGGCCCTGAGATGGTAAATTTCACTTCCATGGTCTTTGCCAGAGCAATTACTTCCTGCAGGTTTAATCCTTTTCGCATTCTGGTACCTCCTCCGGCTGCACCTCCTCTCAGAGAATTTATGACAGCCCAGCCTTCAGCTTCAGATTCCGGATCGTTCCACTGGAAAATAATTTCTGGTTTTTTACTTTCAAATTTTTTTAGTAATTCATTCATTTTCATTTAGGGACTAAGTTTTAGGTCTTATGAAATTGTTATGTAAAGTTCCTGCCGAATGGTCAAATCCATGGGTGACCGACTCGTATATATTGGTTTTGTTGCGAAACCTAAGTAATCCTAACAAAGCAAATATTATTGCTTCCTTGAAGTTAACTATCTCAGGTTCAGGTATTTCAAGCGACACATTTTTTAAGCGATGCTTAAGTTGGTTTAAAAAGAAATCGTTCCATGTGCCACCGCCAGTAACTAATAGCTTTTGGGTTTTACCTTTTTTATGAGCAATAGAATTTAAATGACCAGCAAACAAATCAGCTGTAAAAATGCAATATGTATTCAATGATTCATGTACTTTGTAATCTTTAAAAACAGGAAGAATGTGTGCCCTGACCCACTCATTGCCTAAAGACTTAGGAGATTCTGTTTGAAAATGGCTAATCGAAGCAAGTTTTTTATATAGAAAATCATTCAATTTTCCCTTAGCGGCATGCGCTCCATTTTTATCATATTCCAGGCTAATTATATTAGATAAATGGTTCAGAACCTGATTAAAAGGAGCAATATCATAAGCAACCAGCTGATCTTTATTCAAATAGGATAGGTTTGCGATACCGCCAAGGTTCAGCCGAATATCATACGCATTAAACAAAATTTCATCCCCGATAGGAACCAGTGGTGCACCCTCCCCTCCCAATGCTACATCCAAAGACCGGAAATCTGATACCACAGGCATTTTGCATATAGCATAAATTGATACGCCCGCACCTATTTGATGGGTGATTTTAAGGCTTGGTTGATGAAAGATGGTGTGCCCATGGCTGGCAATCAAATCAGGTGTTAGATGATTTATCCTTATGAATTCATTTACCTTCTCTCCTATCCATATACCATAGGAATTATCAAATAGTATGTATTCCTCAGCGGTAAAGCGATGACATGATGAAAGTTTTTGTGTAAATTCTGCAGTATAAGTAACTGTTTCACATAAAGATTTATTAAGCTTCCATCGGTTGTTCTTTTCTTCGAATTCGCAATAAGCAATATCAAGGCCGTCTAAGGAAGAACCAGACATTAATCCAATAACTTTGTATATCATAATTAAAATTCTTGTTTTATGAATTCATTAACCGTGGATGCGGGTAATACATCTATAAAAGTAGGAATATTTAATGGTTCTGAATTAAAACAACAGGTAACGCTTAACTCATTGGAATCTTTAAATGAATTTTCCGAAAGCTGTGAATATGAAAATATAGTTGTTTCCTCCGTTTCATACCCTAAAAAATCCTTTCAGGATATTTTTGGCAATTCGATATTATTCCTTGATTCATACACACCCATTCCAATAAAAAATCATTATAAGAGTAAAAACACTCTTGGCAGTGATCGACTGGCATTGATGGTTGGCGCCAGCTTCAATTGGCCTCATAAGAACTTGATTATCATTGATTTGGGAACAGCGATAACATTTGATAGCATTGATAAAGAAGGAAACTATTACGGGGGGTTAATCTCTCCAGGAATAGAATTAAGGCTCAAAAGTCTTTTCCATTTTACCAAAAACCTTCCCCGGGTTAATTTTAAAAAGCCCTTGCAATTTATAGGATCAACAACAGTTGAATCTATAGAAAGCGGTGTTTATTACGGGGTACTTGGAGAAATTAAGAATAATATTTTACTATTCCGGGAAAAACTAAAATCACCGCAAATAGTGTTATCAGGTGGTGATGCATATTTTTTTGAAACTATGATAAAAGAAGCCATCTTTGCTGGTTCAGATTTAAGCTTGATAGGATTAAACAGGATATTAGTGTATAATGATAAGATTTAGCGTTCTTTTACTAATCGTTTTAGGGCTGTCAAAAGAATGCTATACGCAGGTACAATCCTCACCATACTCTATTAATGGGATCGGTGATTTGAACCCACTTGCCTTTGCCAATAGCTTTGGAATGGGTAATACGGCAATTGCAACACCATCTTACTGGCACTTAAATGTTAAGAACCCGGCATTACTGGTAAATAACACCTTCACTATATTTCAAATGGCCTATGAAGGTGAATTAAAGTATTTTGACGATGCCAACACCACAGAAAGAAGCAACAGCCTGGGCGTACGGTACTTAGCCATGGGGTTTCCCATCATTCCTCAAAAACTTACCAGTAGTATTGGTATAGTTCCATATTCTACAGTAAATTATAATTTTATTTCTAACGATATTGTCAATCCTGAAGATAGCGTGACCTCAGAGGTAACATTAGAAGGTAGCGGGGGCCTCAATATGGCCTACCTGGATAATGGATACAAAATAAGTAAGAACTTATCCCTTGGTTTTAGGTTTGGTTATGTATTTGGAAATATAAGTAAGGGTAACGATGTTGATGTGCAGGAGCAAAATAATGCAAACAATTTTGTCAGCTCATTGAACGAAGAAACATCTTATTCAGGTGTAATTGTTGGGTTTGGTTTACATTACAAGCAACCTTTGAAAGAAGAAACGTATTTAAATTTTGGATTGACATATGATCCTGCTTTTAACCTTACAGGATCAAATAGTACTACTATAGAAAGACTGGATAATACAGGCCGGCCTCTGGCCATCGATACCTTAAATTCTGATACAGACGTCTCATTCAAGTTACCTTCCAGAATAGGACTTGGAATATCTTATCAAATTCTTAACAAATTAACGCTGGGAACTGATTTCACATTGGAAACATGGGAGGATGAACAAAGCGTTGAACAACAAACCAATCAATTTGCGACCACCATGAAAGCCTCACTAGGTGTAGATTGGATACCTGATTATGACAATGTAAGCAGTTATTTTAAAAGGGTTTCTTACAGGCTTGGTGTATCCTATGAAAAATCGCCTTATCTTGTTGATGGAGAACAATTAGACGACATTGGTATAAATTTTGGGGTGTCATTACCGGTAAGAAATCTTTCTAGTTTAGATTTCGGGTTTAAATTAGGCCAAAGAGGAACAACAAATAATGGTTTGATAAAAGAAAGATATTTTAAATTTGTAATTGGCGGTTCTGTGAATAGCCGATGGTTTGTTAGAAGAAAATATGATTAAATTAGTTTATTATGATATATAAATATGCCTTCAGAGTCTTAGCTATATCATTTATCATCGCGTCAACGTGTGTTATGGGACAACCGGGATGGAATTGGCCGGATGAAATTGATATAGCAAAAGAAAAAAACGCACTATACACAGACAACCTAAAGCAAGATAATTGCCAGAAAGCCCAAGAGGCTCATCAATGGCTTTTAGAAAAAGCACCGGATCTTCATGTTTCTTTGTATCAAAATGGGACCAAGATATACAAATGTCTGGCTGAAAACACCAGTGATGAAGCCAAAAAGAAAGAATATCAGGAGAAAGTGTTGGAGATGTACGAAAAAAGGATAGAATATTTCGGTAAAGAAGGCAGTGTGTTAAACAGAAAGGCCTTTGATGCCTATAAATATTACAAAGATGACAGAGGAAAATATAAAGAACTATATAATCTATTTAAAAGAACCTATGACGTGAATGGCGCCAAAGTTTATGATAACAACCTGGTAGCATTTATGGATGTTATTCGAAGGTATAAAAAAAATGGAGGTGATATAAGTGATGTTCAAGTGATAGAGGATTATACCACCATAACTGATATAATAGATGAAAAAAAGGCCAAAGGCAAAGATCTGGACCGTTTAGACAAAATCACTGAAAACATAGATAAACTACTTACAGCCACAATAGATGTTGATTGCGAGTTTGTAGAAAATAATCTTGGCCCTAAAATGAAAGAAACGCAAGATGTGAAGATGGCCAAAAAGGTTTTTCAACTGCTCCTAACAGGCCAATGTTCAGACAGCCCATTATTCGTAGAATCAGCAAAAATGGTTCACGAAAAAGAACCGGCCTTTGGATTAGCTAAGGTTATTGCAATAAAAGAAGGTGCTAGCGGAAATACAGAAGAGGCACTAAAATATTATAATGAAGCCATTGAACTATCAGATGACAATATCAAACAAGGGGAGATATTTTTAAATATGGCTAAGTTATATGCCTCCAGAGGGCAAAAAGTCCCCGCCAGATCAAGTGCTCAAAGAGCAATAGCATCAGACCCTTCATTGAAAGAAGCCTACTCGCTGATAGGAAATTTATACATGGGAAGTTTTGAAGATTGCAAACAAGGTATCAGTAAATCGGAGGACAGGGCTGTTTTTATAGCTGCCTACAATATGTACAGAAGAGCAGGTGATACCGGGGGCATGAGTAGCGCAAAAGCTCAGTTTCCCTCAAAAGAAGAGATCTTCACAGAAAACAAAGCAAAAGGAGAAACATTAACCATTGGTTGCTGGATAAATGAAACAGTGACATTGGACACTCGTGACTAAATACAATCCTGATATTAAAATATCATTAGATAGGCAGCTTTTATGGCTGCTTTTTTTATTAAGTGGTCTTACATTTCTATATGCCGGATGCGAGGAGAATACCAGCAAGGTGTCTACAGAGACGTATAAAGGCCCCATATTTGAATTTGATACCGTTAGTGTTATTTTCAGTGACTCAGGCTACGTTAGGGTAAACCTGGAGTCTACAAAAGAATTAATGTATTTAAACAGAGATAGGGAGTGGCCGAATGGAATGGAATTGACATTTTATGATAAAGATGGTAGTGTTACTTCACACTTCAGGGCTGACAGAGTTTACTATTTCAGGGAGGGTAATTATTATCAGTCAAATGGTAATGTGATCCTAAAAAGTGTTGAAAATGGAGACCAGTTAAACACTGAAGAGCTATTCTGGGAACCGGATAAAGAAAAATTTTATACTGATAAATTCGTAACTATATTATCAGGAGATGAAGTTCATAAAGGTGAGGGAATGACTTCGAACCAGGATTTCTCAAGTTATCGAATTCTTAAACCAACAGGTACTTTAGTTATTGAAGAAGAACTTTGAAGCTACTCAATACCATATTAATCCCAGTCTCTGTCGCACTTCTGATCATAGGCATGCATCAACTAATAGTAGTGGGCATAACGCATTCCTATTGGATTTTTATGTTAAGTGTATCCCTATTACTTCTGTATAAGTTTCAAAAAGAAAAGGTGCGCACAAAAAATAAGAGAAGGAAGAAATAATGGATGCTTCGGAATTAAGTATAATTCTAATTTGTCTGCTATTTTCAGCTTTCTTCTCCGGAATAGAAATAGCTTTCTTGTCCGCGGACAACCTCCGGATAGAATTAAAAAAATCGAAAGGCACTATAAATGGGAGATTGCTCTCCGTCTTTACTAAGAATAAAAGCAATTTTATTGCTACGATCCTTGTTGGTAACAACCTTGCCCTGGTCTTTTATGGAATTTATATGGCAAAGGTATTCGAACCATTAATAAGCTCTTTTCTTCCAGAATTCCTGGATTCGTCAATCATTGTTTTGGTCATTCAGACAGTTATAGCAACCATTATTGTACTGGTAACCGCAGAATTTATCCCAAAAAGCCTTTTCCTGATCAATCCAGATTTTTTAATTACATTTTTTGCTGTTCCTATGGCAATTATATTCTACTTGTTTTACCCGGTAGTAATTATGATTTCAGGGTTTTCAAAGTTTTTGATTACCAATATCTTTAAACTGGAATATTCCGAAGAAAAACCGGTTTTTGGTCTTACCGACCTTAATAACTACATAAAAAGCATCTTTCATCACAATAGTGAGCAAGGGGAAGATTCAGAAGTAAACACAAGAATCATAAACAACGCTCTGGAATTTAAATCAGTAAAAGTCAGGGAATGCATGATTCCAAGAACGGAAATCGTAGGGTGTGAGATTAATGATTCTGTCGAGGAGATGAAACAAAGGTTTATAGAAAGCAAACATTCTAAAATTATAATTTATAAAGAAACAATTGATGATGTCATTGGCTATGTCCACTCATTGGAATTGTTTAAAAAACCAAGAGACATCAAAAGCATCCTTACGCCAATCATAATCGTGCCGGAAACAATGCCTGCTAATGAACTGATGATTTCCTTTATTCAGCAGAGAAAGAGCTTAGCACTGGTTGTAGATGAGTTTGGAGGAACCTCTGGGATCGTTAGCATGGAGGATATTATTGAAGAAATATTCGGTGATATTCAGGATGAGCATGATGACAATTTTTTGATAGAAGAGAAAATTTCTGATAATACTTACCTTCTAAGCGCAAGACATGAAGTGGACTATCTTAACGAAAAGTATAACTGGGACTTACCGACAGGGGATTATGATACACTGGGAGGACTAATACTGGCATACAATGAAAATTTACCCAAAGCCAATGACATCATTGAAATTGGTCCTTTCGTTATACTAATCTCGACTATGGAGGAAAATAAAATAGGTAAAGTGAAATTAACGATCTTGGATAGGCTGGAAGAAGTGTAAAGGATTTTGATTAACTAAATCAATATAACTATTTTTGCGCCTATTTTAATTTAATATTTATGGCTTTAATTAATAAGATAAGGGAGAAAACAGGTCTACTGGTTGGAGTTGTTGCGTTTGGTTTAATATTGTTTTTGGTTGGCGGCGATATTCTAGGCCCGAATTCAGTTTTATTGGGAAGTAATAGTACCGAAATTGGAGAAATTGCCGGGGAAGAAGTGGAACTAAAAGATTTCCAGGAGAAAGTAGATGAATTATCTTATAACTTCGCAATAAATTCAGGTAAAAACCCTAACAGCCAGGAACTTGAGCAGATCAGAAAACAAGCCTGGAGCAGCCTTATAGATGAGATTGCTTATAAAAAGCAATATGATGAAGTAGGTGTAAAAGTGCCCGATGAAGAAGTGGTGGACATGGTTCAGGGGAATAACATTAGCCCAAGAATAAAACAAGCATTCACAAATCCTGAGACTGGTGAGTTTAGCAAGCAACAAATTATATCCTTTCTTCAAAATATTAACAATCTCCCGGCCCAACAGCAAGCATCGTGGTTTGCATTTGAAGCTTCTTTAGTGCCAGTTAGATTACGGGAAAAATATGCCAATCTATTGGCTAAAACCAATTATGTCACCAAAGAAGAAGCCAGAGATTTTTATCAAATATCAAATACGACAGCAAATATCAAATACCTTTATGTGCCTTACAGAAGTATAAGTGACTCCGTAATCGATTTCAGTAATGATGAACTGAAAAATTATTTGCTAGAAAACAGTGAAAAATATCAAAGAGAAGAAAGCCGAAGCCTTTTGTATGTCAGTTTTGATATTGCGCCTACCAAAAGCGATAGCATGCAAGTGCTAAAAGAGATAAAGGACGTAAGAAATGGCATATCAAATGCTAGAAATGACTCAATCTTTGCCAAAGTAAACTCTGAGGCAGATAATCCCTATTCGGTTTATACACCTGATATAATACCGGAGGTGCTTATCGATGATCAAGGAAATTTTGTAGAGGATAGATATGTATCGGAAATAAAAGTAGAAAGAGGTTCTTATGTATTCTACAAAATGATAAATTCATTTGAAGGGGATGAAGACTATGCACGAGCCAGCCATATACTAATCAAATGGGAGAGTGAAAGTGAAGATGATAAAACCAAAGCCAGGGAAGAAGCACAGGAAATTCTAAATGAGATCAAGCGGGGGGCAAATTTTGCAGATATGGCTCAAAAGCATGGAACTGATGGAACAAAAAATAGAGGTGGGGATCTAGGTTGGTTTGGCCGTGGAAGAATGGTGGAGCCATTCCAGAAAGCTGTGTTTAACGCCAATAATACCGGATTAATTAATGAACTGGTTGAAACCCGATTTGGCTATCATATAATCAAAGTCACTAACACAAAAACAAACAAGCAATTCACCATATCAAAAATTGTAAAAGAAATATACCCTTCCGATCAAACGGTCAATAGTGCCTACAGAGAAGCAGACCTGTTTGCTTCACAGGTTAATGGGGTTAATGATTTCTCCACTGTAGCCGCCGAGAAAGGTCTAAGGCCACGGAATGTACCAAATGTAAAAAAGCAAGATCAAAGTCTTGGGAATATAAAAGAAGCAAGAAGAGTGGTGACGTGGTTGTATAACGATGCCTCCGTTGGTGAGGTAAGTCAGGTTTTTGATTTAAATGATCAGTACCTGGTAGCAGTTATGACGAGCGAACAAAAAGAGGGTACAGCCACCCTGGATGATGTTAGAAATGACATCAAAAGGAAAGTTTTACATAAGAAAAAAGCAGAACGAATCATAGAAAATCTAAATAACATAACTTTTGAAAGCTTGGAACAAATAGCAGATGAATACGGTGAAGATGCAAATGTATATACTGCGAATAACCTCAAGATGAATGAAAACAATATTAAAGAGGTAGGATTTGCTCCAGAAGCGGTTGGGGCAATATTTGCTTTAGAAGAAGGAAAAAGAACCGCTCCTCTTGATGTAGAAAATGGCGTAATTATTATTGAATTAATACAAATAAATAATCCGGCAGAACTAAACGACTATTCTACTTATAAAGAACAAATAGCGAGGAACAGAAGTGGAAGAATAAACTACAATCTTAATCAAGCTATTATAGATTTTGCTGATATTGAGGATAAGAGATATAAATTCTTTTAATTTTATCCTTACATTATTAATACTAAGCCGGAGATAACCCGGCTTTTTTATTCTAAATTTAGTTTTATGAATCAAGAGGGGCCAATACAAAGATTTAAAGAAAAGTTAGACTCCCAACACTCATTTCCAGGGAAATATATTTTTAAGTTCATTGTGCCAATAGAACAAAAAAATGAAGTATTGAAAATCCTTCCTAATGGCGAAGTATATTTCAAATCTTCTAAAAAAGAAAACTATATCAGTATTACCTCGGTTGCTAAGATGGAGTCATCCGATAATGTGATAAAGATTTATGAAAATGCTTATCAAATAAAAGGAATCATCTCTCTTTAAATAATTGAATATGTGGAAAGAAGAAAATAATAAGTTAACCAGAAAATTTGAATTCAGAGACTTTTCGGAAGCTTTTGGTTTCATGACAAAGGTCGCTATCGCAGCCGAAAAAATGGATCACCATCCCAGATGGCAAAACGTTTACAATCAGGTCACCATAGAACTATCGACCCATGATGCTGGTGATGTGGTAACTGATAAAGATCATAAGCTGGCGAAAGCAATCGATTCATTATTGTAATTAATGCCTGAAAAGGTATCACTATACATCGTTCCTACACCTATTGGAAACCTTGAAGATATTACATTCAGGGCGGTACGTATATTAAAATCTGCAGATCTCATACTTTGTGAAGACACACGCACCTCTTCGCACTTATTGCGGCATTACGAAGTGGTCACCCCTTTAAAGAGTTTCCATGCATTTAATGAGCACAAAACGCTTTTAAAGGTCTTAAGTGATCTCGAAGAAGGCAAAATATTAGCCTTGATATCTGATGCTGGTACGCCGGGTATTTCTGATCCCGGTTACTTGCTGGTGAGTGAGTGCATCAAAAAAAATATTAAAATATCCTGTCTGCCTGGTCCTACGGCTTTTATTCCGGCGTTGGTGAATTCAGGTTTCTATATTGACAGATTCACATTCGAAGGGTTTTTACCCCAAAAGAAAGGACGGCAAACACGTTTAAGCGGTCTATCAGAAGACCCAAGAACCATGGTTTTCTATGAGTCACCATATCGTTTGCTCAAAACCTTGCACGATTTTAAAGCGTTTTTTGGTGACACCAGAAGGGTTACGGTTTCAAGAGAATTAACCAAAGTTTTTGAAGAATGTATAAGAGGAAGTTTAAATGATGTAATTTTCCATTACTCTAACCAAACGGTTAAAGGTGAAATTGTAATCATTGTTGAAGGAAAAAAAGAAGCAACCAAAAATGATCGACCTTGATAAGATTCTTGAAAGTGTTATCGAAATTGCCAAAGATGTAGGAACCTTTATTATTAACGAACGGGTCAGTTTTGACATACAAAAAGTAGAAATAAAAGGTAAAAATGACCTGGTATCTTATGTAGACAAAGAGGCGGAAAAAATTATTGTCAGCAAGCTTAAAGCATTGATTACCGGTGCCGGATTCATAACCGAAGAAAATACGATCAACAAAACCTCTGATCAATATAATTGGATTATTGACCCGCTCGATGGCACCACTAATTTTATACATGGCCTTCCGCTGTATTCCGTAAGTATTGCCCTGGCCAAACATGGGGAAATTTTATTGGGTGTTGTTTATGAAATAAATAAAGGGGAGTGTTTTTATACACATAAGTATATTAAATCCTACTGCAATGGTGGAATTATTAAGGTCTCTGAAGCAAAGCATATAGCTGACAGTTTATTTGCTACAGGTTTCCCTATTCATAACTTTAGTAAGAAAGACCACTACCTGGCCATCCTTAATGAACTGATGGGAAATGCCCATGGACTAAGAAGGTTGGGTAGTGCTGCTGTTGATCTTGCTTACGTAGCTGCGGGCAGGTACGAAGCTTACTTTGAGTATAACCTAAACCCATGGGATGTTGCAGCGGGAGCCATCGTTGTAAAAAATGCAGGTGGTAAGGTTTCTGATTTCAGAGGGGGGGATAACTATCTTTACGGAAGAGAAATTGTTGCTTCCAATCAAATTCATGATGACCTATTAGCATTGATTAACCGGCACTGGTAATTTAATTTGAGAACGTTGCCATATCAGTTTTAAGATCATTTTTGAATGCGTGTTGATGCGTTTTAATTCCTTCTTCCTTGAACCTGATAATCATTTGTTTTCTTATATCGTTTGATAGCTCCCAAACATTTGAAGGGGATGACCCCCAACCTGCGACCCAACATCGATAGCCCTCCTTTCCCATCTCCATGATCCAAAATGAAGGCTCCTCAACGTTTTCAAAATATTGACTGTCTTTTGTAGCCTGTACAGCAATTCTCTTGACCTTATCAGGTGGAGTATCATAGGACACCCAAAATTCAACCCTGGCCCATTGGTAAGTATCTTTCAGGGTGCAGTTGACAAATTCTTTTGTAAGCATTAGAGTATTCGGAATGATTAGTCTTCGCCAGTTCCAAATCTTAACAATTATGTGTGTTAAGGTAACATCCTCAATGGTGCCGTAGTTCTGATCTATTATTACCGTATCCCCAATTCTGAATGGCTTATTAAAAGAAAGCAAAATACCGGATATAAAATTTTCAATAAATGGTTTTGACGCTATACCTATTATAACCGCTGAAGATGCAATTAGAATGGAAATTATGGTAGTAGGTACTCTATCAAGAAATGGTAATATTAATAAGAGGACCCATATGACAAATACAATTACAGAGAGTGTTTTCTGAACGATGGAAAAGCGGTTATTAATATTAAGTAGTGCACCCCTCTCCATAGTCTCCTCATAATTTTTCTCAGGTGAGGAGGTAGCTACAGCGGTCATATAGTCAGCCTTTGGTAGGTCGCTCCTTCTTTTTTTTACAGTTTTTGCAACTACCAAATTGATAATATAAATAACCGTAGGCCCTATCAGTCCAACAGTTAAGAGGTAGATTATGTCGCTGCGATCCATCTTAGATTAAGAATAACTAAAAAATATTTAACAAACTTTCACGCATGGCATCGTTTATCGCTACCGCCAGTATTAGTGAGATCAATAACCCAATGGCCGCGTTTCTCATATCCTTTCCAATCATCCAAACGCTATATTTAACCCCAGGTTGCCTTAGTTTTTTATCTTTTTGAAGATTAATGGCTAGCTCCCTTCCTCCAAGCAAACCAATAAAAACCCAAGTGGTACTTATTGGAATAGTGCTGACTACTTTTAAGTAATACAACAGGATAGCGTAAACAAAATCAATTATAGTGGCAGCCCGAACATCGGTTACATCTGATTTTTCGTTTACTATACTTTGAATCTTGTCCCCCTTAAGATAGAATAAAAACCCCAGGCCAATGAAAATAAAAAAGACAAAAAATAAAAACTGACCTGTATCTAATTGACGAGGAAGAACCACTGCGATATTAGCTGCATCCTGCATTACCCAAACGGACCATAAGGTACCACTGGTTATCCATTGCAAAGGATACCAGTATCCCGGGATTCTGGAGTGCCTGTATTTTTCAAAGTACTTGGTCACAATGCTCCAAACAATCATTGCTGCCAAAAACGCCAGTATATAGCCAAAAAAACTTTTGCCCAGTATGCTGCCTATTGAACTCACTTTTGTTGAGAAAGAGCTTAATAAAAGAATAGAGGTAGAGACCGGCATCTTGAAACGTGTAAGTATCAGTAGAACCACGGGAGCAAAAACCTGCAAAAAAACAAATTCTTGGGGCGCTTTATCTAATCCCGGGGTTTGCAATCTTTGGTAACTTATATCACCATCATTCAATATGAAGCTGTAGGTTACCGTGAACACAAAAATAAGTCCCATAAATAACCACAAGAGATACCATGGTCTTCGGGAATTTGATGATATAAATGTACCTATGGTTTGTATGCTATCATTTGCGATGGCCGAGTATGCGGCCAGCATAAATGCCAACCACATGGCTAGTTGTCTATACGGGTAAACTACAGCACATAAGATGGTAAGGATAACAAGGATAAATAAGTAATACTTCTCCTTTTTTATTATTCTGGACAGATTCATAAGTAGCTTTTTAGTTGGTGCAGAGCAGGTATGGTTACAATGTTAAATAAAAGTTAATATTAACTCAATTTTTAAACCGCTATCTGTCAGATTATTACAATTCATAACCTGTCTTTCATAAAGCCGGGATAAGATTAACATAGCCTTTACAGGTATACAATCATTTGTAGCACGGTATTTAAATATTTTTGCACTTTTTACATATTGATTTGTTGAGTAAGATTGAAGCAGCGTAATTTCATGTCCTTAACATTTATTAAGAATTTTTTATTGATAATTGCTTCGGTAATCCTGTTTCTTTTTGCCATCAATTTGATGGGTGCCGGGTTCAGCAAACTTGGAAATGAGGTTGTAGCTTCTATAATCTATGCTACCAGCAATCCATATGTAGGCTTGTTTATAGGTTTATTAACTACCGCTATAATACAAAGTAGCTCCACCACAACAAGTATGGCAGTTGCTGCGGTAGCTTCTGGTTCCATTTCATTTGAAAATGCTATCCCTATTATAATGGGTGCAAACATTGGGACGACCATTACCAGTTCGATTGTCTCTTTGGCATACCTTACCAAAAAGAATGAATTCAAAAAGGCCATTTCCGCAGGCATGGTCCATGACATATTTAATTTCGCCACTGTTCTTATTATTTTCCCATTAGAGCTTAAGTACAATTTACTTTCTAATCTATCAAGGAGTATAAGCTCATTATTTTACAGTGATCAAGTCCTAACTTTGCCACTATTAAGGGATTTCCTAAATAGGGATCTGTTTGACTGGGTCATGCCAACGGTTATCGAAAGCATAGATAGTGGCATCATTTTACTAATGATCGCCTTCCTAATTTTATTTGGTTGTATAAAGTTGATATCAAATTTCATATACAAGCGCTTAATTGGTAAATACAGGACGAATCTTGAGAATTTTGTATTTAATAACAAATACCGATCTTTTAGCTGGGGCTTACTAATTACTTCTGCAGTGCAATCAAGCTCGTTAACCTCTTCATTGATTGTTCCTTTGGTGGCAACAGGCAAAGTACCCTTGTTGAAAGCTTTTCCTTTCGTAATGGGAGCTAATATAGGTACCACAATCACCGCTTTACTGGCTGCTTTATTCCGTACTGAAGGCGCAATAAACCTGGCGATTGCGCATTTCCTTTTTAACTTAATCGGGGTTTTAATTTTCCTTCCTTTCCCATTCTTAAATAAAATACCACCTCTTGTAGCCAATAACTTAGGACATCTTACACTCAGGTACCGGTTTATTGGGCTCCTTTATATCATTGTAACTTTTTTCCTTTTACCTTTCACATTAATCTACATCAACAAGGAAGGGAAGGTTAAAACACATCAAGAAAGCACAAGTCATCTTAAGAAAGAAGATTAGCAGAAATTTTATGAATTTTAAGCTTTTAACTAGATTCACTGGAATTTAAACAATCAAAACGTTTTTCGATTTGGCTAAATTACTAAAGATTGATAAGCTCCTGGAATACTTAAATGACTACATAAAAGTCAAAATTGAGATATTACAGGTTTATCTAGCGGATAAAATAGCAGAGCCACTAAATATTCTGGTTGCTTTGGTCATCATACTATTTTTATCTTTCTATTTCTTCTTATTTCTAAATTTAGCGCTGGCTAATATTTTAAATACCGTTCTATCAAGCAACTTCTGGGGCTACATTATTGTAGCCGGTCTTTATTTGATCCTAATTATTGCCGCAATATTTTATTTCAGAAGCGGTCATTTTAAAAAGCTTATAACAAATTTTGTTTTAAAACTTAATGAGCACAAGCAATAGATTAAAGGAACTTAAGATAAAAGAACAGGGAATCCTTGAGAACATTAAAAAGGAATCATCTCAGGTTGAAAGAGAACTTATTGGATCCGGTGTTTTTTTTACGATCTTATTTAGCGGGACGCTGATCTCATTAGGCAGGATATTCCGCGGTATACGTGCAAAGAAAGAGAAGGTAAAAAAACAATCCTTTTTTGGCTTAATATTTAAGGTAGTACGAAATACAATAAAATTGGAATTGATAAATTCCATATCAAGAAACCTGGCTAAGGTACTGTCTGCTTACCTTAAACGTTCATAAGCGATTCCCGACGTCGCATTTTTCCTGCAGGAATACCAAACATCATTTTAAACCTCCGGCAAAAATAAGCAGTATCTTTATAACCTACCTCCCTGCCTATTTCCCTAATGCTCTTTTTTGATGTTCTTAGCAAATTTACAGCCTCCTCCATTCTTTGATATTCTATATAATCCTGCGGATTAATTCCAGTTAGCATCTTAAAATACTGACCTACATAATCCTCTGATACATTTGCGATACTGGAAAGTTTTTTATTGGAAAGGTCAAATCCGAGATTATCTCTAATATAGCTGAATAAATCAATAAGCCTGGGATCTTTAAAGTAGGTAACATTTGTGGCTAATTGCTCTACAAATAAGTTGTTGTTAATCAAGTACCTGATGGTTTCAATAACCAATTGGTCTGTTTTTAATTTTATTACCCTTGCCTTACCCGGTGTATCGGCATAGGTTTCGTAAATAATATCCTCTATAATAGGCTTCAAAACATCTTCCTCTTTGATTATAAATGGAGGGATATCAAGCGATGCAAAAAAGTTAACAGAGTCGAAAACCTTGGCTTCGAAGGTTAAATAACAAAAACTTTCCAGGTTACCACCGTTGACTATTGAGTTAGACTGCTGAAAATATTTCTCCCGGTGATTTAAAAAATCATCATTTGAAAGGCTTACAGCTTCACCGCTGCCGTAAGTGACAGGTAACATTCTAGCGCCTGGAATAAACAATATTTCATTTTCCCTTACGGTTTTTTTTTCTTTCCCGTATTTTACCTGACCTTTTTTTACGAGTAAAACCAAATTTTCGACATCATAGTAATTCTCAACCGTGATTGGTTTTAAAATATTAATATTCCTAGCTTTCTTAAACTTCACCTCTAGGGATTCAATTATTTTATTATAATCTTCCATATGATGATTCTATGAAGGTACCTCCAATAATATGATTTAAGAATTATTAGTTTGGATAAAACTAATACATAGAATTGATATTAACAAATCTTTAAACAACTCCCTGAAACTGTAATTTATATTATTTCAATATACTTCTTGAAATCACCAACTTTTGTACTTCTGATGTGCCTTCATATATCTGGGTGATCTTTGCATCCCTCATCAAGCGCTCCACATGATATTCTTTCACATATCCATAACCACCATGAATTTGAACAGCTTCCACCGTTGCATCCATAGCCACTTTAGAGGAAAATAGCTTTGCCATTGCACTGGCTTCAGCATATGGAAGTGCATTATCCTTTAAATGCGCAGCTTTGAAACACAGGAGCCTTGCAGCATCTATCTGGGTAGCCATATCTGCCAGCTTAAATTGTATACCCTGGTAATTGGAAATTTCTTTACCAAAAGCTTTTCTTTCTTTAGAATAGTTTAATGAAAGTTCATAAGCTCCCGAGGCAATGCCTAAAGCTTGTGCAGCAATACCTATCCTACCTCCATTTAACGTATTCATTGCAAACTTAAATCCAAAGCCTTCATCACCGATTCTATTGGCCTTAGGAACTTTAACATCTGAGAACATTAGTGAATGTGTATCGCTACCTCTTATGCCTAACTTATTTTCTTTTTTACCAATCTCAAAACCCTGCATCCCCTTTTCGACTATTAGGGCATTTATGCCTTTATGACCAAGTTCGTGATTGGTTTGTGCCATCACAAAATAGACAGAGGCACTGGAGCCGTTAGTAATCCAATTCTTATTTCCATTTAACAAATAATGATCTCCTTTATCAATTGCAGTTGTTTTTTGGGATGTGGCATCAGAACCAGCTTCAGGTTCTGACAGGCAGAATGCACCAATTATCTCACCCGTGGCTAATCTCGTAAGGTATTTTTCTTTTTGTTCTTCAGTTCCATATTTTTCAAGCCCCCAGCATACCAATGAATTGTTGACGGACATACAAACAGAGGTGGATGCATCTATTTTTGAAATTTCCTCCATTGCCAACACATAAGATATAGTATCCATTCCACCTCCTCCGTATTTAGGATTAACCATCATGCCCATAAACCCTAAATCACCCATCTTTTTTATTTGCTCTGCCGGAAATCTTTGTTCCTCATCCCTTTCTATTACACCCGGTAATAATTCATTATTGGCAAAATCCCTGGCGGCATCTCTAACAGAACGTTGCTCCTCGGTTAATTCAAAATTCATGTTGGTTTTTGGGTTAAATTCTTGATAAAGTTCAAATATAAAAAAAGGGATTTAAACACATTTGTTTAAATCCCTTCAGGTCTAATTGCTTATGAAATAATTTAACCTGAATTATGCAATAGGAATCGTGATGAAGGCATAAAACGCAAAGAAAGAGGTACTTATGTTGATGAGGCATAGCACCGCTATGGTGATTCAACAAGTTGACGGTAAGTGCCTATTTAAATGTGTTTTATGTTTGGAATAGATTTTCTATTGCATATTTCAGGTTTAATCTTCTCCCATACCAAGATAAAGCATAATCCAATACAATAATGAAGTTAAAGCTCCGATAGCCGCTACCACATATGTCATCGCTGCCCAGTTCAGTGCGTCTTTAGCCATTCCATGCTCGTTGCTTTTTACCATTCCCCTGTCGCTTATCCATGCCAAAGCCCGTTTACTTGCATCAAATTCGACCGGTAGTGTAACCATTGAAAATAATGTTATTACAAACTGTGAAGCTATGATCACGAGGATAATGTTTTGAATGCCTAAACCGTACAAAAATCCTCCTCCGAATATCATCAGCAATACTACAAAATTCAAAATCCTGGCACTGACATTTTGTACTGGCACCATCGCCGACCTAAACTCAAGAAAACTATAAGCTTTAGCGTGCTGAACGGCATGTCCACACTCATGAGATGCGACGGCAGCGGCAGCAGCTGAACGGCCGAAATACACATCCGGACTTAAATTAATCGTTTTGTTGCCCGGATTGTAATGATCTGTTAACCGACCTTCCACCGAGGTGACATTCACATCATAAATATTATGGTCCCTTAGCATCAATTCGGCAATTTCCTTACCACTTAAACCCGACGCCAGCTGGACCTGGGAATACTTTTTAAACTTTGATTTCAATCTTGAACTTACTGCCCAACTGATTATTAAAAATACAATTCCAATTATTAGTATCATATTCAATTAAATATTAAGATCCTTTATTTTATTTATAATGTTAGTTGTTGAATATCCTTCGACCAACTCCACCGTCTCTACTTTTCCTCCGCTTTCTATTATTACATCAGCCCCTACTATACTTTCAATGTTGTAATCATTTCCTTTAACGAGTACATCAGGCATTATTGTTTTGATAAGTTGCAATGGCGTATCCTCTTCAAAACTGACCACTGCATCTACAAATCCTAAGGCCGCTAATATCCTTGATCTGGCATAGAGATTTGTAATTGGCCGCTCAGCACCTTTAAGCCTGGAAATGCTATTATCAGAATTTATGCCAATTATACATTTGTCAGCTAATTCACTGGTTTTTTCAAGGTAATCTACGTGACCCAGGTGCAATATATCAAAGCATCCGTTTGTAAAAACTATTTTCAGACCTTTAGCCCTCCAACTTTCAATGGTTTGTATTAACGCTGGAAGTTGCTGAATTTTCTTGGACGTTTCTGTCATGTTTTACGAATAGAAAAGAAATTAGTAACGCTATACCCCCAAAAAAAGAAATTGCAAACAATTGAGAGGTATGCAAAATAGTGGCAAAAAATAAACTTGTGGTTTTTTCAATTCCATATAATATCAAAATTGCACTTACAAATAAATGGAAAGCTCCGATGCCCCCCTGAACAGGTACAACCATTGCAAGACTACCGGTTATCAAAATCATAAGACCAGCTAATGGAGACAGATCACTTGTTTCGGATAAGGAGAACACAATGAAGTAGGACATAAAAAAATAAATGACCCATAAGAGCAAAGTGGCAAATAGAAATTCAAAACGCTTTTTAAGCCTGATAATTGAAACAATACCATTTATTAATCCTTTTATCAATGCTTTAATTTTAATGAGGAATGGATGGTTTCTGAATGCCCGATAGATAATTATGATTAAACCGGCAACTAGTGCTAGGTTAAATAATACCACAATAAATACCACCCATAAATTAAAGTTTACAGGCAACTGTCCAGCGACATTTTGCTCAAAGAACAACATGAGCTTATCAAATTCCAATGTAAAGCCAATCAGCACAAGCAAGAGCATTGTGACCACATCAATGACCCGTTCGGTGATCACTGTTCCAAATGAATTTATGAATGGCACATTATCATTTCTTCTCAATACACCACACCTTGATATCTCACCCAGTCTAGGTACTGCCAGATTGACAAGATAACCCGTTAAAACAGCCAAAATGACTCTCCTTGTTGAGACATTATAGTTCATTGGTTCCAATAATAATTTCCACCGATAAGCCCTTAACCAAAAGGAAAAGATGGAAATGATTATTGAAAAAATCACCCATTTGTAATCAACCGTTGATAGTCTGTTATAAAACGCTTTTAAGTCTATTGATTGAAAGGCTAAATATAAAAGCACTGCTGCCAGAAGAAGCGAAATAGAATATTTTAAGATCGATTTTAAGGTTTTGGTCATTAATTCTCTAATTGATTATGATCATCGGGAAATATGACCACAGGTTTATGCTTATTTACTTCCTTTTTATCTATTAAACAATAAGCAATGATTATAACAATATCCCCTACCTGAGCTTTTCTGGCAGCCGGTCCATTCATCACCACTTGTCCTGAACCTCGCATACCTTCGATTACATAGGTCTCAAGCCGCTCCCCATTATTAATGTTTACCACCTGGACTTTTTCATTTTCAAATATCTCAGCAGCTTCCATTAATAAGGGATCCAATGTAATAGAACCTATGTAATGAAGTTCTGCCTGGGTAATTTTTACTCTATGAATTTTAGATTTTAGTACTTCTAACCACATTAATCTATAAAAAAATATTATCAATTAGTCTAACATTTCCTACCTTACCAGCGCCACAGATTGAAATCTGCCTGTTGGATATTTCATGAACAGGAAATAAGCTTTCTGAATCCACAACTTCTAAATACTCTGGTTCAAAGCCACCTGATCCTGTCATTTTTTCCTTTCCTTTTTTTACTGCACGGTTAATATTCTCTCCCGATAACAACCTTTCTCTTACAAATGACAAGGTATCAATTAATACCAGTGCGTCTGTTTGTTGTTGCAAATTTAACCTCAAATTTCTTGATGACAGGGCAAGGCCATTTTTTGTTCTAACTGTGGGAACAGGAATAATATCAATATTAAAGAAGAGATCACGAACTAATTTTTTGACCATTGTTAATTGCTGAATGTCTTTTTGTCCGAAGTACGCAGCTTTTGGATCAATAATGTTAAAAAGTTTGGTTAGTACGATTGCCACACCATTAAAATGTCCGGGTCTCTTCTTTCCTTCCATTATGTTTTCCAGATAACCAAAATCAAATTTTACAATGGGATCATTTTTATAAATCTCATCTTTGGTAGGCAAAAAGCAGATATCCACTCTATATTTTTGTAATTTTTCAAGATCATCATTCTTTTTTATTGGATAATTCAAATAATCATTTGGATCATTGAATTGCGTAGGATTCACAAAAATACTCACTACTGTGATATCATTATCCCTTTTACTATGGTCAATTAATCGGAGGTGCCCATCATGTAAAGCCCCCATAGTAGGGACGTAGCCAACTTTTCCATTCGATTTGCCAATCTCTTCTTTGTACTCAGTAACTGTAGTGGCAATCTTCATTTGATAAAGGTATTAGTAAATCCATTTAAAAAATTTGATTGAAAATGATGCAGAAAAATAGTAATTTTGTAAGCACTTTCTAAAAACGCCATCAATAAAACTATTGGAATATGTCAAATCTTAAAATCCTTTATGTAGCCAACGAAATTCATCCCTTTTTAAAAACATCAAAAGTTGCTGACTTTGTAAGAAAGCTCCCTCAGGCAATGCAGGAAAAAGGTATGGAGATACGGATCTTGGTTCCTCGCTTTGGCCTTATAAATGAAAGAAAAAATCGATTGCATGAGGTTGTAAGATTATCAGGTATCAACATTTCTGTTGGAGATGAAGAAAAGCCCCTGGTGATTAAGGTTGCTTCTATACCAAATGCAAAATTACAAGTGTATTTCATTGATAATGAAGATTATTTTCACAGAAAATCTGTTTTTTACGATAAAGAGGATAACTTCTTTGAAGATAATGACGAAAGAGCCATTTTCTTCTGCAAAGGAGTACTCGAAACTGTAAAAAAATTAGGTTGGTCTCCTGATATTGTTCATTGCAACGATTGGATGACTAGTCTGATTCCACTATATCTAAAAACCACATACAAAAGCGATCCTATCTTTAAAAATAGCAAAACTGTATTTACAGTTTATGACAACAGGTTTAGTCATAAATTTGGTAAAGATTTATTTGACAAAGTAAAAATGCTGGACATTGATGACAGCATGCTAAACCCCTTAAAATCAGCTGATTATGATGGGTTTATCAAAATCGGAGTCCAGTATTCAGATGCAGCCATTAAAGCCGGTGAGCAAACTAGTGACAGTTTTGAAAAATTAATGAATGAATTATCCGTTGAGAAGAAAATAGATTACATTGAGGGAAGCGATAATTACCTGGACAGTTATTTCAACATTTACACAAACCTGGTTGGATAAACCAAAGTGGTTTAAAATCCTAATAGCATCAATTTGTTTATTAAGCACTTCTTGTGAGCTGAATGAGCCGATAACGCAGGAAATAGATGCTTTTCAAAATAAATTTGCAGCTAATGCGCTTGACATTACATTGCCCGTAACCAATGTATTTATTGATAGTGTCAGGGCTGATGAAGCTAATAGATTTTTACTTGGCACTTTAAATGATCCTATTTTTGGTAAGATCAATTCAAGGGTATTTACCAATATTGATTTTTTTTCAGGTATTTTGCCCGACTCTACAGCAACCCTTGATTCTGCGGTATTAGAATTATTTGAAACTGATTTTTACGCTTTTGGCGAGGCACCTTCTTCATTTATGGTGGATCTTCAGGTTGATTTATTGGATGATACACTATTTAACCTATCAACAAATAGTGAAAATGTAATTTACTTTAGTGATAGTGATATAGGAGTTTTAGAATCCCCTGTCGGTGAAGGAAGTTTTGAATATCGCCCTGAGTCTGATTCTATCCTAAGGATTAGGTTAACTGAGTTTTATAGTAATGGATTACTGAATACAGTTCAAAACACTTCTGTGGATGATATTGATTTTGGTCGGTTTATCGGATACCGCATTTCGGTAACCAATAATATCCCAGGCATATTCAGAATAGATCCTACCAGCTTGCAATCCAGGGTTAGGGTCTACTTTTCCGAAACCAATGTTGATGATACTACTACTTTTGAGTTAAACTTCACAAATCAAGCCCGGTTTAATCAATATAATATTGACAGAACAGAGTCAGTCTTGTCAAATATTCCGGATGAAGGAGGAATTTTTGATTTAAATAATGATAAAATCTATTTTCAATCGGGTTCTGGAATTTATCCATTTATAGACCTTAGCGGGCTAAAAGCTTTATCTGACACCATTAACAATATTATTGTTCAAAATGCTACTTTTTCTGTTGGGATTGATGGAGAGGTTCCTGATGAAGAAGTTATGCTTGGTGAACCTGAAAATGTGAGATACTTTCTATCAAACAATCAGGGCTTATTTGATGGCGGTGGATCAATTAATGATCCAATTCAAAATCTTGTGCTGGATGATGCCAGTTATATTAACCCAGGCGTAAGAAGGGCTATAATACATAACTTAAATGAGGAAACCGGGGAATATAGTGGTAATATCACACTTTTTATACAATCATTTCTCAATGACTCTTTTGAGAATAAATCAGGCCTGGTCATGGTACCTAGTGACGTAACTAGCTTAAATAGGATTATTTTAAATAAGAATGCTATTAATCTAAGAATTATTTATACATCTTTAGTCCCCTAAATAAAGTAAATATGTGTGGTATCGTTGCATATAAGGGTAATAAAACTGCATACCCGATTTTAATAAATGGGCTAAAAAGGCTGGAATACAGGGGATATGATTCTGCAGGAATCGCTGTTAATGATGGCATTAATCTTCATCTTTTCAAGAAAAAAGGAAAAGTAAAAGATCTAGAAGCATCTATAGAATCATCCACGATAAAAGGTAGCATTGGGATAGGCCATACCAGATGGGCAACTCACGGGGAACCAAATGATGTTAATGCGCATCCTCATACCTCCTCAAATGGTAATATTAGTATCATTCACAATGGAATTATTGAAAACTATCAAACCTTAAAAAAAGAGCTGATCAATAAAGGTTATCATTTTAACAGTGATACCGATACTGAGGTGCTGGCTACCTTCATAGAAGATATTCAGCAAAAAAGTGCTGTGACCATAGAGGAGGCGGTAAGATTGGCATTAAATGAAGTTATAGGTGCATATGCCCTTGCAATTATGTCCAAGGATAATCCTGACCTCTTAATTGCTGCAAGAAAAGGTAGTCCTTTAGTAATTGGCCTGGGTAAAGAGGAGTTTTTTATCGCATCCGACGCTACCCCTATTGTTGAATACACCAATGAGGTAGTTTATCTTAATGATGAGGAGATTGCCATCATCAATAATGATGGATTAAATATAAAAACCATTAGTGATATTCCACAAACACCTTATATTCAAACCCTTGAGATGGAGATGGACGCCATTGAAAAAGGAGGTTTCGTGCATTTTATGTTAAAAGAAATTTTCGAGCAACCTTATTCAGTAGCAGATTGTATGAGGGGGAGGTTAAATGCCTCTACGGGCAGATTGATATTAGGTGGAATCAGGGAATATGCCAATGCATTAGAAAATGCTAACAGGATTATATTAGTGGCTTGTGGCACCAGCTGGCATGCCGGTTTGGTAGCAGAATATCTATTAGAAGATCTTTGCAGAATACCCGTTGAGGTTGAATATGCCTCAGAATTTAGATATAGAAACCCGATCATTAATGAAGGCGATGTGGTAATCGCCATTTCTCAATCCGGGGAAACTGCGGATACACTTGCTGCCATAGAATTGGCAAAAAGTAAAGGGGCCATTATATTAGGTATAGTTAATACGGTTGGATCCTCTATAGCTAGAATTTCCCATGAAGGTGCATATCTTCATGCAGGTCCGGAAATTGGTGTGGCGAGTACCAAAGCATTTACGGCCCAGATTACTGTACTAAGCATGATTGCCATTAAGCTGGCTTATAACAGGGGTACCATTAAAGAACAGGAATACAAAAAATTGCTGGTTCACCTGGAGATGATTCCTAAAAACATTAAAAAGGTATTGGAATCTAATGGTAAAATCGAATTTATATCTGAGCTATTTAAAGATTCCAGAAACTTTCTATACCTGGGTAGAGGTTATAATTTCCCTGTAGCACTGGAAGGTGCGTTAAAATTAAAAGAAATATCATACATTCATGCCGAGGGCTATCCGGCAGCTGAAATGAAACATGGGCCAATAGCATTAATTGACGAAAACATGCCGGTTGTATTTATTGCCACAAAAGACAAGTCGTATGAAAAAATCATTTCTAATATACAGGAAGTAAAAGCCAGGAAAGGTGTGGTAATAGCCATCGTAACTGAAGGCGATGAAGAGATAAAGGATATGGCTGATTTTCTTATTGAAATACCAGGCACCCACGAAGCCTTGATTCCGATACTATCAGTAATACCACTTCAGCTCTTATCCTATCATATTGCGATCATGAGGGGTTGTAATGTTGATCAACCTAGAAATTTAGCGAAATCAGTAACCGTAGAATAATGAAAAAAACAATTAATACTACAAATGCCCCGCAGCCCATTGGACCGTACAATCAGGCCGTAGATTTTAACAATACCATCTATGTTTCAGGGCAGATACCCATAGACCCAAAGACGGGTGAATTTCACGGGGATAAAAACATTAAGACACAAACCAAACGGGTGATGGAAAACCTTAAAAATATTTTGTCTGAAGGTGGTTATTCTATGGATAATGTAGTCAAGTGCAGTATTTTCATCAATTCAATGGATGATTTTTCAGTAATTAATGAAGTATATGGCAGCTATTTCCCAGAAAATTCTCCTGCCAGGGAAACCGTTGAAGTAAGTAAATTACCCAAAGGTGCTGGCATCGAAATTTCCTGCATTGCTGTAAAAGATTAACTTTACAACTTGATTTTCTTTTCAAAATTCCTCTGAGTTAATGGTTAGGGTACGATTTGCACCAAGTCCGACAGGAGCTTTACATATTGGCGGGGTTCGGACAGCACTATACAATTATTTATTTGCGAAAAAAAATAATGGCACTTTTATTCTGAGAATAGAAGATACCGATCAAACGAGATTTGTGGAAGGTGCCGAAAAATATATTTCTGAAGCCCTCGAGTGGTGCGGAATAATTCCTGATGAAAGTCCTTTTAAAAGTGGTCCTTATGCACCTTACAGACAGTCAGAAAGGAAAGAAATATATAAAGATTTTGCTTCTAAGCTTGTCAATGAGGATAAGGCCTACTATGCTTTTGATACCCCGGAAGAGTTAGATGCCATGAGAGAAAGGCTGAAAGCAGCCAGAGTACCATCTCCTCAATATAATTCTATTACCCGCATGACCATGAAAAATTCCCTTACCCTTCCCGAAGATGAGGTGAAAAGGAGATTAAATGAGGGGGAACCTTATGTCATTAGAATAAAAGTCCCCAAGAAAGAAGAGATCCGGTTAAATGATATGGTTAGGGGATGGGTAATGGTACACTCATCGGCTTTAGACGATAAAGTATTAATGAAAGGCGACGGAATGCCAACATACCATCTTGCCAATGTGGTAGATGATCATTTAATGAAGATTTCACATGTTATCAGAGGTGAAGAATGGTTACCTTCTGCACCACTGCATTTGCTGCTGTATAAATTTTTAGGCCTGGAGGATTCAATACCAAAATTTGCCCATTTACCACTGCTTTTAAAGCCTGATGGAAATGGGAAACTTAGCAAGCGTGATGCCGAAAAATACGGATTTCCTATATTCCCTTTACAGTGGAAAGATCCACATAGTGGGGAAATAGCCAATGGATTTAGAGAAGATGGGTTTCTATCCAGTGCTTTTGTCAACTTTTTAGCTTTTCTGGGTTGGAACCCGGGACATGAAAGGGAATTTTATCTTATGGATGATTTAATAAAAGACTTTTCTATAGAACGAATAGGTAAGTCTGGAACTAAATTTGACATTGATAAGGTAAAATGGCTTAATCAACAACACATAAAAAGCCTTCCAAACAAAGCGTTGAGTGACTACCTGGCAGGAATGCTAAAAGAAAACAAAGTTGATTTCCATGCTGAACGGTTGGATGGCATAGTAGAACTGCTAAAAGAACGTGTATTATTTATTAAAGACCTTTATCATCAAGGTTCATATTTCTTCATGAGGCCACAATCCTATGATTATAAGGTGGCAACAAAAAAGTGGGGTTCTCAGGTTGCAGAAATAATCGAAGCATTTGCTTTGAGGTTAAGGGATGAAAATGATATAACGGCTGATAAAGCAAAATCCTTACTGGTGGAAACTGTAGATCTCAAGGGCTCAAAGTTGGGAAAAGTTATGCCTGCCCTTAGATTAGCGATTACAGGTGCTGGTTCTGGTCCTGACCTTATGAGCATCATGGAAGTGCTTGGTAATAAAGAAGTATTTGAAAGGATTTACCAAGCCATTAGGGAATTATCACCGTATACTGAAAAAAATGATAATGATGGCTAATAAGAAAGAAAAACAAACCAGGATACATAATGAATTAAAAGGATTTGATATTTACATTGATGAATTTGGCCAAATTCAGTCTAATCTTCCGATAGATAAAGTCAATAGCTTTTTAAACAGGAATGTTGACGATAAAAAGCTTAGGGACCGGGATGATATTAATGATATAAAAAGGGATTCTAATAATTGATCTAAATATTTTAAATTTAAAAGATCGGGATGTAGCGCAGTCCGGTTAGCGCACCACTTTAGGGTAGTGGGGGCCGCTGGTTCGAATCCAGTCATCCCGACTTTATAACCATCAAGTCCAAACCTTAGTGCCTTCGGAACAATTACGACAGATGTCGATATTTCTTCTTGACTTCATAAGTTGTTTTCTGAATGCATAATATTTATGCCCATTCCAGATTTTATTAAAATCCTCTACTCCCAGATTCCCCATTGAATGATCCGCATCTTTGTCAAAACAACATGGGACAACCTTCCCATCCCAGGTAACCACCGCAGAATGCCACATTTTCCAGCAATGATTGTCTAACTTATTTTTTAAATAATATTTCCCATCCTTACCTCTCCTGTATCTTGAATATTTTTCTGTCAACGGGATTAAATCATTTCCATGCACATAATCATACACTTGTATGGTTTTCAATTTGACTTCATCTATACCTATGCAGGAAGCCAGCTGTTTAAGTTCATCAATCTGGTGCTCATTTGATCGCGTCACCAGAAATTGAAAAATTAGATATGGTTTTGCTTGCCCCAGCCTTTGCTTCCAGTAAACCATATTTTTTGCGCCTTCGATTACTTTTTCAAGTTTTCCTCCTACTCTGTAGTCCTGATAAGTACCTTGTGTTAACCCATCTATGGATATAATCATTCTGTCCAGTCCTGCCTGTATTGTTTTTTTCGCATTATCTTCATTTAAATAATGTGCATTGGTGGAGGTAGCCGTGTAGATATTTTTATTTGAAGCATACCTTACCATCTCATAAAATGATGGATTTAAGTAAGGCTCACCCTGGAAGTATAAGGTTAGATAAATCAGATGATTTTGTATTTGATCAATATAAGATTGAAAGTCTGATAAATTCAACATTCCGGTTTTTCTAGTGAAAGCGCGCAATCCGCTGGGGCATTCAGGGCAACGTAGATTACAAGATGTAGTTGGCTCAATGGATATAGCATATGGCAGGCCATGTTTAAATGGAAATTCTTTAGTTGCTCTGCTCAAAAAAAAACTAGAATAAACCAAAGCAAGGTTCCTTAGCTTTTTGAAATTTAATTTTGAGAGTAAGTTTAAGGTATCATTAACTTTCCGAAACATATTACAGCAAATCTATCCTATGATTTTTACAAAATATTATAAATTATTCTTGGTTATACTTTTAATAATATATTTCTCTCATGAAAGTTTGGGCCAGCAGTTGTCCGGACAATCTGAAATCAGCGTCATTACCATTGGCCCATACCAACCAGAGCTTTATTCTGCTTTCGGACACTCAGGTATTAGGATTTATGATCCTTTGAATAAATTGGACATCGCATTTGATTACGGAGTTTTTGATTTCGACCAGGAAAATTTCTTCTTAAATTTTGCCCTGGGAAAATTGTACTATGCATTGGGCTTAAGAAGATTTGAACCCTGGAAGCAACGAATGATTCAAGAGGATAGATATATAATTGAACAAAAATTAAATCTCAACCTGCAGCAACGTCAAAAACTGTTTAATGCGCTTAAAGAAAACTATAAACCAGAAAATCGCCACTATTATTACAACTACATCTATGATAATTGTGCTACAAGGATACCAGAAATCATAAAAAGCAGTTTCGGGGATGATGTAGCATTTAACCACCCATATGTAGAAGGAGATAAAACCTACAGAGATTTGATGGATATGTATCTCGATCAACAACCATGGGGTGATTTTGCCATTGATCTTGGTTTAGGTGTCGGTGTCGATAAAGTAGCAACTCCTGAAGGCTATATGTTTTTACCTGATTATGTTCAATATACGCTGAGTGCTTCCACCATTCGCCTGGATGGATCTATTAAACCACTGGTAAAAAGCAAAAACTACCTACATAAACCTTTGGAAGAGGATAAAAAAGAACGGTTACTTACGCCGCTAAACTTTTTTATCTTACTATTTTTCATCATTGGTTTTGTAACCAACAGAAACCTAAAAAAAAGCAAGCGATCTAATTTATTGGATGTTTTCTTATTTATAGTTTTAGGAGTTGTTGGATGCTTTATGTTATTTCTTTGGTTTGGCACCCAACACATTTCTTACCAAAATTATAACTTACTTTGGGCTCTTCCCTCACACCTGATTGCCGGGATAATGCTGGTAAAAAAATCGTCCCCTAATTATCTAAGTAAATACTTTCTAGTTATCGGAATACTATCCCTGGCCTCAATCATATTATGGGGATTTTGGCCGCAACCGCTACACAGATCACTCATCCCTTTTGTATTAACTATCTGCCTACGAAGTTTTTATATTTTTTGGGACTTAAGATACAAGAATTAGCCAACTGTAGAAATTATATAATCCCATAAAAATAAATATGATCCCCGGTACTTTGTAAACCAAGAAAGAATTGCCGGCTATTCTATAGAAATTATAACCCACGGACCTCACAAGGAAGAGTAGAAGAAAAGTACCTGTAGCAATTCCGATAACATAAGCTGAGAATCCAGAAAATGTATGGATCAGGATCATCTTATTATTTTGTAAATAAGCGGTTACAGCCAGCCAGAAAGGTATGGTTAACGGATTGGCAATAGCTATTAGAAAACCTTTTTTAAACCCAATCAACTCTTGTTCTTTTTCAAACCGTTTTATTTTGGACCTGGAAGATAAATTCACGGTTCCCAGAATGAGCATGGCTAGTGCTGAAATTATTTGAAAGTTTTCTGTAAACAAGGTATGTGTGCTGAGAAAAATTTGGAATTTGATGGTAAGAGAAGCGTAGATCAATTCAACCAATAGAGCAGCAAGTATGAAATAAAATGCTGCCCTGCTTTTTTGAGCAATCGAATATTGCATCACAGAAATATTAATAGTGCCTGGTGGTATCGATCCCATGAAACTAAATATTGAACCAATCAGAAATGTGCTTAAAATATCAATCAATAGATTTCCTCAATTTATTGTGACGAATAATTTCTTTTAATCTTTTTACCCCTTTACCAAACGGGAGATAAGTTATACCATTTTTGTTATTCATAGCGCTTATATCTGCAAGAACTTTAAGATGATGGATAACATCTTTGTAGGCCTTTAGTAAAGTGTAATTTGAATCGTAAATATGACCGGGTTCAGACCCTGCACCATTTAATTCAAGGATCTTAAAGTTTATACCTTGTTCCAAATCCTGAATGGAAGCAGCTTTAACATCGTATCTACCAAAGTAAAACCCGTTAATCTGAGCAGAAATTTTATCGAAGGTTTCTACCAACCTATTTGAAATAAAGCCAGACCCATTTATAAAGCGGGTTCCCCGGCAATGATTACCAATAGGTTCTAACATGATGCACTCTCCCTTATTCGGAACATAATCAATAAGCGCTGGCCTTCGTTCAGACGCCTCTTTAATTTGAATATATGAGCGCGTATTTTGCATCATTAACTGCCTAACATTTTTTGAGCCATCTCCTAGTACTGATAAGTGCTCTTTCAGAACCAGGGAACTAATATGCCCTTTCTGCTCATTTGGATATCTGTAGTAAAATATACCGATCTCTTCTTTGTAATCTACGAACTCCTGAATAAGATAATCAACTTTTATATTCTGATGATAAGAAATTAATTGATTATCACTGCCTATTTTCTCTACCTTCCATCCACGTTCTCCGCGGTCAGGCTTTACGATGCACGGATAGGTAATACTGGATTTATTCTTGATAATAATTAATTCATCTATAGATATAACAGGAGAAATTTTAGTGGTTACCGGCAAATAATGCCTGGGGATCAATGAGTAAATATCGTATTTGGACTCTCCCATATATCCTCCAAAATCGATAGAAGGGTTAGAGGAAGTAAAAAAGAAAATCGACCTTGTTTTTAAAGTTATGTAGACCCAGTAAATAAATATCGGCGTATAAAATACGGCAAATGGCCAATACTCATACCTGAAAATCCTATCAAACATTGTCCGCAGCCTGAAATTGATAGCACGCCAAAGGCTGAGACTAATTGGTTTGGGATTTTTGGTCAAATAACTGACCTTCATTAATATTTTTCTAAATTTCTTTGATATCTGATGGTAGAGCTAGCGACCCCAAAGTTTTCTGCTAAACGAAATGTCGGGTTTATTTCCTTAATGCCAATTTTAACTAGTGCCATATGATGGACAGCGTGCTCAATATTATAAGCTAGTTCCCTGTAAAAATTAGATGTCATATTTAGTACCTCTGCATCGTCAGTTATTGAATAATCAACCTCAAATTCCAGATCAAAATTCTCACTATTTCTATTCACAAAATCCCTTATGGTTTTGATCACACTAAGCGCGAGGTTTTTATCCTCTTGTATGTAATTATCGTGCCTTCTTTTATCATAATTTAATTTCCCGGAGTTTGAAGCATCAATCAAACAAATAAAAAATTCCAAAGTATGTCTTACGTGTTGACCTACGGTTGCATGACTTAGTTGTATGGAAGGCGAAGTGAATTCCTTTTGATTTAATTGGCCAACTACCTCTTCAAGTTGAAACAGTAGCTCGTTCGCTGTAGAATTAATATTCATATTAAACTGTAAAATAACTTTAATAAGACTACAAAAATATTCCTTATTTGCTAAATAATCACTTGGCAACAGTCAATTTAACAATGATGCGTAATGAAAAATTCAATTAGCTAAAATCTTTGACCAGTTCAAATCTGCTTGCCCCTTCAGATTATCTTCATCCTTATTCCATGATTTAAGGGTATTATTAAATCTGAAATTATAGAATAAATAGAGTCTATCGTCAATAATTTTATAAGTTTCCGGATCAACTTTAACTTTTTCTCCGGTAATACCCATAGCATAAGCACACCATCCTCCATAGGCTGGAACATACATTTTAGGATCATTCTTAAACCTTTCTAAGTTTATCTTACTCAAAAACCTATAGGTAGCATCATTAAATTTAAAAGTAACAGAGGATGAGCCTTTTTTAGGGCCTTTATGATAATAGCTTACAGGATCATAACCATCAATCGCTAAGCCGCTCTCCGATATGTTTAAGTGTTGACTCCGTAAATTTTGAACGCCAGGTATACTAAGAATTAGAATTAGGAATAAAAATTTCATAAAAAAAATTAGTCGTCAAAGCTAGATATATAATCCAGATCCAAGGTTTTTATAATGTCATATTCATAACCTTTTTGGATTAAATATTTTACTGTTCTTTGGTGCGTGTTGTCTTTAGAGGCTTTTATTAATGACGTGTATTTCTTTTTATAAAGATCTTTTATTTGATTTTGATAGTCTTCGTTTTCTATCTGGTTAAGTGATTCCTGAATGAATTCTGGTTCTAACCCTTTAAGCTTTAAAGCATGTGCAATTTTTGTTTTGCCCCACTTATTAATACGGAATTTACCCATGACATATTCTTTAGCAAATCGCTTTTCATCCAGGAAACCTTCTTGTTCTAGCCATGATATCAATTTTTCCTCGGATAAAAGGGACAGATTAAGTTTTTTTAATCTAATCTCAACCTCACGCCTGCATCGCTCCCGGTACGTGCAGTATTTGGCTAGACCGGTTTTATATTTCTCCAGATCATTCAACCTTCTTTTATGTAACCCTTTCTTTTCAAAATGGTCTCCATGAATTTTATCTCATGGTTAGAGTTAAATATTTTTTCCGGAAGGTAGATGAGTTGTGCTTTACTCATGAACAATACAAAGAAATCTTTTCCTCTGATGGCCCTTTTGATATTTTCCCATTTAACAGGCATTCCTTGCTTTGAGGAAAGTTTAATCAAAATTTGTTGGCTCGATATTTCATAGGATAATTTCTCAAACATGAATTTACCCTGCTCCAGCTGAGTTACACCTGTAAATTGAATCAACCAAAACAAAATATATAGAACCAACGCTATGGTAGGTCCAATAAACCACCAAATAGATGGCACTATAAGATAGCCTGAAAATAACCCAAAATAAATCAACAATACCCACCATTGTTGTCTTAAGGTATGCAGTAAGGCTGTCTTAATGTATATTTTCTGGGGCATCTTATATTTTTTAGTTCGTACAACCATTTTTAAACTGCTTTTAAACTTAAGTCGACACTTTTATATGAATGGGTTAATGAACCTACAGATATATAGTCGACACCTGTACCGGCAACCTCTAAAATATTATTTTCATTAATCCCACCAGAGGCTTCAATCTCACAATCCCCATTTATCAATTTGACGGCCTGTTTCATCTCCGAGGGCAACATATTATCAAGCAATATTCTGGTAACACCGCCCGCTTTAAGTGCCGCTTTTACCTCGTTCATATTTCTGGTCTCTACAATTACAGGTAAATCCAGATTGTTTTTATCCAGATAATCCTTAACAGCTTTTATGGCCTTTCCAACCCCTCCCACGAAATCTATGTGATTATCTTTTAACATGATGGTATCATACAACCCAAAACGATGATTGACACCCCCACCAATAACTACTGCCCACTTTTCCAGCATTCGGAAGTTAGGTGTGGTCTTCCTGGTATCAAGTAATTTAGCTTTAGTTGATTTTATAAAATCTGACAACCGATAAGTCTTGGTAGCGATACCACTCATTCTTTGCATGCAATTCAAGATTAGTCGCTCTGACATTAGAATAGTTTGGGCATCGCCTTCAATTGTTCCAATCACATCGTCATATTTAACGGAGTCCCCATCTTTAAAATTAAACCTGGTTACAAATTCCTTATTATAGTATTTAAGTATGTAACCAGCCATCTCAACGCCGGCTATTACCCCATAGTCCTTACATAAGATTTGAACCTTTCGTGTAACCCCTTCAGGTATTATGGCTTTGGATGTATGGTCACCATCTCCAACGTCTTCCTGAAGTGCAGACTTGATAAAGTCTTCGATATTTTTTTGCGTAATGTATTTTAAATCCACCCCGCAAAAATATGCGGAAATTTCATTCCTTACTCAAATCAAAAGTATCAATGAGGTATTTATCCCCAAACTTTTTAATTAGGATGTATGACCGGAACGAACCCCCGGTGTAGTTGTACTTTCCAATAAGATACTTCAATCCTTCTGGTGAAGAGCCCTGATGAATGTATTCAAAATCTACCGGCGGGTAGTTGCTAAAAAAGTCTTTGATAATTGCTTCAGCCTGTACCCTGCTGTAGTTGGCATTTTCACCTTCAATTTTTAATTCTATGGTTTCATTGAAAAAATTAGAAAGTTCTTTGGAACTCCCTGATTTTAATGCCAAACCAATATTGTTTATCTCTTGCTCTTGGCCATGAGCTAGTATTGATATCAAAAAGAAAAAAGTAACTGCCCAAATATTTTTCAAACTCATAAATTTTAACTGTCCAAAATTATGCCAAGAGGTAACAATAAATCAAGTTAATATAATCATGACTTTGTTCCAATCTAATCTCGTTTAATAATTGATATATTTGTATTATGTCGAAAAAGGTAATTCTCTTAATTATGGATGGCTGGGGTTTGGCAAAAAACCCTGAGGTTTCTGCTATAGATAAAGCAGAAACGCCATTTGTTGATTCTTTGTATACTAAATATCCCCATAGCACACTGGATGCTTCCGGTATGTCAGTGGGACTACCAGATGGGCAAATGGGTAATTCGGAAGTCGGTCATATGAATATTGGCGCCGGTAAAGTTGTGTACCAGGACCTGGTCAAAATTAATAATGCCGTTAAAGAAAATACATTGGCAGAACAAAAAGCTTTGCAGGAAGCCTTTAATCATGCCAAAGAAAATAATAAAGCTTTCCATCTAATTGGTTTGGTATCCGACGGAGGCGTGCATTCTCATATCGATCACTTAAAGGGCTTATGCAGTGCTGCTCATAGCTTTGGGCTGAATGATGTTTTTATTCACGCATTTACAGACGGACGTGACACTGACCCCAAAGCAGGCGTTAATTACTTGAAGTCTTTGGAAGAACACTTAAATAATACCACAGGCAGAATTGCATCTGTTACTGGCAGGTATTATGCGATGGACCGTGATAAAAGATGGGCCAGGGTAAAACTGGCATATGACGCCCTGGTTCATGGGGAGGGCTTGAAAACTGATAATATTTTTGAGGCCATAGAAAAATCTTACCAGGAAGGGGTTACTGACGAGTTCATTAAGCCGATTATAAATGTAGATCATGGTGAACCCATAGCAAAAATTAAAGATGGCGATGTTGTGATGTGCTTCAACTTTAGAACCGATAGGGGAAGACAAATAACCCAGGCACTTACGCAACAGGATTTTGAGACGTTTGATATGAAAAAGCTTTCACTCTATTACCTGACCATGACCAACTATGATGACACATTTAAAGATATTAAAGTTGTTTATGGCAAAAACGATCTCAATAACACACTGGGAGAAGTCCTTTCCAGAAATGGGAAAAAACAAATCCGCATTGCTGAAACAGAAAAGTATCCTCACGTTACATTCTTCTTCTCCGGTGGAAAGGAAGTAGAGTTTGAAGGAGAAAAAAGGATTCTTTGCCCTTCCCCGAAAGTTGCTACATACGACCTACAGCCTGAAATGAGTGCTTATGATATCAGGGATAGCATAATACCTGAACTTAAAAGTAAAGAATCGGATTTTATATGCTTGAACTTTGCAAATGCTGACATGGTAGGACATACCGGAGTCTTTGAAGCGGCAGTTAAAGCTTGCGAAACAGTGGATAAATGCGTAAAAGACGTAATTGAAACTGCTTTGGAGAATGATTATACCTCCATCATCATAGCAGACCATGGTAACTCAGATATCATGATAAACCCAGATGGCTCGCCGCATACGGCCCACACCACCAATCTGGTGCCTTGCATCATTGTTGATAATTCTTTTAATGGGAAAGTAAAAAATGGCAAATTAGGTGATATTGCCCCGACCATTTGTAAAATAATGGGCATTGACACCAGCGAGGAAATGACTGGAGACGTATTAATTTAGTTGGGATACAACTTTCTATAAACTTGCAAACATTCTTTGCTTACTTAAATAATTACATTGTTATTGTACTCATGAGTATCACTATGCTTGGTTGTGGGGTACCTGAGTATAAGGCGTTAAATCAATCAGGTTTTTTTCCTTTAGATTCATTGATTCATAGTAATATCTCCCAGCTGGCTAATAATAGGAAAGCTTTATACAAAGAGGCATGGATTGATGATGGATATGAAGTCATCACAATACCATCAGATTCCGTGGATTGGGGTCAAGAACTTGGTATTCTTTATCAGGCCAACTTAAACAAACCCAGTTATAAGGGGGGCTACACTAGAAAAGATGAAGATTTCAATGGAAATAAGATAATTTCTTACAACAAAAAGAAAGATGAAAGCATGGATATTAAATCATTCTATATATATACTTCGAATCATTTGGATAGCATTAAAGCTTCTGTAGTGACAAACAATGCATTGTATGACATGAAAAGAACCTTTAAGATGTTATTCAATGATCAAAATAAGTTGAAATCGTATCAAATAGAAGGCTTTCAAAAACTAACATTTGGAGACCCCACCAGCTTTAAAGTAAAAGGAAAAATCATTGATGATTAACAACAAAAAGGAATCAGCGACCAAGCGAAAAAAAAACTTCCGGATACTATTAAGCCTTTTAGAGTACATAAGACCTTACCAATGGAAGTTCGTACTGGGTTTAGTATTATTATTTATCTCCAGCGCTCTTTTTCTGGTTTTCCCCACGATCTCAGGTATTTTAATTGATGTGGCAAGTGATAAAGAACATCCTTACTTTAATAGCCTGGAACAAGTAGCCATTGCATTTCTCGTGATACTATTTTTTCAGAGTTTTATTTCGTTCTTCAGAGTAATACTATTTGCTCAGATTAGCGAAAAAGCCATTGCTGACATCAGGTACAATTTGTATGACCATCTGCTTTTTCTTACGATGAGTTTTTATGACGAACGAAGGACTGGTGAGTTGATCAGTCGTATAACCTCAGATATTGGCATTATTCAAAATACCTTTTCCATCACTCTGGCTGAATTGATCCGGCAAATGGTTATACTTATTTTTGGAATCAGCCTGATATTTATTACTGCCCCAAAGCTCAGTCTGTTCATGCTTATTCTTGTTCCGGCCCTGATTGTCCTGGCTATGATTTTCGGTCGGTTTATAAGAAAGCTATCCAAAAAAACCCAGGACTTGCTAGCTAATTCAAACATTATTGTTGAGGAAACAATCTCAGCGATCAAAACGGTAAAAGCCTTCACTAACGAATTATTTGAAATAGGCCGTTATCGAAATGCCCTGAATAAAACAGTTAGTTTCGCAATTAAAACAGCTTACTATCGTGCAGGATTTATTGCTTTTATAATTTTCGCGCTTTTTGGGTCACTGGTGGCCGTGATGTGGTATGGAGCCAGCCTTGTACAATCCGGGGAATTAAGTGTTGGGGAATTGGTATCCTTTATCCTTTACACTACATTTATTGGAGCTTCGTTGGCTGGCCTGGGTGATTTGATAGGCCAATTACAAAAGTCTGTAGGGGCAACAGAGCGTATCATGGAAATCATGGATGAACCTGTAGAGCAAGGATTTACCGATGGGTTAAAGAAACCTATTCACCTGAATGGAGCAATAGAATACAGAAATGTGACTTTTAGTTATCCCTCAAGAAAGGAAATTAATATCCTTAATGATTTCCATCTGAATATAAAATCGGGTGAAAAAATTGCGCTGGTAGGGCATAGTGGTTCTGGTAAATCAACAATAATTCAGCTACTGCTTCATTACTACCTACCAAATGATGGTCAAGTAATTTTAGATGAACATGAAAGCCGTACTATTCATTTAAGTGCATTAAGGCAAAATATTGCAGTCGTTCCTCAAGATGTTGTGCTTTTTGGAGGTAGCATTAAGGAAAACATTTTATATGGTAAGCCTAACGCTTCACAAGAGATGGTCATTGAGGCAGCAAAATCCGCAAATGCCTTGGAATTCATTGAATCCTTCCCGGAGGGCTTTGAAACAACAGTTGGTGAAAAAGGGATAAAATTATCAGGGGGGCAGAAGCAACGGCTGGCAATAGCCAGGGCCATTCTCAAAGATCCTAAGATTCTTATTCTGGATGAGGCAACCAGTTCACTCGACACAGAATCTGAAAAACTAGTGCAGAATGCTATTGAGAAGTTAATGAAAAATAGAACCACCATCATCATTGCCCACAGATTAAGCACCATCAGAAAAGTAGATAAGATCTATGTTATTGAAAATGGGCAGATTAAAGAAAAAGGGAGCCACACCGAACTGCTTAATGGAGCAGGAACATATTCTAATTTAATAAAAATGCAATTTGAGGACAGCTGCTAAACCAATGTATCCTCAGTAGGTGACTTGCTTCTCGGCGAATCCGGCAGAACTACGCCCGGCGGTAAATCCAATTTAGGAGGGTCCGGTATTTTTATTCCTCCGTCCTGGTCATCATCATCTTCAGAATTGCCGCTGGTATTGTCTAATACAGATAACAATAAAAACAACAAAAACACATAAACGAAAACTGATATAGCGATATCTAAAAAGTAGCTATTTACCATATTGAAATATAATCGAGTTATTTGTAACGATAATAGTAATTGATCATCAAAAAATCAAACAATAGACATACAATCAGAAAAAATGTCTATACTTTTTGATTATGGACTTAATTGAACCCCATCGGCTTTCCTTTGTAACCATTTTCTTCTATCTCCCTGGCATCACCCATGACTTTATCTGTTAAGGATTGCTGATATTCTTTCATCTTTTTGTGAATCGCCTTATCAAAAGCTGCTATTATCCTGGCAGCAAGTATCCCGGCATTTTTTGCTGCATCCAGTGCTACAGTTGCTACAGGAATTCCATTAGGCATTTGAAGTATTGATAATATTGAATCCCAGCCATCGATAGAATTTCTTGATTTTACCGGCACACCGATTACTGGTAAAACAGTCATAGAAGCTACCATGCCTGGAAGGTGTGCTGCTCCTCCTGCCCCTGCAATGATCACTTTTATACCTCGATCCTGGGCGTTTTTGGCGTATTCAATCATACGCTCTGGCGTTCTGTGAGCAGATACAATCGAGACCTCAAATTCTATTTCTAAAGCTTCTAAAAACTTTGCTGCCTCTGACATCACTGCAAGATCAGACTTGCTGCCCATGATTATTCCTACTTGTGTACTCATTTATGATATTATTTTTATGGCTTTCTTCAAATCATTTATTGACGATAACAAAGCCTCATGATTGTCAGCAACAATAGTCAAATGCCCCATCTTTCTGAATGGCCTGGTCTCTTTTTTCCCGTAAAGGTGAATAAATGCATTGGACCGCCCCAGGGTTTCCTCAACTCCCTGATATTTTGCTAATCCTTTATGATCAGGTGAGCCCAGTAAGTTAATCATTGCGGCATGGGCTCTTAAATCCGTATTACCAAGTGGCAAATTTAAAATGGACCTTAAGAATTGGTCGAACTGCGAGGAAGCACAACTTTCTATCGTATGGTGGCCTGAATTATGAACCCTTGGCGCGATTTCATTAACAAGTAAATTATTTTCCTTATCAAGGAATAATTCTACTGCCAGCAAACCGGTCATGTTTAACTTTGAAATAATATCCTTTGCAATCGACTCTGCTTTTTGATGTACCAACCCATCAACATTTGCAGGACTAAACAGGTATTCCACAAGATTTTCAACAGGATTGAAAACCATTTCCACCAGGGGGTAAGTTTTTATTTCACCTTTTTTATTTCTTACCACTATCATAGCCAACTCTTTCTCGAAAGGGATGTATTTTTCGATAAGTCCCGGTTGATCAAAAGCTTCGGCTAAATCAGCATCGCTTTGCAATACTTTTACCCCTCTTCCATCATAGCCTGCAGTGCCAAGTTTATTCACAAAAGGCAGGAAATCTATATGCGCTTCTATATCCTTACGACTTTCAACCAACATAAACTCTGATGTTGGTATCCTACTGGCCTTATAAAAGGTTTTTTGCTTCCTTTTGTCTTTTACAATTTCAATAACTGCCGGTTCAGGATACACTTCAATGCCGCTTTTAGCTAAATCCTTCAGCGCCCTGGTATTTACATTTTCTATTTCTATGGTTACCAGGTCACAATTCTTGCCAAAGTCCATTACCGATTGATAATCTTTAAAATCCCCTACAACATGTTCATTTGCTACTACACTGCAAGGTGCATTGGGATCCGGGTCCAAGACTGAAATAAATAAATTGTAGTTGATGGCCTCCTGGATAATCATTCGACCAAGCTGTCCACCGCCTAAAATCCCTATTCTTTTTGAAAAAGCGTCTTTCATAAGTCTAAAATACCAACAATCAAATAAACGCACTATAAATCCATCATTAAAAGGAATTATGACTTTTCTTCCTTTCTCCTTTATTTAAATTAAAAGACACCCCCTGGCATTAGGTATAATGAGTTATCTTGATGTGAAAACGAAGCATAATGTCAAATGATCAACTTAAAGTGGCGCTGGCACAGATAGCCCCAGTATGGTTAAACAAAGAGGCCACCATAGCTAAAGTAAAGGATTATATTATAGAAGCAGGAGAAAATAACTGCGACCTGGTAGCATTTGGTGAAGGCCTGCTACCAGGATATCCTTTTTGGATAGAGCACACAGATGGGGCCCGGTTTGAATCTACAATCCAAAAAGAGATCCATGCACACTACCTTAAAAATGCCATACAAATAGAATCCGGTGATTTGAATGAAATTTGTGATACAGCAAAAAACCATCGGATTGCTGTCTATTTGGGCGTCATCGAAAGGGCATTAAATAGGGGTGGCCACAGTCTATATGCTTCGTTGGTGTACATTGATCCAAATGGTGGGATACAATCCGTACACCGTAAGCTACAACCCACTTATGAAGAGCGCCTGACATGGAGCCCCGGAGATGGTCATGGGTTAAGAACACATAATCTTAAGTCCTTTTGCCTGGGAGGCTTGAATTGTTGGGAGAACTGGATGCCACTGTCCCGTGCTGCTTTATACGGCTTGGGAGAGAATGTACACATAGCAGTTTGGCCAGGATCAGAAAGAAATACTAAAGATATTACCCGATTCATTGCAAAAGAGTCCCGCGCATACGTAGTAGCTGTATCAGGTTTGATGAGGAAGACTGACATTCCAGAAAACATTCCACATACAGACCGGATATTGAAAAATGTCCCTGAAGTGCTCACAGATGGTGGTTCTTGCGTGGCCGGACCGGATGGCAACTGGATAATAGAACCTGTACTCAATAAAGAGGCGTTGATCATGGCTAACCTGGAACTTGACCGCATTTATGAAGAGCGACAGAACTTTGACCCGTCAGGTCACTATTCCCGACCCGATGTAACACAATTGATGGTGAACATGGAAAGGCAGGCGGTAGTTAATATCAAGAATTGAACCCAGATTTGTCATTAGAATTTTGTCATGAAGGGTTAAAGCCCAAAAAATCAGGCACTTAGGTCGAGGAGGCATAGCATCGCTATGGTGACGAGCCAATAACATGTTAAGTGTATGATTTGAAGTGATTTAACCATGTAATAGAAAGTCTAATGACAATTCTGGGTTAAAGGCTTAACAGGTTTGTCTTTACTGAAGGCCTTCTTGCAGCAATTGAAATTAATTTATTGCTTGTGTTATCCAAGCACCTTTAAAATACATACAAAACCCCAGGAAATAATATTAAAAATCCTAAAAAGATCAACTGGATGATTACAAAAGGTATGATGCCAGCATAAATCTGACGAGTGCTCACACCGGGTGGAGCCACACCTTTCAGATAAAATAGTGAAAATCCAAATGGCGGCGTAAGAAAGGAAGTTTGCAGGTTGATGGCTAATAATATGCCTACCCAGATTAAGTCAATGCCCAGACTAGTAAAAATGGGGGTTACCACCGGCACTATGATAAAAGTGATCTCAATAAAGTCAATAAAGAACCCCAATATGAAAACCGTTATCATGACAAGGAATAAAAAACCATAAGGCCCTAGCTGGCTGCTTTCAATAATCTCTGTCATCAACCGGTCACCACCGGTAGCCCGAAAAACCAGTGAAAAAGCGGTGGCCCCAATTAGGATCATGAACACCATGCTAGTAAGTTGGGTGGTCTCTTTCATCACTTTTTTAAGAATGACCAGACCGGTACGCTTATAGATCAACGTAATGACTAGCGCCCCAAAAGCGCCAATACCTGCTGCTTCCGTAGGCGAGGCAACCCCCGCGAAGATGGACCCCAACACCAGAATAATCAACAGCAGGGGTAGAATAAAGGTACCAACCATCTGAAAAGTAAATCCTTTCCTTCTAAACTTTTTAACCTCTTCCACCGGCATGATGGGTGCTTTAACCGGCCTTAAGTTAGCATAGACAATGAGATAGATCAGGTACAGAACAATTAGTATAAGGCTGGGCAGGAGTGCTGCTTTGAAGAGGTTACCCACTGAGATATTTAAAACGCTACCTAAAAGCACCAACACAACTGAAGGTGGCACAATCTGGCCCAATGTTCCGGAGGCAGCGATAGTGCCGGTAGCCAGTTCAGGGCTGTAGCCTCTTTTTAGCATAATGGGCAGGCTTATCAGCCCCATTGTGACGACAGTCGCCCCCACAATACCAGTCGAGGCAGCCAGCATGGCTCCTACCACCACCACTGAAATGGCCAGGCCACCTTTGAATTTCCCAAACAATAAAGCCATGGTTTCCAGCAAGCTTTCTGCAAGGCCTGACTTCTCCAGCATAATGCCCATAAATATGAACAATGGCACGGCCAACAAAACGAAATTGTTCATAATACCATAAATACGTAGAGAGAGCAAGAAGAAGAAATCCACATCATAAATAATGATACCGAAAAGCACAGATATCCCGCCAATGGTGAATGCTACCGGAAAGCCTGCCAGCAGAAATACCAATACAAGGCCAAAAAGAATAAATGGCAGATAATCACTCATGGCTTATCAATGATGGTTTTAAGCGTTTTTAATATCAGCGCCAGGGATTGAATCATAAGCAGTAGCATGCCCAAAGGAATGAAGGCTTTGATAACAAACCTTGCCGGCAGACCACCAGCATCCGGGCTTCCTTCCATGATATAATAAGCGTCATAAACAAACGGCAATGAAGTAATGAAAACAACCACACAAAATGGTAAGATGAAAAAAGCATCCCCAATGAGGTTAATTAATGCCTTGGTTTTGACCGGAAAATTATTATAAAATAAGTCTACCCTTACGTGCTTGTCTTCCTGCAAAGTATAGCTGGCTCCTAAAAGAAATATCATAGCAAATAGGTGCCATTCCAACTCAAATAATCCGGCCCAACTTAGGTTGAATATGTACCTTAGAACCACATCAACAGTGATTAAAATCACCAAAATGAAGGTTAGCCAGCTGGTTAGTTTACCAACGCCTAGGGTGATCCTGTCCAGAATCTGTATAACACGATCCTTCATAAAATGAATATAGAATAATTCATGTTAAATCAAAAGAATATATGGCTGGAGTATCTTTGCAGTATGAATAAGCAGGACATAAGAGCTTTGAATGTATCAAAGATGGAAGACTTTTTCATCTCAAAAGGTGAAAAGAGATTCAGGGCTAAACAGGTATATGAGTGGCTATGGAAAAAGTCAGCAGTAAGTTTCAGCGAGATGACCAATCTTTCCAAAGAGACCCGCTCTTTGCTGGAGGAAAATTTCGAGATAAGAAATATAATTACTGAAAAAACCCAGGTGAGTAGTGACGGCACCATAAAGATGGCTTTTAAGCTGTTTGACGGCCATCTTGTCGAAGGTGTGCTGATACCTACCGACAACCGGATGACCGCTTGTATTTCCTCCCAGGTGGGTTGCTCCTTGAGTTGTAAGTTTTGTGCCACCGGCTATATGGATCGTATGAGGAACCTGGAGCCGGGAGAGATCTATGACCAGGTGGTGGCCATCGGGAAGGTAGCTATGCAACAGTACCATATTCCCCTCAGTAATATCGTTTACATGGGTATGGGGGAACCGCTCTTGAATTTTAAGAACGTGATGGAGTCTATCGATTTGATCACCTCAGATAAAGGATTGGGTATGGCCAGTAAACGTATAACGGTCTCCACCGCAGGGATTGCCAAAATGATTAAGAAACTGGCGGAGGGTAGCGTTAAGTTCAACCTGGCGCTTTCTTTGCACGCTGCCAATGACCGGAAAAGGAACGAGATCATGCCCATCAATGAAGCCAATAACCTGGAGGTGTTGAAAGATGCTTTGAGTTATTTTTATGAAGCCACCAGAAACCCTGTGACCTTTGAGTACATCGTTTTTAACAATTTTAATGACACACTGGATGATGCCCGGGAATTATTGAAAATAGTCCGCCAGATACCTTGCAAAGTGAATATAATTGAATATAACCCTATCGATTACGCCTCATACAAGAATGCCGACCAGGATGCAATTGCGGTATTTACAAATTTTCTATTAAAAAATGGTGTCAATGTAAATGTGCGTAGAAGCCGGGGGAAAGATATTGATGCGGCTTGTGGCCAGTTAGCAAATAAAAATTGAACGTATATTACAAACTAAAAGTGATGTTGAAGCCATTGGGTGTAAATGCCAGGCCTTCAATTGCGTTCAAAAGTTTACTTCCTGATTTATGGTGGACAAAATAAAAGATCAGGTCAAAAGTAAAAAGCCATGCTCCCTGGAGTATGAGAGAATCCCCAAAACCTTTTAACCGATCTCCGTTCTTAGACACATTATTGGAACGCTCCCTGAGATACAATCCACCGAGGACGTAAGCAACATCCAGCCCGGTATTGAGCAATAATAATTTTTCAATTTTTTGTTGCTCCATGATGGTCTGCTGTGCGCTAAATGCACCAGGATCTGCGGATATAGAATTATAATATCCAAAGCCTGCGATTGCCAGGTTCACCGCATTCCAATAGGTATTCATGTTATAAAAATATTTCTCACTACCGGAAGCATTTCTTGACAATACCGGGTTGATCAAAATATTAGAGGCGGCCCAGGTGCCAAGGACGATCATACCTTTTTCCGTTATATCTAATCGATGGATGTTCAAATGTTCTATATCCTGCGACACTAAGGTTCCGGTGAAAAATAAACAAAACAGGAAGGTTATCAGATAATGCATGGTTTCTTAACCAAATGCTTGATGTTATGTTTGGCATTACCAACCAAAGGCTTACCGGGTGATGACTACCTTTATATATGCCCATTTGAACCTGGTTGATTGGCTGTTGGCCAAACGACTAAGGAGCCGGGCCAAGACCGAAATGGATTGCAGGGGAGCAGGCTTGGCCGACGGAAGGACGCAGTGGGTAGTTGGGTGGTGGATGGTGTGGTTATTGACAGTTTTGACCAAACCTCCAGACTTCAGCTTCACATCTCTTGATCCTCGAATTCAAAGCCATAGCTTTCCAATTCTGCTAATACCGGCATATAAATCTCAGTCTTGGTGGGGATGTGCAAACCGTTTAATGCTAATTGTTCCTGTAAAATTAACTTGCAGATAATCGCCAGTGGTAAGCCGACCGCCTTAGACATACCGGTATGGATTTTATCCTCACCAAAAACAACCATACTCGATTGTATTTGATGCGGTTGGTCTCCATCCAGATAATCAAATTTATGCCACATCACAATCATGTCTTTTTCATCGGGCCTCAGTATCCACTTCTTCTTTAAAATATGCTCCAGGATCCGAGCTGGGGTGCCTCGCTCCAGGCCTACAGGCTCATCATCAAAAATGCCCAACCATCTTAGCCTGTACATTTCTTCGGATTCCATGTCCAGGTTCATGTAGTGGGCAAGCTTCAGCTCTACTGAGTCATAAGGGTTATAGTACAGGAATGAGTTGATGAATTGCCGATGGGTAAGGTTTTGTACATTTTCCATCGCGTAGGTGTTATCCGTAGCCCCCAGTTGAACAAAAACATTCCAGGATTTGCAAAAACCCGGCCTCCTGAGCGTGCCCCGGAACAGGGTCCGGATGCCATGCAAATCATAAGAATCCAGGTATTTGAGTGAATCCCTGTTTGCATACCCTTCAAAATAACCGTGATTGGGTATGTGGATTACTTCGGCCCTTCTAAACAACCTATGGTAAGGGATGTACTTGAAGCGGCCTTCCTGGATAAATTTCACGGTACCCTGCCCGGCCAGCACAACTTTTTGAGGGTTCCAGGTGAACTTGTATTGCCAGGGATTGCTTTCTTTTGAAGGCGCTACCAACCCTCCGGTGAAGGTTTCAAAACTGGTAAGTTCAAACCCTTTATTTCGAATTCTGTCCAATACTTTCATGCCGGACATGTGGTCAATGCCCGGATCAAGACCGGCTTCCATAACTAACATACAACCTTTTTCAGCAAAGGCTGTGCTTAACTCGTTAATCTCATCAGTGACGTAGGAAGCTGTAAGCAAGTGCTTGCCGTATTTAAGACACCTGACCGCAACTTTGTAGTGAAAATCGGCCGGCAACATGGATATGACCACATGAGCCTGGCTTATCTCATGATCCAGGGCGTCTTCATCATGAATGTCGATTTTAAAAAACTGTGTTTTCTTAAATGCATCAAACTTCTTTCTAACCTCTTCAGCAGCCCTATCCCCCACCCTGACAATCCAGTCGTTAACAGCTGCCTGTTGCTCCAGGTAATTGATCAGAGAGTTGGACGACCTGCCTGCCCCTAGAATCAGTATGAGCTTCATTTTTAAGGTTTTTTATTCACAATGGTTGAGGTAGCCTGATCAGAGGGAAGTAATAAAAGATCCGCAATATTTACATGGTTAGGCCGGGTAAGCACAAAATGAATCACATCAGCCACGTCATCGGCTGTCAGTGGTTGATACCCGGCATAAACCCTGGAAGCTTTATCTTCATCGCCTTTGAACCTCACCTTTGAAAATTCAGTTTCCACCAGGCCGGGATTGATAGCAGAGACTTTTATTCCATGTGGATTAAGATCAATTCGCATGCCCTGGCTTAAAGCATCAACAGCATGTTTAGAAGCGCAGTAAACGTTACCGTTGGGATAGACTTCCTTGCCGGCCAGCGAACCGATATTGATAATGTGCCCTTCTTTTCTCTCCACCATGCCAGGAATAATTGACCTGCTTACATAGAGCAATCCCTTTACATTGCCATCGATCATAGCATCCCAGTCATCAACATTCCCACTGTCAACAGGTGCCAGACCATGTGCATTTCCAGCATTATTAATCAAAACTGAAATCTTCTGCCAATCCGACGGTAAACTTTGAATGGCATTTTCTACCTGTTTCCTGGATCTTACATCAAATAATAACGGATGGACATCTGTCTTTTTGCTCAGTTCTGATTGAAGGTCCAGGATTCTTTCCTTTCTTCGGCCACAGATTATTAAGGAATAGTCATCAGCTAGTTTTCTGGCGATGCTTAATCCTATTCCTGAGCTGGCTCCAGTGATGAGGGCGATTTTTTTCATATGACCTGCTATAAGTTGTGAGATCAATGATATGATTAATCTGGAATTTTATAAAAGGAACTGAAGAAAATTTATTTATAAAAATTGAATTCTCCGATATTCCGTTGATTAATAGTATGGAAGATAATCAAATAGAAAATCTTCTTTCAGAGGTTATCCAGAGTAATAAATTGTCTTAAACCTGAAATATGCAATAGAAAATCTATTCCAGACATAAAACACTTTGAAATAGGCACTTACCGTCAACTTGTTGAATCAACATAGCGGTGCTATGCCTCATCAACATAAGTACCTCTTTCTTTGCGTTTTATGCCTTCATCACGATTCCTATTGCATAATTCAGGTTCAAAAAACTGCAATTCATCGTGCCTCCGCTATTGACTATTATTGGCACAGGTGCGCTATTTTTGCAATTTTAAACTACTAGGACTTATAGAGCTATCCTGATGCTATTGCGGCCCTCCTTCAAATGTGACATAAAAGGTGAAATTGTGCATGGTCAATCGTTCCAAACCGGCATTAAAGCGGTTGATATCGTCCTGCAAAAGATTGCTTAATCCAAACGAATACCTCATTTCCGGTGAAAACTTAAACAATGGAAAATAAATATCCATGCCCACACCCATCTCAAAGGCCAGGTTGAAACCCTTTGACTCCAGTCGCTCCACAGCATCATCTTCATCAGCTTTTGATGAGACCTGTATTTGAGGATTTACCCCTCCAATGAAGTACATGGCAGTGTTGCCCCGTCGTTGGGATTTATACTTGAATAATAATGGAAATTCCACTTGCGTGGCATCCCTTAGTTGAACTTCTTCCTGACCATTTAAAAATCTATATATCAGGTTGTTCTCATAAAAACCAACAGTCGGTTGAAACCTGAAATCAAGATATTGGAGTAAATGTAAGTTTATCAGGAATCCTAATTTGAAACCTCCCAGATTCTCCGGCGTTATGGAATGCAGTCTATCAAGTCTTCTGAAAAAATCAGGATTTAAGCCCGGATCAATAAAATCATCAGAATATTTAATCCTGAACCTCGAAATATGTCCTCCTATTACAAAGCCATAGTGAATAAACCGTTCGTCATACTCGATAAGGTTCTCCGTTCTGGCGTGCTGACCAGTCACTGAGTGCATTATTGAGAAACTCATGCATAGAAATAGTACTATTTTGTACCCGTATAAATGGTACTTATTCCGAAAGTAAGCGGTATGCATCGGGTATTTTTAAATCCAAGTTTATTAAGAATTGATAAAAAATTATCGCCATGAGGGAATTCATTCACTGACTCTGGTAAATAATTATATGCCGAGCCATCTTTCGAAATTAGTTTTCCAATTGTTGGGAGGATAGCCCTGAAATATAAGTTAAATATTTGCTTCAGTGGAAAGACCGTGGGCTTTGAAAACTCCAAAATGACCATCATTCCATTATCCCGTAATACACGCCTCATATCTCCGAGTCCTTTTTCTAAATCTTCAAAATTCCTCACACCAAATGCAACGATAACTGCATCGAACATATTATCTTCAAAATTTAGTTTCTCGGAATCACCGGAAAGCAATTTAATCCTGGCGTCAAGCTTTTTCCTCTTTAATTTAACCCTGCCAATATCCAGCATCCCTTCAGAAATATCGACCCCGATTACTTCATCCGGACTTACATCCAGCGCCTGAATAGCAAAATCTCCCGTTCCAGTAGCTACATCAAGGATTTTTTTTGGATTAAGATTTTTTAGCTGCTGGATGGCTTTTTTACGCCAATAGAAATCTACCCCGGCACTTAAAAGGTGATTGAGAAAGTCATAGCGCTTACTGATGTTGTCAAACATCTCGGCTACCTGCTCTTTTTTACTAAGATTTTTATGTTTGTAAGGGAGTACGGTCATAAGAATTCTGCAATATTACAAAACTGATTTGATTAAAAGTGAATAGAACGTAAAAGCATAATGTTAGTAAAATCATCAAATTTTGTTTGCAGCAGTAGCAATATAAGCCAGTGTCCGAATACCAACAAACCTGAATATGCATTCACAGGCAGGTCAAACGTGGGGAAATCTTCCCTAATAAACATGCTGGTGGGTAATCGTAAGCTTGCGAAAACCTCCTCGACACCAGGAAAAACCCAACTCATTAACCATTTCCTTATCAATGACTTATGGTATTTAGTTGACCTACCGGGTTATGGCTACGCTAAAGTGAGTAAAAGCAATCGATATCAATGGGGTAAAATGATGGAGGAATACCTGATCAAAAGGGAAAACCTGGTAAACATATTTGTCCTAGTAGATAGCAGACTGGAAACCCAGCGCATTGACCTGGATTTCATTAATTGGCTTGGGCAAAGTGGGATACCATTCAGCATAGTTTTTACCAAAACTGATAAACTATCTCGCAATCAAATACAAAAAAACGTCTCTAACTACAAAAGAACATTGGGCGATTTTTGGGAATATTTACCCAAAATGTTTGAAACCTCTTCAATAAAAAAAACGGGCAAAGAAGAAATTTTAGATTATGTAGACTTAATAAATGAATCCTATATCCATTAAGTCTTCATTATCCATTTACAAGCTTCATCGTAAGACTTAATCATACCTACATGTATATTTTTCCATTTAAACCCAGAATTGTCATTAGACTTTCTATTACATGGTTAAATCACTTCAA
>CAYSCZ010000011.1:0-66941 GCA_964429655.1 uncultured Roseivirgaceae bacterium
ATTGATAATCAACTAATTAACCCCTTAACTAAACGGCATTGAATTCAGGTTAAAGTAAGCCTTGCTATCCTGATAAAATATCTGCGGGAAGCGTAAGAAAAATCAACTTTTTAGCCAGGTGGGTTTGGTTTCGGCATCATGTGCCTTTCCAATGATTTCTTTGTATAACGCTGGCCTGCGGGCATTCCTGTACCGGTAGCCTCCAGATAAAGTCAGTTTGTCCGGTGCAAGGGTGGCCACTGTTATGCCGTCATCAAAGCTCTTGATTTCTGAAAGTAACTCGCCATACGGGTCCAATATCATGGCGTTTCCGTTTTTAAGTTGCTCACCATCATACCCAATAGGATTAGTGAAAATATAATAAGCCCCATTATCAAAGGATCGGGCAGGCAACCAGCGCATCAACCATGCACGACCTTTAGGGCCATCGAACGCCATACGAAGTGGCACAGGGTCTTCTCTTCGTTTTTGCCAGAGTGTATCATCCACGAATCCCCTTCCAGGCATTGATGAAGGTGTGCAACCAGTAACGTGAGGCGCAAAGATCACCTGGGCACCCAATAAGGTTGTAGCCCTTACATTTTCAATGATGTTATTATCGTAGCAAATCAAAATACCGCATTTCCATCCATACAGGTTAAAGGTTGTGTATTGATCACCCGGAGATAGACAGGGGCTTATAAACGGATGCAATTTCCGATGCTTTGCAATCAATCCATTGGCATCTACACAGAAATAGGTATTATAGATCTTACCACCTTCTGATTCTAAAAGTCCGGCAAGTATCGTTACTTCATTTATTTTGGCTATTTCTATAAGTTTATTGCAGCTTTCTCCATTTGGTACCGGTTCAGCGATCTCAAATAACTCATCTTTATTCAGGTTTTTTAACCAGGTGTACGCTGTAATTGACAATTCATGAAAGCTAACTACCGATGCACCCCGCGCATGAGCATACCTGGACAGTTTCTCTATCACTGAGAGATTATAAGATTTATCCCCATCTCTGGGTTGAAATTGCGCTGCTGCTATGGAGAGATTGTCCATTATTGTTCTTCAATAAAAAATTTTATCGCATCCAACAGTTGCTCCGGTTCTTCCTCAATGTTCAAATGACCGGTTTTAGGTATAATTTTCAAAATACTTAAGGGAATAATTTTGATTACTTGGATCACCATGAGCTTTAAATCAATTAAACCCAGATTTGTCATTGGAATTTTGTCATGAAGGGTTAAAGCCCAAAAAATCAGGCACTTAGGTTGAGGAGGCATAGCATCGCTATGGTGACGAGCCAATAACATGTTAAGGGTCTGATTTGAATTGATTTAACCATGTAATAGAAAGTCTAATGACAATTCTGGGTTAAAGTAGCAATTTCAGATCCTTCAGATTCTCTGAAAACTGAGTATTTTTAAAAAGTTGATTTAAATGTTAAGATGTTTGTGGTCTTCTAATCATCTTGAATGATAAAATGCCCAGAATCAGAAGATCAAGAATCAATAGGTAGTTTATTAATTGACTGTTTGAGACTATATTGAATGGTAGTATATCAATTGCTACTCGTGAAATATTTAGCAATCCAAAAAATATGGTTACGAAAACTACCACGATCATTAGGGTATTTTGAAAAATGTTATTGCGATGAGCCACTGCTATTTGATCACTGTTAACTAAAAACCATAAATAAATAGTTACACCAGGCAGAATAACTCCATTGATTGCCTGGGCTAAAAGTATTGCTGGAACTGGTTTAATGTCCATTAAAGTAAATGCAAAACCAATCAACATCGTTAAAAACCAAACCATACGAAATCCTGTGCTGGATGAACCATTAAAGAATGATTTATGTGAGAAGCAACCCTGAAAGGTAATAGCTGCGGCTAAAGGAGCTGTAACCGAAGAAGTAAAACCTGCAGCTATTAATCCAAAACCAATTAATAGACCTGAATGCTGCCCCAAATATGGCTCGAAAGCATTCACTAACTTTTGAAATGAAAATTCCCCTTCTATGCCTGTGCCTACATGTAAAATGGCATAAGTAACCAATCCACCTAATAAAATAGCTATGGACAGGCCAAACCTCATTTCTTTTATTGACTGGTTTATTCCGATGCCTGCCCCTAAAAAAATATTATAAGGTACAATCGTGGTGCCAATTAAGGCTATGACCAGTAACTCTGATCCTTGAGATATTTTTGGTACAAACCCACGTATTAATTCATTTGAATTGGTGGGCACCTGCCAGGCCAGTATAACAAAGGCTACACCCATAGTGGCAACCATCATGCCCAAGAATCTGGCAACATGAGCGGTTTTGCCAAGGTAGAGCAGGACCACCCCACTGGTAAACAATAGTGTGCTTAACCAGATGTTTGGGGTTTGAAAAATTAGCTGTGCACCGGACAATGCACCCAATAAATTACCACCCTGATAGGCCCCGCAACCTATAAAAATTGAAAATGCTATGATATAACGAGAAGCAGAACGGGATCCCTGCGTTGCAAACTGGTTTGCTATAATCTGACCCAATCCTCTTCTGCTGATAATGGCTATACGCGCACTCGCTTCCTGAAGAATGATACAGGCCAAAACAGAAAAAACCAATGCCCATACCAGGCTATAATCAAACCTTAAACCTGCCATAGAGGCGGTAGTAACTGTTCCGGGGCCTATGAATGCGGCGGAAATGATAGACCAGAAAAGTATGTTTAGTATTTTACTTTTCATGACATCTCAGTATGCCCATAGCCTCCGCCCCCGGGTGTCTCAATCACTATCTTATCGCCCCGTTCCAAATGAACCTGGTCAATACCTTTAACCGGCTTATGTTCACCATCAGGTCTGACAATGTATTGTCTTCCAACTGACCCGGGCTTACCACCTTCTATGCCGTAAGGTTCTTGCTTTCGATGTTGCATTAATGTGGTAACCACCACCGGCTCGTTGAACTGAATAATTTTGCGTATGCCATCTCCCCCATTCCATTTTCCTATACCTCCTGATCCATGATTAATAGACCATTCCAGCGCTTTTACAGGATATCTGTGTTCTAATATTTCTGGATCAGTGCTTCCTGTATTGGTCATATGTTGATGTACGCCATCCACTCCATGGAACCCCTTTCCTGCCCCACTACCTCCGCCTATGGTCTCATAATATCCGAAGGATTCGTTACCAAACAGAAAATTATTCATGGTGCCCTGGCTGCAGGCCGATAGTTTTAAAGCTTTGAAAACAGTATCTACCAGTCGTTGGCTGGTCTCCGTATTACCTCCTACCACAGCCGGGCAATTTTCTGGCTCATTGAAGAAGAGAGGATTAATTACACTTCCCTCAGGTACTATTAATTTAACGTACTTCATGAGCCCTTCATTAAGAGATAAAGGACGATCAGCCAATATCCGAAGAACATAAATGATTACACCATTGAGTATTGCCGGGGTAGCATTTAGATTGCCGGTATGCTGGTCCGAAGTGCCTGAAAAGTCAAAAATTAGTTGGCCATCAGTAAAATGAATGCATACATTCAATAGGGTTCCATCATCTAAATATTCTTTTGCCTGGAATGATTTGTTCATCAAAGGTAATATTGCATTCCAAAGAACATTTGAGGCATTTTCCTTAATCGAAGCATTTAAGGATTGAATTTCTGATGGTGGAACCTCCTTTGCTAGTTGCTTTAAACTGTTGACGCCAAGTTGAATAGCGGCTACACCAGCATTTAAATCGGCAAGATTTTCTTCAATTGAGCGTGTTGGATATTTTGCATTGGTAAGTAATTTGGAAATGGCCTCCTCCTGAAAAATTCCATCTTTCACCAAATACATCGGTGGAATAACCACACCCTCTTCCTCAAGATTAATGGCATCGGCAGGCATGGAACCGGGGGATTTCCCACCAATCTCCGCATGGTGTGCTCGATTAGTAACATATCCAATCAATTGATTATCATCATCATAGGCTGCCGCTATGAGCGTAATGTCCGGAAGATGCGATCCTCCATAACTCGGGTGGTTGGTTATCACTACCTGTGCGGAGCCAAGACTAATGACGTCCCTCACCGCTCTAACGCATACGCCCATACTACCCAGATGTACCGGAATATGAGGGGCGTTAACTACCAACTCGGCATCCTTATCTAAAATAGCACAGGAAAAATCTAACCTTTCTTTGATGTTTACTGAGAATGCACACCGCTGAAGTAAGGCACCCATATTTTCAGCTATGCTGGTTAACCGGTTAGAAAATAGTTCCTGCTTTACAGCCATGGGCATGCCACTTATTTCAGTTGAGTCAATCGCTCCTAAAAAAATCATTCGTCCGTTGCCGCTTCCGTCCATAAAAAATTGCCAATCCCTTTCGATAACGATTGTAGTAAAATCGCTGAATAATAATGCCGGGCCCGGAACCTCTGCACCAATTCTCAAGGTCTCCCATTTATAAACAGGAATATTCTCCCAGGCATCATTCAAAAAAACATGTTGAAAATCTTCCGATCTTGGTAAATATTTGTTTTCAAAATCCGGTTTTACAGGCTCTTGTTCATGCCTGTTGGAACCAATCAGTTGAATAAACTCAACTTCTATCGTTCTATTTTTGATCCAGTGCCCGTACTGATTTTCATATTTTAATTTGAAATCAGCAAAAAGCTGGTCTTTATCCCCAAAATCTACGGCAAGACTTGTCTCCTGACCTTTGAATCTCAGGTAAAGTATCCTGCGGTTGATTTCAATCTCCTGGTTTGTAAACCCTTCCCTGGAAAGTTCATTCATTACTGCTTTTTCTAGTTTCTCAAAATATCCAGGCAGCACATCATACACTTCATCTAAAGGCTTAAGGATTTGCATTAAATTTTCTTTACTAATCAGAGCTTTTCCAAGTCCGTATGCACTCAATAAACTTCCATCATAAGGGATAAAAATATTTTTTATTCCCAGTTTCTCTGCAACACCACAGGCGTGTTGACCACCAGCACCCCCAAAAGCCATCAAGTGATATTCCGAAGGATTATAGCCTTTTTCAAATGAGATTTTATGGATAGCTGCTGCCATTTTTGTATTGGCAATCTCCAAAAAACCGGTTAGGATACTTTCATCGCTAAGATCTTCTTCACAATGATTTTTTATAATTTCTAATTGCTTCCTGGCTTGATCTTTCGTTATTGGAATGGTAAAATTTGACATTACGATCCTTCCCAAAAGCAAATTAACGTCTGTGATGGTCAATGGCCCGTTTTTTCCATAGGAAGCTGGTCCAGGTACCGCTCCGGCACTTTCCGGTCCGACCTGGAGTACCAAATCTTTGTATTTACAGATTGACCCACCACCAGCAGCTACGGTATGTATAGAAAGTGCATGATTGAAAATGGTAATATCCCCGATATCAAGGTGGTCATCAAAGTCTATATGTCCGTCATACCTGGATACATCCGTACTTGTACCACCCATATCAATGGTCAGCACCTTCTGAAGCCCCATCAACCTGGAAAGATAAGCACAACCCGAAACTCCTGCAGCAGGGCCACTCAGTAAGCTATCTTTAGCCTTAAATATTGAGGCCTCCGCAAGGCTTCCACTGCTGGTCATTACTTTGAAATTATCTGAAGCCAGTCGGTCATTCATATTGTCCTTAAATTTCTGTAAAACAGGGGCTAGATAGGCATTGACCAGCGCAGTCATGGTTCGGGGAAGGTATTTTATTTTCGGAGATAATGCAGATGAAACAGATAGGTGTTGAAAGCCTGCTTTTTCAAAGCTTAATGATACTTCAAATTCATGAAGGGAATTTTTGTAACTATTTAAAAAGGAAATTGCTAACGATTCTGGTCCGCTAGCTTTTAATTTCCGCTGTAATTCTTTCAACTGGTCAATATTGATTGTACTGATAATTTCCCCTTTGGAATCTATCCGCTCGTCAACTTCATAAACATCTGTATATGGTAACCACCTTTGAGGTATGGCTAACTGAAACAAATCAGATCTGCGCTGATCACCTATTTTAACGAGGTCTTTAAACCCCTTTGTTATTATTAAAGCAACGTTGGCGCCTTTTTTTTCCAGCAAGGCGTTTGTGCCCATGGTAGTTCCCAATCTTATCTGAGTTGGCGGTAAAGGTTGTTTAAGGCGCGTTCCGGAAACAATCCTTAACGCAAAAACCGGAGCCTCCTCAAATGCGGTTATTTCAAAGTCCTGGGATTGCTTAAATGCCGGGATTGGTTTATCCAGCAAAAGCGACCGGTTTTCTATATCAAAGGTTACTACTGAATAACTTAAATCATCAATAAATATAGTATATCCTATGATTACGTTCTCAGATGATATGCCAAAATCAGTATTTATTATGTAATTCCTTTCCCCGGATTTTTTTACCAGCTTTCCACGTAATCTTCCTGAGCTTAATATTTTCTTTCTTGTAAAAGTCCCTTGAGGATCAGATATCAAACAGTCTGTAAATGTTCCTCCGACATCTGCCCACAGTTTCCAATATTTCGATTGATTTTTGTTCACCTATCAAAGTAGGTGTTTTTTTAATAAATGGGCAAACCCAGCGCTTGTCTCAGCACCGTATCTTGCTTGTTGTTCTTACTCCAATATTTTTCCCTGATTGTTGAGATCCTTTTTGCTGTTGTAAATAGGGATTTATCAGACATACCAAAATAAGACTCTTCCCATCCTTCAATAATAAATGGAAAATTTTCCTGAAAAAATATGGACAACCTTCGTTCATTATGCTTATACCTTATTGTATAATTCATGACCGGCTTTCCATTAAATTTATCTTTATTTAAACTGGCTGTGGCATCATAAACATCATCAGCATTATGTTTTAGCCTGTTATAAAATAAACTTTGGATTAGTTTTATGTCTCCTTTTGGCAGATATTCAGGATTGAGCCTGATACGGGTCCAAATTTCATCTTCAGTTAACGCCTTTGGTAAAGATTTTTTTGTATCCCCCTCTTTTTCGAAGTATGAATAGTTAACTACGTTATATTTATCATTCCTCAGATTATATTGAGAAAAAGTATGACCACACCATTCCTGGGAGGATGCAGTGATCTTAAGCGTATTAGCACCCTCTACAGCATTTACAGGAGTAAAAGTGGATAACATCATTGAATAAGGATAGATGCCGGTGAGGAATTTTTTCATGAAATTTAGCTTAAGAATTGTAGAGGAGGGATATCTCCCGGTTTCGTCCTTTACTTGTTTATCAGGCAGGAATTTTTCTGTGACGAATATTAGAGTAGCCTTACCATTATGCGCTTCACCATACCTTGATTGTAATAATTCATAGGATGTGAGCTCTGCCGTACCACTATACCAATAATCATCAAAACCATCAGCCTTTGTAAATTCTGTGGCGTTAGTGGATATGGCACCCATCTGGGTTTTGGATGTTTTACTGTTTGGATTACAGGAAACTAAAGTGATAAGTATTAAGAAAAGAGGGTATATAAAATAAATAATCATAGCTCTGAAATTGTAATTACAAAACTATGATTAACCAAGATTGATTCCTGAAAAATAAAATAAGTTATCCGCCTTTTTCTACTTCGCTGATAAAACTTTTACCTGGTTTAAATTTAGGAACCACCTTCTCAGGAACTGTAATTTCCTGTCCTGTTTGAGGGTTTCTAACTTTTCTGGACTTTCTCTTACTTTGAGAGAACGTTCCAAAGTTTACTAAAGTAACTGAGTTACCATGAGAAACATCCTTAACAATTACATCCAAAAGGTTATCTAAAGCTTTTGTAGCCTGAGCTTTAGTAATACCGGCCTGGTCGGCCATCGAATTAATTAAATCTGCTTTATTCAAATTATTTTAACTTTTATGTAACATCAACAATTTTAATAACTTGATTAAAAATATGCAAGGTAATTGCTAAAATATCAACAGGTGGGGCTTTAAAAGGATCGATTTTGTTGAAAAATTATTTACCAACCGACATAAAGTTAAAGAAGGCATAACATTAATTTGTATTATAACCCAAATTAAATTTTTCATTTCCAAAACCAATCAATATCGGGGACTCCGGTTCTTAGTTTTTCCCATGGCTTCATTCACAGTTTTTAATGGAAAATTTTCTATTACTAATTAATATTATGTCTCTGGATAAATTCCAGCATCCTTTTGGTGTTAGTTGGACTCCCAATAGGTGAACCGATTAACATCTTTTGACCTGCTAATGCTGGGAAATGCGTGTATGTAATCTGTCCAACAGCTCCCACGATGTGAATGCTTCCTTTTGGTTTAAAAGCATTTTTGTATACATCCCAATTTAAGTCCACATTTGAGTTAGGAAGAATTAAATCAAATGTATTGACCAGCATACCAAGAGCGTCGGCTTCCATAATATTGACAAAATTATGACCCCTAGTCTATTTGCTTCCTCGCTTTATCGGTACTGGTAAAAAAAGCTGTTACTTCGCATGCCCAGGCATTTAAAAAAGATAACGCAATGTGCCCTAAACCACCGAAACCTACTACTCCAACAGGATGCAAACCACTTAGATTACCTTGAATAATAGGAATGAACAAAGTTATTCCACCACAAAACAAAAGTCCGGCAGACTGAAGGTTAATGCCCTCCGGAATAGGGATGACCCATGCTGATTATGCTTTCACTTTATTTGCAAATCTCCCAATCTTCCTACGATTGTCATTTCAGAATTAACACAAAGATTATGATCGTCTGACATGCAATCCTCACAAGTCATACATGACCTCGAAAACCACCCCAGGTTAATAGTTTCAGCAATCTGCAGGTGATGTACATTATCACCTTTCTCTGATATCTTTCAAAATTCGCCTTTTGCTTCATGAGCGGCATATGCTTCAAATTTCATTTTTAATTTTTATTAAGGTTTTGCTCTTGGCAATGAACATTAGATAATGCAATGATGTTCTCTACTAATCTCCGCTTTATTTATTTAATATTGCTGAATTGTTTGAATAAGTTGAAAAATAGAAATGTACGATCTAAAAAATTATATCCACAGAGGTTCAACGTTTGTAAATAATAAACTTAATCCACGCCATAAAAAATTGTCGACTTTGATGATTTACGCCACGGATATTTGTGATTCTGGCTGTAAGCATTGTCTTATATGGGCAAAAAGACCAACTAAAGTTCTTCCATTGGAAAAGATCATCGAAATAATGAATAGTAAGTGTGTCACTAAAAACACGACCATTGGTCTGGAAGGCGGGGAATTTCTTTTACACCCTGAGGCGCTGGAAATTATGAAGTGGTTTCGGGAAAACCATCCAAATTTTGACCTCTTATCCAATTGCTTGAAACCCGATAATTTAATAGAAGCGGTGAAAAAATATCCGCCCAAGAGATTATATGTGTCCCTGGACGGCGACAAAGACACATACCATTATATGAGGGGTAAAGATGGCTACGAATCAGTCATCAAGGTTATAGAAGAACTGAAAGATGTGGTCCCTATTTCTACTATGTTTACCTTATCCCCTTACAATGAGTTTAGCGATATGGATCACGTGGCCAATGTTTGTGAGAAATATGGGATAGATATGCGGATAGGTGTTTATAATAACATTTCATTCTTTGATACTGTAGAGACAGCCCATGAAAACGATATTGGGCAACATAAAGATGAAAAAATACTTCAATATGCTGATGTAAGGGAGATAAAGCAGGAGGGTCTACTCGAACGAAACGCTAAACTCAAAGAAGAAGAAGCCAAAAATATTCACAGCCCTATCCACAATCACGAGGTTGAGTACAGTGAGTTTAAGGATAACGTTCCTCATTCTATAAAAAAATTCAAAGAAAACTATGACTTTTTGATGCTCTATGACGAGTGGAGAAAGAAACGTTTGAAGATGAAGTGCCACAGTATTCTGGATAGTGCCGTTGTGCATCCAAATGGTGATGTACCAATTTGTCAGCACCTTGATGTGAAAATTGGAAATGTTTTTGAGAATACATTAGATGAGGTTTTTAATTCCGATGAAACTATTAAAACCCATAATCATCATGTTCACAACTGCAACCAATGTTGGATTAACTTCCATAGAAAATATGACGTGGTACTTTACAGAACCTTCGAGAAATTTTTTGGAAAGTTTGGTACTTCTAAATTACTAGGTTATTATCAATGGGAAGAAGACAATAAAGCGACTTACAAGGAATACATGGATAAGGTCACTAATACTTATGTTTAATGTTTTCTATCAAGCCATAAGTCTCCAAAAGGTCGTTCAAAGGCGATCTGTTTATTGTTTTTTGACCCTCTACAGTTTTAACAAAAGTTTCGATCTCAGTTAGGTAGCCCTGCTCATAGAGGCTGTTAAAGTCTTTTATGGGTATGAACCCCCTGTTGTCATACAGCAAAATTGTTTTTGTAGGATTACCTAAGACTTTCTCCAAAGGAATATTCATAACTTTCTTAGGCTTTGATTCTTTCGTGAGTTTTGATGGATATGATGCGTAGATAATTTCTTTTTTTGTATTTATGGTCATATCATCGTGAGTAATGCTCCAACCATAGTTTGTAGATAGTTCCAAGACGCCAACGACTCCACTTCTATGCTTCGTTTGAATAATCACAGAGGAATAACCTTGCGCCCCAACTTTTTGAATATTTACATGTTCTGTTTTTCCAAACAAATAATAAATATTATCCAGGGCATGGATGTAAAGGTCTAATACCTCATCTCCTTCCGGGTAGCCTCCTGTTACATACCTGGCATTATAGGTTATAACATCTTTTAGATATGGTTTCAACAGGCTATTGATTTTACAATATCTCTTTTGTAACCCCACCAGACATTTTACTTGGTTTGCATTTTGTATCAGATCCTCCAGTTCATATTTGCTGGCACATGGAGGTTTTTCGACAAAAACATATTTCCCTCCTTGCAAAAGTTTTTTTGTTATTTCATAGTGGGCCTTAACGGATGCACTCACAAATACGCCCTTTATTTCTGCATCGTTTATAATATCTGTTAAAGAATCAGTACCTTCTGCCCCATAGCGGGATGCCATTCTGACGGCATTTTCCTTGTTGCGAGTGCATATAATCTTTAATGGTACAGCCAAATAATTCAAACAAGGATAAAGGTTAGATATGCTATGATTACCAACCCCTACAAAGGCGTATTTATGTTTATAAGATTTATCTAAGGTCAGATAACCTTGCTTTCTAATCTGTTTATATTTTTCAATTAAGCCATCTATCATTTCAAAATAAAATTAAACTTTAAGCAATCGATATTTTGGATGTGTTGAGTTCCTGAATATAAAGACTTATATAGTCATCAATTTTTTTTTGTCTGTATTGCATTATCCACCTTGGATGTGGTAGTTCCTTTATCTGGTCAAATAGTCCATAATCATTATTTATTTCTTTAAAAATCTTATAATTTTTACCCTGACCTACGCAAAAAGCTATTTTTCTGGAGCACCCAAACAATAATTTCTTTTTTAACCAATCAACGATAAATGGTTTTATTTCTTTGAGAAGCTCCTTTGAATCGTAGTAATTAAAATTCTTTCCCTGCTTCACAAATCCTATGGGAGATAATGCTGAAAAAAAGAACTTTTGGTAAAACTTTTCGGGGCCTCCATACGCATTGATCATCTTATAAATAAATATTGAAGAAAGCTCCGCCTTTGGTTCAAAATTATTTTCTATCCCACATTCACGCTTCAATCTGATAGGGTCTGTAAAGCCAATGCCGGTTATGCCAGCCCCAAACCGTCCCGGATTTATTCCCATAAGCAAGACCCTGTGGCCATGATCATTATAAAACTTTGTGAAAAACTGAAGCATGATTTTTTTTACCTCATCATCCCTGAAAGGGGTCAGCAGGTGCACATCTTCGGGAACCTTTGGGGGTTCTATCTTTTCATAAAAATCAATTACCGATTGGCCAAAAGTGCTCTTCATTAAAGCCCAAAACTAATGCTTAAATAACAACCGTCACCGTGTAAGTTGACAAACTGCATAGGAAATAGCTGATAATAAGAATACATTAGGTGAAAAAGGAGGGAATAATGAAACAAATAAAAGAGATTGTACTAATGGGATTGGTGTTGCTATTATTTACTCCTCTTGCTTTTCTACTAATGCCTGTAGTTCTGATTGGAGGAATAATCGGGGCTATTAAGACAATGTTTGATGGCAGATGGAAAAAAACCAGTTACCCTGAAATCCATCATCAGGTAAGTTAACCTGGTACATATTGATAAAACAATCAATATTTTTGATGGATGCAAAAGCTTATGACGGTTGAAGGCGTTGAATATCTATGTGTCAAAGATTCTATATTCAAGAGGATCAGGGATAATTATGGTTTACCACCAAATTGGAAAAGAAATCCCGGATTTGAGTCATTGGTTAAAATCATATTGGAACAACAGGTATCGTTAAATACTGCCAAAGTCGCTTACGAAAAGCTAAAAAGTACTTGTTTCGAAATTGATCCACTTAAGATCTTACAACTGAGTGATAAGCAGATGCGTGATGCTTATGTGAGCAGGCAAAAAGCCAACTATATCCGTGAACTTGCCAAATCAATACTGGAGGGTAAATTTTGTTTTGAAGAACTTTTTAGTTTAGACCCCTCAAAAGCATATGATAAATTAACATCAATTAAAGGGGTTGGCCCATGGACAGCAAATGTTTACATGATATTCTGCCTGCAATACCCCGACATATTTCCAAAGGGTGATGTTGCATTGATTAATATTATTAAAGAATTGAAAGAAGACATTGAACCTGACAAATTTGATGATTTGATCAAAACATGGTCACCATACCGAACTACTGCTGCATTTTTTCTCTGGCACTACTATTTAGGTAAAAGAGGAAGAAATGCTTTAATCTAGCTAGTAGATCCTCAATAAAGCAATATTAATTCTCAAATCAGTCACAAAAAATTTGATTACTTTTGTTGAAAAATAAATTAGAATGAAACTTTTAAGTACAATCATTACTCTGTTTATTTCTCTAATCTTGTTCTCGTGTGGGGATGCTGGAATAACTTTCAACTTAGCAAAGTTGGTTGAATATCCAATTCCCGTTAATACAAATCAAATTAACGACAATGAATTTAACGGATCTGTTTCCACAGATCTTGCAACGTCAGAGTTTAATGAGGTATTAGATGAAATGCAGGATTTTAAGTTTAACTTCCTGGCATATCAGATTACTGATATAGAAAATACATCTGATCCTGCGGTTATCACAAGCATAACTATTGATATTGATGGCAGCATATTATGGTCTTCTGAACAAAACATACAGGTTGTTAATACACAGGATGTCATTATATACGAAGAGGCTCTAGATTTCGCACTTGAAGGTTTTAATCTAAATACACTTTTAAATTGGGTTCAGGATGTAGAAAATGGAAATGATCCAACCATTAATATATCGATGACTTTTGATGGCGAACCTGAAGATTTTACATTTATTGTGGTAACCGATACGAAAGCATTAGTTGACCGAAACTTAAACTGAAATGAAAATTACCAGACTAATTCTAGGATTGTGTTTCATTGCAATCAATTTTCAATCCAACGGACAAGCTGATTTTGATAGATTATTAGAAGCTGGACAAGAAGATGCCAATAAATTATTGGAGTCCTACTTTGAACCCTTTTTCATTGGTATGGGCAGTAATGTAAATAGTGGGTGGGTAAATACCGCAAAACCACATAAATTGCTGGGATTTGACCTGACAGTAACTGCCTCTGCCTCATTTGTACCAACAGATGCCGAGTTTTTTACTTTTAATAACAGTGACTTTCAAAATGTGAAATTATCAGAAGGCAGTTCAGATGAATTACCTACTGTGATGGGGCCTAATCTTGCTGCTGATGATATACCAGAGTTGACATATTTTAATGATGGAGAAGAAGTTGTTCGTTCAACAGCACCAACAGGCCTTGGAATAGAGGATGAAATTGGCTTTAATGCCGTACCAATTGTGATGCCCCAACTAGGTATTGGGTTATTCAAGAATACTGAAGTAAAATTTAGGTTTGTGCCTGAAACAACCATAGAAGATGATGACGGTGATGGTAAAATAAAGATGTTGGGATTTGGTGTACTTCACGATGTTAAGCAATGGATACCTGGTATAAAACTATTGCCTTTCGATTTATCTCTGTTTGCGGGCTACACCATATTAGATGTTGAGGTCCCGTTAGATGAAGATTTCCCTGACAGAATCGGCACCCTCGAACTGGATGCATTAAATATTGAAGCAATTGTATCTAAAAAATTCTCTGTTTTAACTGCTTATGCATCAATAGGTTATAGTAATTTTTCAAATAATGTATCACTATTAGGCACCTATGAAACTGAATCGGAGGTATTTACAAACCCTATAGACCTGGATTTTTCCAGCAGCAGTTTTAAAGGAAAATTGGGTCTAAGAGTAAAGCTTTTAATATTTACAATTCAAGCAGATTATACTATTCAGGAATATAATACCTTCTCGACAGGTGTTGGAATAAGTTTCAGATAAACCAGATAAGCTTGGTGATCATATAGTGACCACCACCTTTCCTTTTACTTTTCTGTCTTTCACCAGGTTCAATGCTGATATAGATTCTTTAAGCGTAAAAACCTTATCAATTTGAGGTTTTATCTTACCTCCGGCTAACCATTGAATTAGTTTTTCTACATTTTTTGCATTTGCTTCCGGCTCATTTCTAAAAAAACCTCCCCAAAATGCACCAACGATAGAGGCACTTTTTAATAATGGTAGATTTAGAGGAATTGATGGAATGCTTCCGGCAGCAAATCCCACAATTACATAACGCCCATTCCTGGCAATTGACCTAAATGCCGTCTCTGAGTAATGACCTCCAACTGGATCATAGATTACGTCGACACCTTTACCTTTTGTTAGTGCTTTTACTTGTGATTTCAAATCCAATTTCGCATAATTTATCAATTCGTCAGCACCATTTAATTTACAAAAACTGAGCTTATCATATGTTGAAGCAGCAGCTATTACCTTACATCCTATCGCTTTTGCTATTTGAATAGCAGCAACGCCAACACCTCCCGCAGCACCTAGAACTAAAAGAACTTCACTGCTCTTCAATTGACCCCTATCTACCAATGCATGATAAGATGTACCATAGGTCATCAAAAATGCGGCGGCTTTTTCAGAGGATATCTCGAATGATACCGGAAATGTATTGGAAGCCTTACCAATTACGTACTCAGCTAACCCTCCCCAGGTCGTTCCTGATACTACCCGATCACCAACTTTAAGTTCGTTAACGTCATTAGAAACAGCTTCAATAATACCATAAACTTCAGCACCCGGTGAAAAAGGAAAATCCGGTTTGAATTGATATTGCCCTTCAATGATTAGTATGTCAGGGAAATTAATGCCACATGCCACCACTCTGATAAGCACCTGACCAGCTTCTATTTCAGGGATCGATAATTCTCCAATGAATAAATCCTCCGGAGGTCCGTATTTGCTACAAATCAGTGCCTTCAATAATCAATCAATCTAGTTTTTCAATGATCAGGTTATGGTTAGTGTAAATGCATATGTCTGCGGCTATTGTTAAACTTTCCTTCACCATTTCCTCGGCTGTTAATTGTGGGCTGTGTTTTTTTAATGCCAGTGCTGCAGATTGTGCGTACATGCTTCCGGAACCTATTGCTGCAATTTCATGATCGGGTTCTATAACATCCCCGGTGCCTGAAATTATAAGTATTTGCTCTTTATCGGCAACCACCAACATGGCTTCCAGTCTCCTAAGAAATCGATCCATACGCCATTCCTTGGCCAACTCTATAGCTGATCGCTTCATGTTTGACCCATAAGTACCAAGTTTCTCCTCAAATTTCTCAATAAGTGTGAAAGCATCGGCCGTTGAACCGGCAAACCCTGCAAGGATTTTATTGTTCGCTAGTTTTCGTATTTTCCTGACGTTACTTTTTGCCACTGTATTTCCAAAAGTGGCTTGTCCATCTGCTCCAATTGCTACTCTATCGTGATGGAGGATCGCAATTACTGTGGTTGAATGAAATTTGGTCATGTTTTTTTAATAAAAAATCCCGTGCCATCAGCAAACGGGATCAATGAGTTATGGTTGTATAATGTTTTAAATCAATATTCGAACAGGGTCTTCAAGTAATTCTTTGAAGGTCTTTAAAAAAGCAGCACCGGTGGCTCCATCCACAGCCCGATGATCGCAGGATAGTGTTACTTTCATTACATTACCTGGCACTAACTGACCATTTTTTACCACTGCAGTTTCTTTAATTCCACCAACAGCCATTATGCAAGAATCAGGCGGGTTTATGATCGCGGTAAATTCCTCTATTCCAAACATACCGAGGTTTGAGATTGAAAATGTATTACCCTCCCAATCAGAAGGCTGAAGCTTTTTCTCCTTGGCTTTTCTGGCCAGACTTTTAACTTCAGTGGAAATATGAGATAGTGATTTATTATCTGCAAACCTTATTACCGGAACCAATAAACCCTCAGGGACAGCAACAGCCACACCAACATGAATGTGTTCATTTTTTATGATTTTATCCCCCTCCCACGAGACATTCACATCCAGATGTCTTCTTAGTGCAGCCGATGCCGCCTTAATAACCATGTCATTAAAGGATACTTTCACAGGTGAATATTCATTGATGCTCTTTCTTGCCTCTATCGCCTTATCCATATTAATTTCCATGGTTAGATAAAAATGTGGCGCGGTAAACTTGCTCTCAGACAAGCGCTTAGCGATGGTTTTACGCATCTGGGAAACAGGTTCCTCCTGCGATTTTTCCTCGCCCACAATTGTTGGTAATTTAATTTCTGGTGCTGGAGCAGTGCTTTCCTCTTTTTTAGGAGCCGGTTCTGTAGCAGCAGAAGATTCAGCAGGTTGATAGGACTCAATGTCTCTTTTTATGATTCTGCCACCATCTCCCGTGCCTTTGATTTTAGCAATATCATAACCTCTGTCTTCAGCCATTTTTTTAGCCAGCGGTGAGGCCTTTATTCTTCCATTATCATCGGCTTTAGTTTCCATGGTGGAACTATCAGAAGATTCTTTGGAGATATCTTCTTTTGGAAACTCATGTCCGGCAGGTTTGGCTTCTTTTTCTCCTTTAGACTGGTGTGCTTTAAGTAAAGCTTCATAATTAGCACCTTTTTCACCTAACACGGCAATCACTCCATCAATCGCCACAGAATTGCCTGCCTCCACTGCTTTATAGAGCAATGTTCCATCCTCATAGGCTTCCAACTCCATGGTAGCCTTATCAGTTTCAACTTCAGCCAATATATCACCTGATTTAACTTCATCACCAACTTCTTTTTGCCAGGAAGCGATCACACCTTCTTCCATTGTATCACTCATTTTTGGCATGAGTACCAAAGTTGCAGCTACAGATGATGTATCAATTTCCCCTTCAGGCTGTTCTTTCTTCTCTTCAACGGGTTGACTATCTGTTTCTTTGTCTTTTGAGGCCCCATTAGTTGATTTTATTTCCTGCAATAAATCATCAATATTTTCTCCACTTTCACCGATAACGGCTATCACGCCATCCACAGGCACGGATTCTTTTTCTTTGGCACCAATATGCAAAAGTGTACCATCTTCATATGATTCAAGCTCCATTGTTGCTTTATCGGTTTCTACTTCAGCAATTACATCACCTGAACTTACTTTATCTCCTTCTTTTACCAACCATGAGGCGATAACACCTTCTTCCATGGTATCGCTCATTTTAGGCATGCGTATAACTTCAGCCATGTTTCTATTATAATTTAATTGTTTAATTACGTTTTTAAACTACCAAATTAAATTAAAACTGTTTTATAAGTTTAATTATTGACTATTAAATGTATTGTAATTAAATATGAATACTAAGATTGGTAGTTTTGTTGATGATGTTTAGAAAATGTATGATAGATATACAATAACAGTTGATAAACAAAAGTTAGGAGAACTAACGCTATATCCTGTAACTGATAGTTATGTGCCAACATATAATGCTGGTCCGGGCCAGGAATTACCCATTATAAAAAATAGCAATGTTAATCAAATAACATGTGGCTACTGGGGAACAATCCCAAGTTGGTCAAAGAATAAACCCGTTAGTGCAAAACTGCTTAACATGAGCCTGACAACACTCGAAAAAAAACTATCCTCCAGACCCACCATAAAAAGCCGAAGGTGCCTGGCCTTAGCTGATGGGTTTTACATTTGGAAAAAAATCAGCAAAAAGCAAAAAACACCTTATTATTTCTGGTCAAAGGATGTCCCATTATTTTTCTTACCTGGTTTTTGGGAAGAATTTGAAGTTGACAATCAGGTTTTCTGCACATTTATTTTGTTGTCCATGGAGTCTTATGGGATAATATCAGCGTATGACAGTGAGATGCCTGCAATCATAAAATATGAATTAAGAAATAAATGGCTTACAATAAATCCAGACCTCAATGATCTGAAAGAATTATTAGACGATTTTCCATACCAAAATTTGTCTTATCATCCGGTAACGCCCAAGATAGCTGACCTCTCATATGATAGACCTTCATTAATTGAATCAAGCCCCCCCTCCGATCAACATGGAAACCTAACTTTGTTTAATTAATTTTCATTTGAATAAATACGTTTATAGTCTTAAAAATTGAAATCATTTAAATAATCACACCTTATCCAACTATCAGTTTCCAATCAAAGCGGATTTTCTTAGATTTATCTTTTACAATAAAAAATTTATAGTTATAACATTGAAAACCTGATGAAAAGATCAAAAATTGCTGGCATTGGATATTATGTCCCCGATAATGTAGTGACAAATGCAGACCTTGAAAAATTAATGGATACCACCAATGATTGGATAATCGAGCGCACGGGCATTAAAGAAAGGAGATTTGCAGATAAAGATAAAGCAGAAACCCCATCAACCATGGGAACAAAAGCAGCACTTCAAGCTATAGAACGTGCCGGCATCACTAAAGATGATGTTGATTTTATCATCTTTGCAACCTTAAGTCCGGATTATTACTTTCCAGGACCGGGTGTTCTGGTTCAGGATCAGCTGGGAATAAAAGAAATTGGCGCACTTGATGTTAGAAATCAATGTTCCGGATTTATTTATGCTTTGAGTGTCGCAGACCAGTTTATAAAAACCGGTATGTATAAAAATATACTAGTTATAGGGAGTGAACTTCATAGCGGAGGCCTGGACTTTACCACCAGGGGAAGAGCTGTTTCTGTGATATTTGGTGATGGTGCGGGAGCAGTGGTCATTCAACCCACTGATGAGCCTGACCGGGGAATTCTATCCACACATTTGCATTCTGAAGGAAAGCATGCCACTGAATTGGCGCTTATCGGCCCTAATACAACGCGATGGGTACCTGAAATAATCCACGAAAATGACCCGGAAGATATCAGCTATTACCCATACATGAATGGAAATTTCGTCTTTAAGCATGCCGTCACGAGATTTATCCAGGTAATTTCCGAAGCTTTAATTACCAATGGCTACAAAACAGAAGATATTGATTTATTGGTACCACACCAGGCTAACCTAAGAATAAGCCAGTTCGTACAGCAAAAACTAAAACTTGCGGAGGATAAGGTTTATAATAACATTCAAAAATATGGTAATACAACAGCTGCCTCTATACCAATTGCACTTAACGAAGCATGGGAAAATGGTTCAGTGAAGAATGGGGATTTGATATGCTTAGCCGCTTTTGGAAGTGGATTCACCTGGGCCTCTGCCTTAATCAGGTGGTAATAGATGGCTAAAAGTCAATATTTCACCCCTCACGAAAAAGAATATCTTGGCGATGTTAATTTTTTACTAGCTAAAAGAGCCATCTCCGATAAAATAAATGACCTTTTCAATAATGCTTTGAAACAGGCAGAGGATTCTCTTAAAGCCTTTCCATCGCACGCCTTAAAAAATACTTCTAGAATATCTAAAGGAGAAAATTATAAAGGCCTGCCCTATTTTGTACTTGATTATCCGCGTCTTTTCTCCAAAAAAGATGTTTTCAACTGTAGGCTGTTGATATGGTGGGGTAATTTATTCAGCTTTTCTTTTCATCTGGAGGGGCAATCAAGACAACGATATATAAATCAAATAGTAAACTGTTATAAGTTTCTGGCTTGTAATGATTATTATTTATGCACTAATAACAACCCGTGGGAGCATTATTTTAAGCAGGATAATTTTGTTTCAATAGAAGGGTTCAGTAGGGAACAATTTGAAGCACAGATTTCTACATCTTATTTTTTAAAAATATCAAAAAAACGAGATATTGAGGATATTGAATATCTTATTGACTTTTACAAAAGTTGTATGCAGGATGTCATTTCAATTTTAAGTTAATTGACGAATAGTTTTTGATAACGATCTGAATATGTCCAGGCTATTTTTCCTTCTTGTTTTAGTAATCTTGGGATATCAGCTAAGTGCTCAGGATTTCCTAACTCAATTTTTTGATGATTCACTTGTAATACTGGAAAATGATTCGGGGAAACAAATTGTAAGTGTTATCAACCAGGAAAATAAAACAGTAGCAAAAGGCAGAATGGTTGATAGCAAACCTGAAGGTAAATGGAAGCTTTTCTATCCATCAGGTATTAAAAAAGGGGAAATCCATTTTAAAAAAGGCCAACTGGATAGTACATATGTCCAATATCATGAAAATGGAAAAATAAAGATTTCAGGACAGTATGAAAGCGGGAATCAAACCGGTCCATGGAAGATTTATTACACATCAGGCGAATTACACAAGGCAGGATACTATAAAGATGGATTAAAAACTAATGTATGGAGTGAGTTATATAAAAATGGCATCATTAAAATAAAAGCAGAATATACAAATGGGAAATTAGATGGTCAGTATGTTTCTTTTGATGAAGATGGGGTGATAATCTATAAAACCAACTACAAGGATGGTAAATTAAACGGAGCCTACCAGGAATATTATAATCATAATGTATTGGCGCTGGAAGGAGACTATAAAGCAGGTAAAAAAAATGGCCCATGGGTTGAATATGACCCTTTTGGAAAAAAAACATTCGAAAAACAATATTTGAGTGATAAGCCCAATGGTACATGGAAATTTTATTATTCAAATGGCAAAATACAAGCTATTGAGAATTATAGTTATGGAATTAAGGAGGGTAAATGGATAGAAAAATATCCAACCAAAAACATACAAAGAGAATACCACTATAAAAATGACCTCCTAAGCGGTATTTATAAAGAATTTTTTGAAAATGGAACACCAAGTGTTGAAGGTGAATATAAGTATGGATTGAAAACAGGTACCTGGGTAAGTTTTTACCCTTCCGGTGTCACGTACAGTATAGGAAAATATAAAAATGATCAAAAAACTGAAATATGGAAATATTTTTCATCATATGGTGTGCTACTCGAAGAGGGCCCCTATCAAAACAACATGAAAAATGGACAGTGGCTGACGTATCATGAATCAGGACCATTAAAATCAATTGGCAGTTTCATGCATGATAATAAAGATGGACTCTGGGGTTATTTTTACCAGAATGAACAACTTAAGCAAGATGAAAAATGGCAAAATGGACGATTAATTGCCATTAGTGATTGCTATAATCCAAAAGGTGAAGTACTAAATAAAGGGAATTTTAAAAATGGTAGTGGAACAAGAATAATGTATGACTACAATGGTGTAAAATATGCAGAAGGGGTCTATGAAAACGGAATCCCTAATGGTATATGGAAATATCTTGATGATGATGGGAACCTTGTAAAGAAAGGCCCTATCAAAAATGGCCTAAAAGAAGGTGTTTGGAGATATTATTATCGCAATGGTAAAATAGAAGTCGAAGGAAATTTCGTACGCGATGAAAAGAAGGGAACATGGATGTACTTCAGAAAGAACGGAAAAATAAAAAGCCAGGAATTTTATTGATGAAATTAAAACAGTTGCCTGTTATCCATGTTCACTTAAAAAAGGAGACATGATAAACCTATTCAAAAAAACATCGGAAAAAGATAAGCTTAATAAAAAGTATCAAAAATTGATAAGTGAAGCACATAAGCTATCTCATACTGACAGGAAAGCCAGCGATGCAAAGATGGCTGAAGCGGAAGAAGTCGCAAAAAAGATGGAGCAACTAGAGGATTGATTAACACCTCTTACTCTTGAAACAAACCTTTAATAAACTGCGTCGGGTTTGGTCATAGAGTAAGCCTTTGGTTTTTTATCAAACAAAGGTTTTACAGAACTCCATACTTCTTTAAAAAATATTGAATCTCGATATTCGTTAAGTGCCACTTCATCTTCCCATATACTGTAAGTATAAAAAACGTTTGAATGATTAATATCCTGAAGTAGTTCCAGGTGGTTACAACCGGGGAAGTTTTTAATGATCATTTGATTTTCTTCAAAAAAGCTCCTGAAGGTATCTACATCGGATGGTTTTATGGTTAAAACGACGATTCTTAGCATTTTTATTTTTTAGTAACAACAACCGGAGATCCTTTTTTCTGTCCTAGTAACCTGGCGGCGTGTCCCTGATTGATCCCAATTTCCAGGATATTGTTCGAATTAAAAAGCAGAAAACATTCTCCCAATTCTACATCATTATAAAATTTATTAATTCCCGGGAAAACCTCCCGGCCAATTTTAACCTCATAATCATTTTCTTTGGTGAGCGATAAAAATTTATCAAAGCTTGTCTTTTCAATATCTGTGATCAAATTTCCATAATGATCAATATGAATGACCTGTCCTTTGAGACTACTTTTGGTTAGTCTGACTGATGGATTGATTAAAATATTTTGATCAAAGACCTCTTTTCCCAATTCACGAAAGTTATAACCACTGGCAATCTTTGCTGCATATGGCGCTAATATTGCCTTGGCTGGGAAAGTGTTTATTATTGTATTAGTGGCATTGATATCAACTGCATTCATCGTTTGATCACTTTTTAGTAAATTAGTGAGACCATTGTCAGCATTCAAAAAATAATGGCCTTCGAGCTTTGTGGCCAGGAACCTATTGGTTGGGGTGGTACTCCCTATTGAAACTAGGTGGACAGTGCCTTTAGGGAAGTCTCTAAAAACACTACTTAAAATGTAAGCAGCATGACTGATATCATAAGGGTTGATTTGATGAGAGATGTCTACTATATTTATACTTGGATTAATGGTCAATATTGTGGCTTTTACCGCCCCAACATAATGATCTTGGATTCCAAAATCTGATAAAAGGGTGATAATAGCCATATAGATTATCCATGTTACTTTTGCTCAAAATTAAATATAAGAAACACTTTAACTAAAGAAACACACATTTGGTAGAAAAAGTCATAACCCTTGAAAATGTATCACTAGTTGATTTTTTAGGGGTGGAAAACAAGAACATCAAAGAAATAGCATCTGCATTCCCCGAAAGCAAGATAATTTCCCGAGGTAATGAAATAAGAATTAGAGGATCGGCCCCTCAAATCATAAAAATCAATGAGATTCTAAACTCACTCATTGAGCACTACAATAAATATGGAAAGGTAACTGAAGAGAATATCTCATCTGTTATAAATCGTGATACACAACATTTAAATAAAGATCATAATGATGTAATTATTTATGGTGCCAAGGGAACTAAAATCTATCCAAGGACAGTAAACCAAAAAGCGCTTGTTCAGGCAGTCCACAATAAAGACCTGGTATTCGCCATTGGTCCTGCAGGTACCGGAAAAACTTATATATCAGTTGCTTTAGCCGTCCGGGCATTAAAAAATAAATTGGTCAAAAAAATAATAATTACCAGACCAGCAGTTGAAGCCGGAGAAAACCTGGGTTTTCTACCTGGTGACCTTAAAGAAAAAATTGATCCTTATCTCAGACCTATCTATGATGCGTTGGAAGATATGGTGCCTTCTGAAAAAATGAAATACTACAAAGAGCATGGCGTAATCGAAATAGCCCCCTTGGCTTATATGCGTGGGCGGACACTCAACAATGCTTATGTAATTCTCGACGAAGCTCAAAACACGCTGCCTATGCAATTAAAAATGTTCCTTACCCGCATGGGGCCTAACTCTAAGGTGATTGTTACCGGAGACATTTCTCAAATAGACCTGCCTAAAAAACAAAAATCAGGATTGGTAGAATCAATGAATGTTCTTAAAAAAGTTGATGAAATTGGTTTTGTTAAGCTTGATGAAAGAGATGTGGTGAGGCATAAATTGGTTAAAAGGATAATTGAAGCTTACGATTATCAGGAAAATAAAAACGAAAGTTGATAAAAGTATTCAAAGCTGAATCTCAAGCCGATCTCGAGAGGATATTCAAGATAAGGGAAGAGGTTTTTGTTATCGAACAAAAAGTAAGCCGGGAGGATGAGTATGATGAATTTGAAAGATCTTCTGTTCATTTTATCGCTTATGTAGATAAAAAGCCTTCAGGCACAGCCCGTTGGCGGTTTACCCCAAGTGGCATCAAATTGGAAAGGTTTGCAGTTTTAAAAAATGCCAGATGTAAAGGTATTGGAAGTGAATTGGTAAAATCTGTCCTTCAGGATGTTTACTCACATCCGGATTTTAATGATCAAAAAATATATCTTCATGCGCAATTAACTGCCATACCATTATATAGCAAACACGGATTTAAAATCATTGGTGATGAATTTGAGGAATGTGGAATTAAACACAAGGCTATGGCTCTTCATGGATTGAGTGATAAATAATTTCCCCATTTTTCACTCTAAAATTCATTGAATATTGAAGCTTATTCTCCTGCTTTGTAGCTAATTCAACATTAGTGTAATATTGGATCTTTGCTGGAGGGTAAAGATGTAGGTGGCCATTTTCTATTTCTAACTCAGTATTCGATAATATTTTTTCAGGAAGATAAAAGTAAAAATCTCCGGATTTTAAAGTAAGCCTGTTGGAATAGTTCTCAAAAGGAAGGATAATTTCACCTTCAGCAGATAATTCAGTAAACCAGCCAATCTTATACAACTTAAAAGTTGAAGTATCCCCAACATCCCATCCGATTATATATTTGCTTGTTGGGAAACCAAAACCACTCACGTCATAGGTTACCTTTAGGTTTTTCCCTTTTCTGATGACATAATCGCCCAACTCCAAATCCATCTTCAGAAAGCTTGTCTGTTCAACCTCTAATGGCACTTCTTTTCTTTCATAGTAAGGTGTTGCAATCAAAAGGCTTGCGATAGCTAACGGAGTAAGTATAACAGAAATTAAAGCTACCATACGCGCCTTTTTAGGGGATATGTCTTTAGGCCTGGTTTCAGTTTTATTAAGTCTTAACAGATAGAACATTGATAATCCTGTCAACCACACGAAACCTCCGGACCATAGTACGTCACTTAAAAAATGACCCCCTGCAATGATTCTTGCATACCCGATTGCAAGACCCATGGCCAGGCCCAGCATCAAAAAGACAAAAGCTAAACGTTTTTTACGGATTCTAAAAAAGAAGAAAGGTAACGCCAAATAAAAACCCATTGAACAATGACCACATGGAAATGACTTACCATCACCACTAAAATTTGGTACCCAAAGTACTACATATTCTTCCTTGCCTTCAAAGGCACTTACATCTCTTGGCCTTGGCCTCCCGAAATTGTCTTTAAAAACCAAATTCACCAGGATACCCGGGCCGATGGCAAGACAGAATACCATAAATAAAGCGTATTTCCTGAAACCCGCATATTTTATTTTTGATAAGCTGAGGGGTGTAAATATCAGGCTGCCAATTCCTAATAACATGGCGGGGACACTCCCAAATTCATATAGAAACTTCCATGGTTGATCATTTTTCATAAACCATCCATCATGAATAGAATAAAATGCCCCGGAAAAAAATATATCCAGATCTGTCAACCAAAATATGGATGAAAGCACCAATAGAATTGAGACAGAAAATAAAATTTCCTTCTTAAATGAATACATCCCGGATTAGTTTTTAAGCCCTGGGTCTTTAATTTTTTTGCAAATTATCCAAAAAGCAGGAAAGGCCCGACTTTAAGAAATAGTTAAGATTTAGGTTTTTCTACAATGTGATCCTGCCATCTGTTAACTTCATAATAATAAAATATTGAAGGAATGTTCAAAAGCCTCAGGCACAGGTTATTATTTTGGTTTTTAGTCTTTATTAGTTCTAACCTGGTTACCATGTTCCTGGTATTTACTTACACAAACAACAGGGAGGAACTAGCCAATGTCCTAAGAAGTATTGAAAAAACATATATTGATTTTCTTTCTGCACAGATAAATGAGTTTAGCTTTTTTATGCAGGACACCAGGAGCCCTGAATTTTACATCAGCGGAAAAAGCAATTATTTAAACAAATACCACAAAATTTCCGAAAGTATTGAAACCAACCTTGAAGGCTTACTGAGCAATGATCTAATAAATTCCCTTCAGTTAAGTGATGCCATTGAGCCGATGCTTCAACAGCACAGGTCCTATGATTCATTATTCTATCAGCTGTCTAAACTAATCCAAAAAAAAGGCTTTAAAGACTACCAGATGATTGGGGATATGCGGAACGCTGTGCACCAGCTGGAAGAATTCAAAGAAGTGGATAAAAGCCTGCTGCTTACTTTAAGAAGGAATGAAAAAGATTTTTTATTAAGAAATGATACAACTTATCAAACCAAACTTCTAAAAAATGCAAGATTATTAAAGTCGTTAATAATTTCCGATAATCAAATAGATAACAGCAAGAAGGAACAAATACTCAAACTGCTTAATGAATATGTAACCTTGTTTAGTGGTGTGGTTGATCTTGAACAAAAAACAGGTGTAAGGGATAATACCGCCCTCATGAAAAATTTAGATAAACGTCAGGAAAAATTATCCCGGGCTTTTGAGGAATTCATAATACTTGCCAATAAAGAAATTACCAATCAATTTTATAACCTGAAAATCACTTTCCTGCTATATGGTGTCATATTTGTTATGCTCTCTTTCATTGTTAGTTTCTACGTCTCCAGACGAATTACCAGACCACTAATCGATTTAACAGCTTTTATTACCCGATTTGTTGACAGCAATTTTTCATTCAATCCCGGTGAGGTAAAATCCAGATCTGCTGATGAGATAGGGAAACTCACATTAAATTTCAATATAATGCGGGATAAAATAGTAGAACAACTTACTTTCTTTAAGGAAAAGGTTGAAGAACGGACACGTGACCTGGCAAAGGCAAATGAAACTTTAAATAAGCTAAACCAAGCCAATAGCCGGTTTGTACCCAATCAGTTCATTAATTTTCTTGGAAAGGATAGTATTATCGATGTAAAACTAGGGGAAAACGTAGCCACTAATATGACCATCCTCTTTTGTGATATCCGAAAGTTCACAGAAATATCCGAGAAATTAACCCCACAGGAAAATTTTGATTTTATAAATACATATCTAAATCTTATCGCTCCCCTCGTTTCGGATCATGGCGGTTTTGTTGATAAATTTATCGGAGACTCTGTGATGGCGCTTTACCCTGAAAAGCCTGAAGATGCCATGGATACCGCTATTCAGTCTATCCTAAGAATAAATGATTTTAATAGCAGGGCAAATAAATGGCATGTAAAACCTGTAAAATTGGGTATTGGTATACATACCGGTCATATGATTCTGGGTACAATAGGTGCTCAAAAGCGATTAGAAACAACCGTTATTTCTGATGCTGTTAATACAGCTTCAAGATTGGAAGGACTCACCAAATTTTATGGTGGGTGCATCATTGTATCAAAGGAATCTATGAATCTTATAAAGGATAAAGAAAAATACTGTTTCAGGTTATTGGATCGGGTTAAGGTTAAAGGAAAAAATAAATCCAACGATATTTATGAATTGATCAACGGTCTACCAGATTATGAAAAAGAACCTAAGTTGAAGACACTAAAGGATTTTGAAAGAGCCGTCATGTATTATCATAGTGGTGAAGTGGATAAGTCTCAGGAAATCTTTTTTGAAATAAATAAGATTAACCAAGATGACCTGGCTGTAAAACTTTACCTGGATAGGTGTGAAAAAATAAGAACAACTGGGGTGCCATATAATTGGGATGGCACTCATATATTTAAAGAGAAATGAATTCTAACAAATAATTAATTATCAGTCAGGGTGCTAACGGGGAGAGGACTTGGGAATTTGCATCCTTAAACCCAGAATTGTCATTAGACTTTCTATTACATGGTTAAATCACTTCAAATCAGACACTTAACATGTTATTGGCTCGTCACCATAGCGATGCTATGCCTCCTCGACCTAAGTGCCTTATTTTTTGGGCTTTAACCCTTCATGACAAAATTCCAATGACAATTCTGGGTTAAATCGAAGTGTAATGGAATCTTCCCCCCTTATCTACACGACTTGTTTCCGGTTATTGCATTAAAATATTAATTGTCAAAGGATTTAACTACGCTTTCAATGATTTAAAATCAAATGAATCTAAAAAATTGGTATCATATTTTCCTGATTTAAAGTCTTTATTGTCCATTAGTTTAATATGCAATGGAATGGTAGTTTTTACACCTTCAATGATAAACTCCTGAAGCGCTCGCTTCATTCTCACGAGAGACTCTTCCCGGGTTTGAGTGGTCACTATCAATTTAGCAATCAAAGAATCATAGTAGGGAGGGATTCGGTATCCAGCATAAACGTGACTATCTATTCGAATTCCATGTCCGCCCGGGAAATGTAAATGATTAATCACTCCGGGGTTAGGCACAAAATTTTTAGCCGGGTCTTCAGCATTAATCCGGCACTCCATGGAGTGTAATTTAGGATAATAATTCTTACCTGATATTTCTATTCCTGCGGCAACTTTTATTTGTTCCTTTATTAAATCATAATCTGTAACTTCTTCAGTTACGGGGTGCTCCACTTGTATCCGGGTATTCATTTCCATGAAATAAAATTTCCCATGCTTATCGACAAGAAATTCAATGGTTCCTGCTCCTTCGTAATTAATAGCTGATGCCCCTTTTATAGCAGCATCACCCATTTTTTGCCTCAATTCATCAGTTAGCATGGGGGATGGTGTCTCCTCAATCAATTTTTGATGCCTGCGCTGTATGGTACAATCACGTTCAGATAAATGGCACACCTTACCAAATTGATCTCCCATAACCTGAATCTCCACATGCCTGGGCTCTTCAATAAATTTTTCAAGATATAATCCATCGTTTCCAAATGCTGATTTTGCTTCATGACTCGCAGAATCCCATGCTTTCTTGAATTCCCTCTCGTCCTGTACAACACGCATACCTTTCCCACCGCCTCCTGCCGTAGCTTTTAGCATTACCGGGTAGCCAATCTCCCGGGCTATACTCATGCCCTGCTTTATATTTTCCAGCAATCCATCAGAGCCCGGAATCACCGGTACATCAGCTTTTCTCATGTTTTTTTTTGCGGTGGACTTATCTCCCATAGATGAAATCTGCTCCTGGCTGGCACCAATGAATTTTATGCCATATTCCTTACAAATACCGGAGAATTCCGCATTCTCAGAAAGAAAACCATATCCCGGATGGATAGCATCGGCGTTGGTAATCTCTGCTGCTGAAATAATTTTTGGAATGCTTAAGTATGAAAGACTACTCGCAGGAGGTCCTATACAAACCGCTTCATCCGCAAATTTCACATGTAGGCTTTCACTGTCAGCAGTAGAATAAACCGCCACAGTTTTTATGCCCATTTCTTTACATGATCTGATAACGCGTAGTGCTATCTCGCCTCTATTGGCAACGAGTATTTTGTTAAACATTCATTCAAATTAAGATGGATCAATTAAAAATAATGGTTGATCATACTCAACCGGTTGAGAGTTATCAACCAACACCTTAACCACGGTACCTTCAATATCAGATTCAATTTCATTGAATAACTTCATAGCCTCTACGATGCATACTGTTTGGCCAAGGGTTACTTTTTCACCAACTTTCACAAATGGGACTGATTCCGGGGTGGCAGACCGGTAAAAAGTCCCAATCATGGGAGACTTGATCTCCTTATAATTTTTATTTTCGGTGGCCGCACCCTCAGCATCTTTTTTACTTTTTTCTGTGGAAGGACCCGATTGTGGCTGGCCAATTACGGGTTGTTGCGGAGAAACGACTGATTGCTTTTCAACAAAAGTTGTCTTTCCTTCCATGTTGCGTTTAACCCTTATTTTAAAATCTGATGTCTCAATATTTACCTCTTCAAGTCCTGTACTGGCTATGTAATCAATTAATTCCTGAATTTCTTTTGGTTTCATGTGGTTGATTTAAATGATGATTTTAACTTTTTACTCTCTCGACGTATTCCTTCGTTCGGATATCCACTTTTATTCTTTCATTTTGATTGATGAACAAAGGAACTTTTATTTCCGCACCGGTCTCAACGGTTGCGGGTTTAGTCGCATTGGTCGCTGTATCGCCTTTAATACCCGGCTCGGTATAGGTGACTGTCATCTCAATGATTGGTGGAAGTTCACAATTTAATGGTTTTTCAGTCTCCGCATGATATATTACATCAACCTCCAAACCATCTTTAAGAAATTCAGGGGCATCGATAAGTTTCTTTTCTAAGCTGATCTGCTCATAGGTGTTATTATCCATAAAATGATATCCGATATCATCTTTGTATAGAAACTGATGGGGTCTCCTTTCGATCCGGGCGGTCGTGATTTTGTGGCCTGCTGAGAAGGTGTTGTCGATTACTTTTCCCGAAGTAAGGCTCTTTAATTTTGTCCTTACAAATGCAGGTCCTTTACCAGGTTTTACATGCTGAAATTCGACTACAGTGTAATAATCATGATTAAACTCAATGCAAAGACCATTTCTTATATCAGCGGTTGTTGCCATTTAATGTATATATTTAAATTATTCAGGGTTATAAGACCACTTTAAAAATACTGAGCCCCATGTAAATCCACCTCCAAAAGCTGCCAATATTATATTATCTCCAGCCTTTAAATGATTTTCATAATCCCAAAGACACAATGGAATTGTTCCGCTGGTTGTGTTTCCATATTTGTGGATATTCATCATCACCTTATCTGACGATATCCCCATTCTGTGGGCGGTTGCTTCTATTATCCTTTTATTAGCTTGATGCGGTACCAAATAGGTGACATCACTGGCTTCCAAACCATTCCTTTTCATGATTTCTCCCGCTACATCGGACATATTTGTTACCGCAAACTTAAAAACAGCGGAGCCTTCCTGATAAACGTAATGCTGCTTGGATTGAACAGTATCAATAGTAGCCGGCCTGCGGCTACCTCCTGCCTTCATATGCAAATGCGGCTCTCCGGAACCATCAGATTTTAGGATGGCATCGATTATTCCATTTTCATCTTCTGAAGGTTCTAATAAAACAGCGCCTCCACCGTCTCCAAAGATCACACAGGTGGTTCTGTCTTCATAGTCTATGATGGACGACATCTTATCAGCGCCAATAACAACCACTTTTTCATACATACCTGACTTGATGAACTGGGCACCCGTTGTTAATGCATATATAAAACCAGAGCATGCTGCCTGTAGATCATAACTAAAACTATTTATAGCACCAACAGCATTGGCTATAATATTCCCAGTAGCTGGAAACATCATATCAGGGGTGGTGGTGGCACATATGATCAGATCAATGTCTGCCGGGTCTGTATTTGTTTTCTTTAAAAGCCCACTTAAAGCCTCGATACCAATTACAGATGTACCCTTATCTTCACCTTTTAATATCCTTCTTTCTTTCACACCGGTCCTGGTTGTAATCCATTCGTCAGAAGTATCAACCAGGCTTTCTAGTTCTTTATTGGTAAGCACATAATCAGGCACGTATCCATGAATGCCTTTGATAGCAGCTTTGATGTTGCTCATTTATGTATACATTTTAACGGATGAAAATGTAAACATTTTTAAGCTAATACTTCTCTTTCCATGACAACTTTGCCCTTATAATACAGTTTCCCTTCATGCCAAAATGCTCTGTGAGGTAAATGAGCTTCCCCGGTTGTTGGGCAAATGACATAGTTTTTTGGATCAGATTTATAATGAGTCCTTCTTTTGTCTCTTCTGGTTTTTGATATTTTCCTTTTAGGATGTGCCATACTATCTTAGTTATTGGAATTATTTATTGATTTTAATATTTTCCATCTTGGGTCATTGTGATTTTCATCATTGTTGGTTGCATAGATCAATTCGTCTGACTCAGATTCGGAATAATGATCCGGATGGATTTTTTTCATGGGTACGGAAAGGTTAATTAAGTCATATACCACACCACAGAGGTCTAATACCTCTGTTTCATGAGGAATTATGATTAGTTTATCATCAATTTCCTTGTGTTCCTCGCCAAACTTATAAATCACTTCTTCCTCCAGGTTAATATCAAAGTCAAACGGCTTCAATGATCGATCACATATTAATTCTATTGTACCATCTATAGTCAACATCAATTGAATCATAGTTGTACTTTTAATAAGTTTAATAAAAATTTGGCCTTTCCCCTTATCTAAAATCCTCGATTCGTAAACTTTAAACAGATCATCATCAAACGCTACTTTGTAATCGTAGTCTTTATTATAGAGACCCTTTATATTTATTAATAAATCACGCTTTTCCACTACCACCCAATTTTTGACCCGCAAATCTAGATTAAATTAAATACTTATTAAAGAAATTTAATTTATAATCCCCGCTATACCTCAAATTCACCACGATTTAATAATATCGTGTATGCCAGAAAAACTGCTTCCTGAAAAGACCTGTAATTTGCCGTATTCTTTCCAACGAGGTTATAAGCAGTTCCATGATCTGGCGAGGTACGAACAATTGGTAAACCTGCAGTAAAATTCACACCTTCTTCAAAGCTGATATTTTTAAAGGGAATCAATCCCTGATCATGATACATAGCAAGCACGCCATCAAAAAATTGGTATTGAAAGTTGCCAAAGAAACCATCTGCAGGGAAAGGCCCAAAGGCCATAATATCCTTTTTTTCCTTACAATGCTTGATAACGGGAACGATGATATCTTTTTCCTCTTGTCCAAGCAAGCCATTTTCCCCGGCATGGGGATTAAGGCCAAGCACTGCTATTCTAGGTTTTTGAATATTGAAATCCTTTTTTAATGAGTTATTAAGAATGCTGATTTTATCAGTAAGAAGCTCACTAGTAAGTGTTTCACTCACTTTTTTTAATGGTATGTGCCCTGTGGCCATACCAACTCTGAGTTTATCGCTCACCATAAGCATCAGACTATCCTTCTTACCTGCTTTTTCTGTCAGATATTCGGTATGGCCCGGAAAATCAAAATTATCAGATTGAATATTCTCTTTATTTATAGGGGCGGTCACCATTGCATCTATTTTCTCGTTTATCAAATCATCGACTGCCATCTCCATGGACAGTAATGCATATTTCCCTCCTAATTCATTTGACTCACCGGGTGTCACCTCCACATTATCCTGCCAGCAATTGATGACATTTAATTTCTTGTAGTTGAGACCATCCAGTGATTTGGCTTGATGAAAGTTAAAATTATCAATACTTAATATTTTCCTATAATGACTAATGAACTTTGTAGAAGCATAAATGACTGGGATGAAATTTTTTAAAATCCGGTTATCAGTAAATGATTTCATAACCACCTCTGGACCAATTCCATTTATATCTCCTATTGTTATTCCGATAATGGGTTTCCTTTTTTCGCTTTTATTCATCCTTCATCGTTTTAAATCCAACTCGCAAGATAGGCGATTTTACCTATTTTAGAGGTGATGATGGTTATACCTAAAAAACACCTGGGGCAACATTTTCTGATTGATGATAACATCGCCAAGAAAATTTCAAACGCCCTTCAATTTTATGGGGCATATGAATATTTAGTGGAAGTGGGCCCCGGGACAGGAGCGCTAACCAAGCATCTGATTAAAAAAGAAGATATTAAGTATTACGCTTATGAAATGGATGAAGACTCGGTCATTTATCTAAAAAATAATTACCCGGAAATTGGAAACTATGTCCAGAAAGCTGATTTCTTGAAAGCAAATCTTTATAATCTGTCCCATGAAAGTATTGGAGTTATTGGAAACTTTCCCTATAACATTTCCTCCCAGATATTCTTTCAAATATTAGCCCACAAATCAATTGTTAAAGAAGTGGTGTGCATGATACAGCGTGAGGTTGGAGAAAGAATAGTATCTGAGCCAAATAGTAAGCGGTATGGGATACTAAGCGTATTACTGCAAACCTTCTTTGAAATTGAAATATTGCGCATTGTGAAACCCACAGCCTTTCATCCTCCACCGAAGGTAGATTCTGCCGTACTTCGATTTAAGCGGAATGATAGAAAGAACCTTGATTGTTCTGAACCTTTATTCAGGCGAATAGTGAAAGAAGCCTTTCAAAAAAGACGTAAGACGTTGCGCAATGCGCTAAAAGGTCTAATTTTGGATTCCAACTATTTAAAACAAGACATTTTTAATAAGAGGGCAGAACAACTATCGGTAAAAGAATTTATTGAAGTCACACAAAGCGCTGAAAAATATGGAATCAACTATAAACTTTGAGTTGACCAGGGAATTCTTGGAAAGATTTGAAGAGGCACTGGATAATCAAGAAGTTGATTTTATCAAGACTAGCCTACAGGAAGCAAATCCAGCAGATATATCAGCGCTCCTGGAAGAATTTAGCGCTGAACAATGCAAATATGTGTTTGATTTACTCGACCCTGAGCTGGATGCGAGGATATTGATTGATCTCGATGAGGATGTAAGGCACGACTTCATAAAAATCTTTACTCCAAAAGAATTATCAGTTTTTATCGAAAATCTAGATTCAGACGATGGCACAGATATTCTGTACCAGTTGCCTTTACTTGAAAGGGAAAAAGTAATTGCAGCTATTGACGATGAGCAGAAAGCCTCTCACATCCTGGAACTACTAAAGTATGATGAAAATGTTGCAGGTGGATTAATGGCTAAAGAATTAATCAAAGTCAAAGAGAACTGGAATGTACTTCAGTGTATAGATGAGATCCGAAAGCAGGCCGAGAATGTTGAAAAAATCTACTCGGTATATGTAGTGGATGAAGAAAATAATTTCAAAGGCAAGGTATCACTCAAGAAAATAATTATATCAAACGACAAAACTGAGATTAAGGAAATATATGACGATGAAATCATCTCAATAGGATCATTTATGGAAGGCCGCCAGGTTGCCTCGATCATGAGTAAATATGACCTTGAAGCCATTCCCGTTATCAATGCTCGTGGTAAATTAGTCGGCAGGATAACTATTGACGATATCGTAGAATTTATTCAGGAAATTGCCGAAGAAGAAAGACAAATAATGTCAGGTATTTCTGATGATGTAGAAGAAAACGACAGCATTTGGTTACTTTCCAAAGCCCGTCTGCCTTGGCTTATAATTGGGCTAGCCGGTGGATTGTTAGGTGCAGAGTTCATTGGGTTGTTTGAATCAAGTATCGCCCTGGTGCCAGCCATGGCATTCTTTATTCCTTTAATAACGGCTACCGGTGGCAACGTAGGTATACAATCATCATCTTTGATTGTGCAAAGCCTGGCGAACCCACAGGCTTTTGAATACCATTTATCAAAAAGATTACTAAAAGTTTTATTAGTAGCACTGTTAAATGGCTTCGTACTGGCGATAATTGCATACAGTGTTGTATTACTTGCGGATAGCAGTTTTTCACTGGCATATACTGTATCTGCAGCTTTGTTTAGCGTAGTGCTGCTGGCATCTGTTATGGGGACGATAACACCATTAATTTTGGATAAGTTTGGGATAAATCCTGCTTTGGCATCCGGTCCATTTATCACAACTGCAAACGACTTACTGGGATTGGCTGTTTATTTCATAATAGCTGACTATCTATATGGATTCTGACAATCAAACCGGAAAAGGAAGGGTACTTGTCATTGATAAAATGCATGATAGTATCATTCCTTTATTAAATAAAATTGGTTATAGCGTTGACATTCAATTAGACCTTGACAAAACAAAACTAATTGACATAATAGGAGATTATCAAGGCCTTATCCTCAGGAGCAAAATTTTTTTGGACTACGACATCATCTCCAACTCAAAATTAAAATTTATCGCCAGGGCTGGAGCTGGGACAGATAACATAGATATAGAAGCTGTTGAAAGTTCTAAAGTAAAAATTATTAATGCCCCTGAGGGTAATAAAGATACCTTGGCCGAACATACACTGGGTATGCTTCTAAGCTTAACCAATAAAATCAATATGGCGAATAATGAGGTGAAAAATGGCCTATGGAAGAGAGAAGCTAATAGAGGAATTGAATTGATGGGCAAAACAATTGGTATCATAGGCTTCGGACATATGGGAGAGGCCTTTGCTAATAAATTATCCGGATTAGGAGTGAAAATTTTAGCCTTCGATAAATATAAAAATCATTTTACTAACGAGCAGGTAAAGGAAAGCTCCCTGGAGCAATTATATATCGATTCTGATATTTTAAGCATACATGTACCCCTAACTGTTGAAACAAAGTACAAATTCAATAAAACATTCTTTTCACGCTTTTATAAGGATATAATTTTATTGAATACTTCGAGAGGGGAAGTTTTGATTTTAAAAGATTTAGTTGATCTGTTAAATGAAGGGAAAATAATAGCAGCAGGCCTTGATGTGTTAGAGAATGAAAAACTGGATTCGTTAACTGAATCTCAAAAGTCAGTTTTTAACGATCTTGTAAAATTTGATAATGTTATCATTACACCACATGTTGGCGGCTGGTCCCATGAATCTTATGAAAGAATTAATCACGTACTTGCTGATAAGATCAAAGCACTACAATCCTGAGGCCTTGCTTTGAATATTTGACCAGTATATCTACATTTGCCGACATTTTAAAGAAACAATAGATAAAAACGGTTCTTGGTAGGAACCGATTTTTTTTTAAATTAAAGCTAAATGAGATGGAAAATTATTCTTATTATACTAAAGAAGGATTACAAAAACTGAGAGACGAGTTAGCTGACCTTAAATCCAGGGGAAGGGCTGATATGGCCAAGCAGATAGCTGAGGCCAGAGACAAAGGCGACTTAAGTGAAAATGCGGAATATGATGCCGCAAAGGATGCACAAGGGCTACTTGAATTAAAAATTTCAAAGCTTGAAACTACGGTGGCTAATGCTAGAGTGATCGATGAAAATAACCTTGACACCTCCAAGGTATCAATTCTTTCTAAAGTGAAAATCAAGAATAAGAAAAATAATATGGAGGTGACTTACACACTGGTAGCTGAAGAAGAAGCAGACCTAAAATCGGGTAAGATTTCCGTAAAATCCCCTATTGGAAAAGGTTTACTTGGCAAAAAAGTTGGAGAAGTAGCAGAAATTCAAGCACCTGTGGGAAAGATGGACTTTGAAGTTTTGGATATTTCATTATAATGGCCTCTGTTTTTAGCAAAATCGTAAATAGAGAGATACCAGCACACATAATCGCTGAAAATGCGCATTGTCTGGCTTTCTTAGACATAAATCCACTGGTAATTGGCCATTGTCTGGTGGTACCCAAACAAGAAGTCGATTATTTTTTTGATCTGCCGGATGAAGTATACACCGAACTAATGCTATTTGCGAAATATGTATCAGGTGGAATAAAAAAGTCCATCACTTGCTTGAGGGTTGGAGTATCAGTTGTCGGTTTGGAGATCCCTCATGCCCACGTCCATCTTATCCCCATGAATAATATGGATGATATGAATTTTTCTCGAAACAAATTAAGCCCGGGTCACAAAGCGCTTGACGAAATAGCGACCCTAATAAAAGGTAATCTTTGACCTATTTCATTCTATCTGGGTTCTCAGAAATAAACGATTTCCAATTGGAATAATTTTTTTTGGTAGACATCCCTCTCTGGAAATGATGACACAGTGCAACCGCCAAGGCATCAGTTGCATCAAGTAATTTTTCATCATGCTTAAATGATAATAAACGCTGAAGCATCGCTGATACCTGTTCTTTAGAAGCATTTCCATTTCCGGTTACTGATTGTTTCACTTTTCTGGGAGCATAGTCAGTAATGGGTATTTCCCTGGATAAAGCAGCAGCCATAGCTACCCCCTGGGCCCTACCCAATTTTAACATCACCTGAATGTTTTTGCCATAAAATGGAGCTTCCAGTGCCACATGGTCCGGTTTGTAATCATCTATAATACCAGTGACCCGCTCAAATATTTTTTTTAATCTTAATTCATGGCTTTCATATTTATTTAGCTGGATTACACCATATTGGATTAATTTAACTTGATCACTTAATACTTCAATTATGCCATATCCCATTATATTCGTGCCGGGGTCAAGACCTAATATTATTTTCTCTTTCGTTTTTTGTTTAATCAACGCTATGAATGTTGGGTACTGTTAATGTACAATATAAAAATCTTGATAATTGGGGTAGACTCACAATTTTTTTTATTAAGCTGATGGTCATAAGCTATTGCTTATACTATTTATTTTTTCTGATCCACGACAAATGGCATTTCCTTAGCGCATCGATGAAAAATATCTTTTTTGAAAATGAATTGATCTTGATCATTGTCGTTTTATTGATGCCATTAAACTGGCTAACTGAATCTTTAAAATGGTATTTACTTTGCCAAAGGGTATCTCCCCAGATAAGCTTTATGCAAGCTTTTAAAAGCATACTTACAGGCTTATCACTCAATCACATCATACCAATGGGTTTGGGTAAATTATCAGGCCGGGTACTGGCAATTCAATTTGGAAAAAAAACAGATTTAATAAAAGCACATATACTGAATCAATCCAGCCAATTTTCAACAACGCTAACATTTGGCTTGGTCAGCGTTGGATTCTTCTTTTATGAAGAAATCAAAACCAATATGCCAACTATCCTAATCTGTATATTTTCAGTTGTTTCATTTTTCTTTTTTTATATAAAAAAATACAGTGTTTCAATATTGGCTAAATACCAACAGCTAAAGCATAAAATTAAATTTAAAGATGTTGGAATTAACCTATTCCTTTCTATGGTTAGGTTCAATATTTTTTCGTTTCAGATGTTTTTATTGTTTAAGATCGCGGGCATAGCGCTACCCGACTTTGTGGTATACTTCGGAGTCTGTTGGGTTATGTTATTTAAAACAATCATACCCTCTTTCACTTTCTTAAGTGACTTAGGGATTCGGGAGTTCTCAGCTATATTATTTTTCGAATCCTATGATGTCATGCCTGTAATGGTATTAAGCGCCACGCTGATCATATGGGGAATAAATATACTGATCCCCTCAATTCTTGGGGCATTTTTTATTTTACAACTGAAAATACTTAAAAAATGCTGACCGCTATTTTAATTGGTATTGTCTTATACTCATTAATCGTATTTCTGCTTCTTAGAGCCTGGTTAAAGATTAACCAACAGAAAGATAGAAAAATCTTAAATATCAAAAAAATTAGCGTAGTGGTTCCGGTAAGAAATGAAGAAGAAAATATTGAAAACCTGCTTAATGACCTGATCAATCAGAATTATCCTGATGATGATTATGAAATTATAGTGGTGGATGATGACTCTGATGATGATACCATGACTATTGTGAATAGAAAAAAACTTGAAACGAGTAACCTGGAATCTATCAAATTAGCGGCTAAAAAAAACTTTAACGGCTCTTTTAAAAAAGTTGCAATTAGTACCGCTATTAAACATGCACATGGGGATATTATAGCATGTACTGATGGAGATTGTCGTTTAAGTGAAAATTGGCTCTCATCTATCAACCAGGCGTTCAACGAAACTAAATCAGATATGATTCTTGGCCCGGTAATATTGAATGGACAAAAAACAATTCAAAAGTTTGTTTCCGTGGAATTCTCCATTTTACATAGCATTGGTGTTTCCTCTTTGGCACTTGGGATACCTACATTTTGTAACGGGGCAAACCTTGCTTACAGGAAATATACTTTTAAAGAAGTAAATGGTTATGATGGCAACCTACACCTACCTTCAGGTGATGATGAATTTCTTATGCATAAAATATTTGCTAAAAATCCGGATAAAGTTCATTTCAATAAGTCTATTGAGGCTGTTGCATCTTCCAAAGCGCCCGCAACATGGAATGAGTTAATCAATCAAAGGATACGATGGGCAAGTAAATGGCCTTATTATGAAAACAAAACATCAATATTTCTGGCTGTAATCACTTTTTTCTTTTTTCTATCAAATGCCTTACTTATAGTCTTGTTTTTGGCCGGTATAATTGAATTTAAATTATTATTAATCTTTTTTGGAACTAAACTTATCGTAGATGGCATATACTACAAAAAAATAAGCAAATTTTTTAGAAAAAAAACATTAACCGATAAATTGATTGTACTCGAATTTATCTATCCATTTTTTGTAATATTTCTTGGTTTTGCCTCTATTTTTGGGAAATATAAATGGAAAGGAAGAGCTTATAAATGAGCGACCTTGAATTTTCTATTCTTGATGAATTATATTTTGTCAAATCATTTACAGAATTGATTGAAGTGTGTGATTTAGGTAATGATGAATTAAAGAAATTACTTGGTAAAATGCATTTGAAAGGTTGGATCAAAATCCTTAAAGATTCCCAAAATGAAGTTCCGGAAGAGGATTTTGATTTTGAGGCACTCTACAAAGAGTATTACTACGTCGCCAGTAAAATGGGACTGCTAGCTCACAACACAATCTAGAAACTCTAAATTTTGGTCAAAAGTGATTTAAAAGACCTTCAGTTAAATGCCTTGCTTGAAATTACCCAAGCAATAAATAATAATATATCCGAAGAATCACTCTACAAAATTTACAGATTTACACTATTGGCTAACCTAAATATTGAAAAATTATCACTCTTCGTTTTGGAAGATGCGTGGGATTGTAAGGTGAACTTCGGCACAAAGTATGATTACTCCAATTACAAGCTTCCTGCCAGTATTTGTTCTATTCAACATATTGACGATATAGAATTAACAGGAGATCTTTCGGAATTTGAATCCTATTTTCCTGTGTCCCATAAAAATAGATTGCTTGCAATAGTTTTTTTAAAAGAATCAGATCAACAAGGTAGAAATAAATCCTCAAAACACAACGCTTTTTTAAGGGCAGTCACAAACATCATCCTGGTAGCTATAGAAAACAAAAAATTAGCTCGAAGACAAATAGAACAAGAGGCCTATAGAAGAGAATTAGAAATTGCTCAAAGAGTTCAACATTTTCTCTTCCCAAAAGAACTTCCCAATGACTACAAACTAACAATTGAGGCCAGTTATCTTCCGCACCAGAATGTTGGGGGGGATTATTATGATTATATCCCGCTCCCGGACAACAATTTTGTGATTTGTATAGCAGATGTTTCTGGAAAAGGGGTACCCGCAGCAATAATCATGTCCAATTTTCAGGCTTCTCTAAGAACTTTACTTCGCAAGACTGATGACTTGAAAGACATTGTGGTAGAATTAAATCATCTAATCCACAACAATAGCAACGGTGAAACTTTCATAACCTTTTTTATTGGCTTGTACCACAGCCAAAGCCATGAATTAAAATACATTAATTGTGGCCATAATCCGCCTGTTGTGTTCACAGCAGGAAGGAATTACATGATGTTGGATATTGGAACAACAATTTTGGGTATGTTCAACCCAATTCCATTCATTAATGAAGGTCATGTTGTGTTTAAAGATGACATTTTACTCTTTGCCTACACGGATGGAATCACAGAGGCACTGAACAAGCAAGGTGAAGAATTTGGAGTTGAGCCTTTAATGAAGGTCATCAACAAAAACAGAAACAAAAAACTTGTTCGTATCCATGAAGAGATATTCCGGGGGCTGGATATTTTCAGAGAAGACACACCTTTAAAAGACGACGTTACAATGCTCTCCTGCAAAATAAATATTAATTGAAAAAATACTTTTTCAAGACACCCAAACTGCTTAAAAAATTATACCCCAACTTAATCTGGGATATAAAATCAACCGATAAGTCACTATTCTTAACTTTTGATGATGGACCTTCTCCAATAACAACACCATTTATATTGAAAACATTAAAAAAATATGATGCCATGGCAAGCTTTTTTTGTGTTGGTGAAAATATTGTGAGATATAAAGAAGTTGCATTATCAATTTTAAAAGCGGGTCATGTGATAGGTAACCATACCCAAAATCATTTGAATGGATGGAAAGTTAAGGATAAAGAGTATCTCCAAAATGTTCAAAAATGTAATGAAATATTAAATAGCCTCCTTAACATATCCAATGATTATTTCAGGCCACCATATGGTAGGATAAAGGCTTCGCAGATAAAGTTATTAAATCCAAACTATAAAATAATTATGTGGGACTATCTAACCGGAGACTTTGATATCACATTGGATAAAAGAACGTGCGTTTCAAGGTTTAAAAAATCAGAAATTCAATCGGGGTCAATTATTGTGTTTCATGATAATCCCAAAGCTGTTGAAAAATTACATTATGTACTTCCAAGATTTTTAGATCATTTTAATAATATTGGATTTACATTTAAAAAACTTTAGGCTATGGAAATAATTGATACTCATGCTCATATATATCTGAAAGATTTTAAAAATGATATAAATGAAATAATTAACCGGGCCTCTGATTTGGGTGTTTCTAGAATTCTAATGCCTAATATCGATTCTGATACAATAGACGATATGTTAGAATTAGAGTATAAATTTCCTGATATATGTGTGCCGATGATGGGGTTGCACCCCTGTTCTGTCGATAAAAACTTTGAAAAAGAATTGTACATTGTCGATGACTGGCTAAAAAAAAAGAGCTTTTGTGCAGTAGGAGAGATGGGATTAGACTTTTATTGGGACAAAACAACACTTAAGTACCAGGAAGAAGCTTTCCGGATACAATGTCAGCTAGCAATTCAATATGATTTACCGATAGTGATACATTCAAGAGAAGCTACTCAAAATGCTATTAATTTAGTTACGGAATTTAAAGATGATAATATAAGAGGTGTCTTTCATTGTTTTACTGGTTCAGAGAATGAAGCCAATGAAATAATAGATCTTAATTTTTGCCTCGGTATTGGAGGGGTGGTAACTTTCAAAAATGGGGGGCTAGATAATTTTTTAAATCAAATCAACCTAAAGCAGATAGTATTGGAAACCGACAGCCCTTATTTATCTCCAACACCGAATCGGGGAAAAAGAAATGAACCTTACAATCTTTTGTATATCTATAAAAAATTACAAGAATTATATAATAAATCAGAAGCTGAGATTCTGCAGTCTACATCTGACAATGCCAGAGATTTATTTCTAAGATGAATTATAAAATTATCAATATAAACACATCCGCTTCTGATGATCCTGAGTCATCCATATTGATAATTTATACAGGTGGCACCTTTGGTATGGTTTACAATGAAGATGGCGCATTAATCCCTTTTAATTTTGTAGCTGTACTTGAAAAAATTCCTGAGTTAAGATATTTGGAAATTAAAATTACAGTCATTTCTTTTCCAAAACCTACCGACTCATCAAGTATAGATATTACACACTGGCAGTCAATAGGTTATATTATTTATGAAAATTATTCTCAATACGATGGCTTCGTAATTCTTCATGGAACCGATACCATGGCATATTCAGCCTCAGCCCTGAGTTTTATGCTGGAAGGCTTGAACAAACCTGTCATCTTCACAGGGGCACAAATTCCTATTGGAAAAATTAGATCCGATGCCCGCGAAAATTTAGTAACTGCGCTTGAAATAGCATCTCAAAAAAAAAATAATTTACCTGTAATCAATGAGGTTTGCATATATTTCAACCATTTTTTACTAAGAGGAAACAGGTCTCAAAAAGTTAGGAGTAGCACATTTGCTGCATTTGAGTCCTACAGCTATCCTTTTTTGGCAGAATCTGGTATTACTATTGAGTATAATCATGCCTTTTTACTTCCATTTCAAACAAACAGGTTGAAACTCTTACATCAGTTTGAAACAAACATTGCTTTAATAAAATTATTTCCCAGCATGTCTCGGGAATTGGTGGAAAATATTTTTCAAACACCTAAGTTACGGGGAGTTATTTTAGAAACTTACGGATCCGGAAATATCCCGGGCAATAAATGGTTTATCGATTATTTAGTTAATGCGATTAAAAATAAAATTACAATATTCAATATCTCGCAAGCTGTAGGGGGAGAGGTTGTACATGGCAGATATTTGAACAGCCGGGCGCTGGAAGATATTGGTGTAATAAGTGGAAGGGATATTACGCTGGAGGCGGGAATTACCAAACTAATGCATGTACTTGGTAACGAGCAAAAATCCGACACAATAAGCTATCAGTTAAGCATCCCACTACGCGGAGAAATGGATTATTGAGCCTGTTACAATTTATTAGTTAAATTTGGATAAACTCATTTTTATTGATTTATTTGTTAATGGAGAGTAGTAGGGTTTATTAAATTCGGAGAGGTGGCCGAGCGGCTGAAGGCGCACGCCTGGAAAGCGTGTATACGGGTATCCTCCTGTATCGAGGGTTCGAATCCCTCTCTCTCCGCGATCTTTTGAAATTGTATAATATATTACATAACCTAACACATAGAATTTAAAACCATGAAAAAGTTATTCGCAATTTTATTTTTCATAGGCATGCTTGCCTTTACTTCAACAGAATCTTATGCTCAGGATGAAGCTGCAATGGAAACAGAGCAGTCTTTTCATCAGTCTATTAAAGAACAATTTATAGCAGGAGACTACAGATTCATGGGTATAGTTTTGCTATGCCTTATTTTAGGTTTGGCGATTTCCATAGAGAGAATCATCACCTTAAACCTATCGACTACCAATACCAAGAAATTGTTAACAAAAATTGAAGATGCCCTCAATTCCGGAGGCGTTGAAGCGGCAAAAGACATCTGTAGAAATACAAGGGGTCCCGTAGCATCTATTTTTATGCAGGGATTAATGAGAATGACTGAAGGGATAGAAATGGTTGAAAAATCAATCATATCATATGGCTCAGTTGAGATGGGTAAGTTGGAAAGGGGTATGGTATGGATATCATTGTTTATCTCGCTGGCTCCTATGCTCGGTTTCATGGGTACTGTAATTGGAATGATCGGAGCATTTGATGCCATAGCAGAAGCAGGTGATGTTTCTCCGGCTTTGGTTGCTGGTGGTATTAAAATCGCACTTTTAACTACTGTAGGTGGTTTGATCGTTGCTGTTATTCTTCAATTATTCTATAATTATTTAATCTCAAAGATTGACTCTCTGGTTAACACAATGGAGGATGCGTCAATTACTTTGGTTGATATTCTAGTTAAGCACTCGCCATCTAAATAATAATTGGTATGGATTTTATTGATATAGCTTTATATGCAGGGTATGCATTAGTATTAATTTGCGCATTTTTCGCTATTGTTTTACCACTAATAAATGCCATTGGTGATCCAAAAACCCTAATAAAATCAGGAATTGGATTACTTTTCATTGTTGTGGTATTTATAATTGGATATTCAATAGCAAGTGGTGATATTACTTCAGACTATCAAAAATATGGAGTGGATGCAGGGTCATCAAAACTTGTTGGTGGGGGAATTATTACCATGTATTTGTTGGTTTTAATAGCAGTAGTAGGTATTGTCTATACGGAATTATCTAAATTATTTCAATAATGGCACGAAGCAAAAACCGAACTTCAACTGAAGTGAATGCAGGTTCAATGGCTGATATTGCTTTCCTATTGTTAATTTTTTTCCTGGTCACAACCACAATAGCTAATGATAAAGGTATTACAATGTTGTTACCTCCAAAACCTGATCCTAACCAACCTCCACCGGAAGTAACAAAGAATGATAGGAATATCTTTAAGATATTAGCCAACTCCCAGGATAAATTACTTGTGGAAGATGAGCCATTAACTGATGTAGAAGAGCTGAAAGATATGATAAAGAAATTTGTCCTGAACTTTGGTAACCCTGGCGAGGAAGGCGTTGAAATATTTAATAGCTTCCCCGCTTCCATGAAATCATATGTGAATGCGAATGGACGAGATTCGGAAAGTTCAGACGATCCAACAGAAGCCATTGTTTCATTTAAGGCTGCCAGAGGCACAAGTTATGATTTATACATAAGTGTCTTAGACGAAATTAATGCCGCTTATAATGAACTATACGGAGAAAGAGTAGGCATATCAGCGGATGAATTTCTGATGCTTGATAAAGATGATCCGACTCAAAAAGATATGTATGAAAAAGCTCGACAGGGTATTCCAAGAGCGATTTCTATTGCAGAACCAGACAAAATAAGAAGTTAATCATGTCTAAATTCGGAAAAAAATCTAATACCTCGCAGGACATACCAACGGCTGCATTACCTGATATCATTTTCATGCTTTTGTTTTTTTTTATGGTGACAACCGTACTAAGGGAAACCAATATAATGGTTAAGCAAAAACTACCAAAAGCAACCCAGCTAACTAAAATTGAACGAAAATCATTAGTTAGTCAGATTTATATTGGTGAGCCAAAACAAAAAGATCTGTATGGTACTGAGCCTAAAATTCAAACCAACGATGTTTTTGTTAATGTGGATGATATCGTTCTATTTGTGAATAAAGAGAAAGATAAGTTGAGTGAGGTGGAAAGAGATCAAATAACTATGGCACTGAAAGTTGATGTTGATGTTGACATGGGCATTGTTTCTGATGTACAGCAGGAATTGAGGGAAGCAAATGCCAGAAAGGTATTGTACAGTTCATTAAAAGGACTGGAGGATCGGTAATATTAATTTAATATTTATTATTTAAGCCCTAGCTATTTGGTTAGGGCTTTTTTGTTTTATGAAAAAAAAAAGATCGCATGTTTTTGATCCTTTTAGAAGAAAAAAAATCGCTTTAACACCTGAAGAGCTTGTAAGACAAAAATTTGCTGAGTATCTGATTAATGAGCTTGGATATCCTAAATCTCATATTTCAACTGAAAAATCAATAAACACCTTCAGTACAGATTTGAAAAAAAGATATGATATTTTGGTTTATGGAAAAAATTTCCAGCCGGATATTCTAATCGAATGTAAATCCTTTAAAGAAGAATTGAAGCAGTCAGCATTGGAACAAATTATTTCCTACAATTATCTTATTAAAGCCAGAATTATAGTAATAACCAACGGTATCAAAACCCTGGCATATGAAACATCAAAAAATAAATTAATTAAGCGGTTGAATTACCTACCGAAATACTCCTGAATGCTATAATAAAACCTCATCTGCCGGAGTGTAAGGCAAATCAAATGCTTCTGCTACATTTTTATAAACAACCTTACCATTGACGATATTTAAGCCGGTTTTTAATCCACAATTATTCAAACATGATTCTTTCCATCCTTTATTCGCCAGCTCAACAACGTAAGGTAAGGTTGCATTGGTCAGGGCCATTGTTGAAGTATATGGTACTGCGCCGGGCATATTTGCCACACAATAATGGATGACATCATGAATAATATAAATTGGTTCATTATGGGTGGTTGGATGACTGGTTTCAAAGCATCCACCCTGATCAACTGCTACATCAACCAGAACAGTTCCCGGTTGCATACTTTTTAGCATGTCTTTGGTTATCAGTTTTGGAGCTTTTGCACCAGGAATTAAAACAGCACCAATGATCAGATCATGATCTTTTATTAATTCACGTATATTATATTCATTTGAAAATAATGTTTTAACATTTGCAGGCATCACGTCATCAAGATATCTTAACCGTTCTAGGCTCCTGTCAAGAATCGTAATATCAGCTCCTAACCCCGCAGCCATTTTTGCAGCTTCGGTACCGACCACACCTCCTCCAATAATCATTACTTTGGATGGCTTCACTCCGGGCACACCACCAAGCAATATCCCTCTGCCCTTGTATGGTTTCTCAAGGTATTTAGCCCCTTCCTGAACGGACATTCTTCCTGCAACCTCTGACATAGGTACCAGTAAAGGCAAAGAGTTATTTTTTTCAACTGTCTCATAAGCTAAGCATACAGCTTCACTTTTTATCATGGCCTGAGTAAGTGGCTCATATGAGGCAAAATGAAAATAGGTAAATACCAGCTGATCTTTTTGGATCAATGAATACTCCTCTTCAATAGGTTCTTTAACCTTCACAATCATTTCGGCGACTTCATAAACAGATTTTATATCTGGTAAAACTTTTGCACCTGCTGATTCATATTCATGATTTTTTAACTCGCTTCCATGTCCCGCATTAGATTGAATAAATACTTCGTGGCCAAATCTGGTTAACTCTTTTACACCGCCTGGTGTTACTGCCACTCTATTTTCATTGTTCTTTATTTCAGTAGGTATTCCAATTTTCATATTAATATTTTATGTTGAAATGCGTTATATTGAATATTTATGTGGTTATTTCTATAAAAGAAGAATATTATACTAATTAATACCTTCAATAGCATAAAACTACAAATTATATTTTAATTGTCCATGTAATTTTATATATTTGGTTTAAGCCCTTTTTTTAAAAATTGTAATTATGTTGGAAGTCGAAGAAATCACCAAAGATTTGATATTATCCTCCAAAGAAATAATAAGTGATTATGAGATAGCTATAAAAAGTAGAGAAGCGAGTGTTATTGGGAGAAAAGAAGTATTTATGGGCAAAGCCAAATTCGGTATTTTTGGTGATGGCAAGGAGCTCCCACAAATAGCACTTTCAAAAGTATTTAAAAACGGAGACTTTAGGTCAGGTTATTATAGAGATCAAACCCTCCTTCTTGCTATTGATCAGTTCTCAATAAAACAGTTTTTCTCTCAATTATATGCACATTCTGATGTATATGCAGATCCTAGTTCCGCAGGTAGAATGATGAATTGTCATTTCGGTAATCGATTATTAGATGAAAACGGCCATTGGGTAAGTCAATTAGCAACTAAAAATTCAACATCAGATATTTCCCCAACGGCAGGTCAGATACCAAGAATTATTGGTCTTGCTTATGCTTCAAAATTATATAGAAACAATCCTGACCTCATTAATAATGAATTGTTTTCCGATAACGGAAATGAAATAGTGTTTGGTACGATTGGTAACGCTTCTACATCAGAAGGTCATTTTTTTGAAGCCATTAATGCCATAAGCGTGATGCAATTACCTGTCGTGATGTCTGTCTGGGATGATGATTATGGAATATCCGTTCCTAAAGAATACCATACGGCAAAATTTAGCATATCAAAGGCACTGAAAGGTATGGAAGGTACACCGGAGGAGCATGGAATCAAAATACTTGAGGTAAAAGGATGGGATTATGAAGCTTTGATCAATACATACAAAGAAGCTGAACAATTAACTCGTAGCACACATCAGCCTGTACTTGTGCATGTAGTTGAATTAACGCAACCACAAGGTCACTCAACATCAGGGTCTCATGAACGATATAAAAGTAAGGAAAGACTAGAATGGGAAAAAGCATATGATTGCATCCTTAAGTTTAGAGAATGGATATTAGATCATGAACTGGTAAGTCCTACCGAACTTGATACGTTGGAGAAAAAGTGGAAGAAAGAAGTTAAAGATGATAAAAATAAAGCTTGGAATAACTTTATATCTGAGATTAAAACTGATCTTAAGGAAGCCGTTGAATTGATTGATAAAGTAGCAGTAAATAATCAGTTTCAGAAAAAAATTTACTCCATAAAAAAGGAACTTCTGGATAATCTAAATCCATTAAAATCAGAGGTAATAAAAACTGTCAAAAAAATTCTTAGATACACCCGCGGAAATCCAACCAATGAAGTTGAGCAATTAAAAAACTGGTTGTCCAATAAACTATCGAAATATAGCGATCAGTACAGTTCCCATTTATACAGTGAGTCCAATAGATCAGTTTTGAAAATAAAAAGCGAAGCTGCTGTCTATTCAGACGTAAGTAAAACAGTGGATGGACGAGAGGTGCTGCAACAAGCTTTTGATAATATTTTATCAAATAATCCGGAAGTATTTGCCATAGGAGAAGATGTGGGTAAAATTGGTGATGTAAATCAAGGTTTTGCTGGATTACAAGATAAATACGGAGCACTGAGAGTCACAGACACTTCGATAAGGGAAACAACAATTGTAGGCCAGGGTGTTGGTGCTGCCATTCGTGGGCTTAGGCCTATTGTTGAAATTCAATACCTTGATTATCTGTTATACGCACTTGAAACGCTATCAGACGATTTAGCATGTCTCCACTACAGAACAAAAGGTGGTCAAAAAGCGCCGGTGATTATCAGGACACGAGGCCATCGTTTAGAGGGCGTTTGGCACTCCGGATCACCTATTGGAATGATATTAAATAGCTTAAGAGGCATTTGTGTGCTTTCTCCTAGAAACATGACCCAAGCTGCTGGTTTTTACAATACGATACTGGCATCCGATGATTCTGCATTGATAATCGAATCACTTAACGGATATCGTTTGAAAGAGAGGATTCCTGACAATCTTGCGTCGTTTAAAGTTCCTGTTGGAATGCCTGAGGTTTTGAGAAGGGGGCAAGATATTACCATAGTCACTTATGGGTCAATGTGTAGGATAGTTATGGAGGCAGCAAGGCAGCTTGCTGAATTTGATATTTCATGTGAAGTTATTGATGCTCAAACGATACTACCATTTGATGTAAAACATTCTATTATAAATTCTTTGGGAAAAACTAATAAATTGGTTGTTGCTGATGAAGATGTGCCAGGAGGAGCGTCAGCTTTCATTCTTCAAAAAATTTTAGAAGAACAAGAAGGATATAAATACCTGGATGCTCAACCAATAACCATTACAGGTGAAGAACACAGACCTGCTTATGGTTCTGATGGCGATTACTTTTCAAAACCAAATGTGGAAATAGTCTTCGAGAAAATATATGATATAATGCATGCGTATGATCCAAAAAAACACCCTATTTATATCAATTCCTGATTTGGCTTAGCGTAACTGCGTCCGATACGATCTCATTACTATTATTTAATGCTCTGTCTTGTATCTGAACCCTGATTCTGAAAGTATCTTCTCTTAAGGCACTAACAAAACCACGTGATAGCATATTATATCGGATGGTTCCTGAGAGTGCACTGCCAACATTATCATCATCAAAGATCGGAAACCTACCATCAAATGAAGGCCCACAACCACCGATTCTAAAATCCAATTCTTCAAATATATCCCCGGTTTTCACTTCAAAAGTCACCTGGATGTTATTAAAATTGGGATTTTCCTGAATATAAAAAGTGTCTGCAACAACATAATAATTCCTTTGTTCTCCACCTGGTATTATAATATTCAGGGTGTCAGCAATATTATGCCGAGAATCAACCTTACGCAAATCATCAATTAAAATCGAATCCACCCTGTAGTTTATACAAGTGAAATTCGGGGGCCTATTGTCAACATCAGAAAATGGTCTTTGAACCGGGTTGGTCGGGATCGATGTAAATGGCCCAACCGTTTGACCTGTTCCCGTGTTTATAAAAAATAAATCCCCTTCAGGTTCTGAAAGAATAAATGGTGGACTAAATTCATCGTTAAAAGTTACCAGCTTATTATCGCTATCTACGATATAATTGGCTTCATGATATGGTGGGTCTGTTTCATCCCCTAGCAATCCAAGGTCTCCATCACCATCTTCAAAATCGAATGCCAGTGTTAAAGTATCTGCACCATTATCAAGTTCACTAAACGATAAACTTTGAAAAGATATACTTGGAATTAACGGAAATTCATCCGGAGAATAACAACTAACCAATAATATAAACAGTAAATAACAGAACTTTCTCATTAAAAAAACTTTCTCCTTTACAACGTAAATATTAGATATAAAATTTACTTTTTTAAATATTACTCAACATGGTAAGCAAAGGTTTTAAAGAAATACAGGAAAGCAAATTAGATGATTCTTTTAATGATAGAGCTATGGAGCTTTTTTATAAACAAGCCGAGGAGAACCAGATTTATCATCATTACATACAATCACTTGGTATAGATGTCCATAAGATAGATTCAATAGAACAAATCCCATGCCTACCCATCGAGTTTTTTAAATATCATATTATTAAAACGGGAGAATGGAATACCGACTACATTTTTAAAAGCAGTGGAACGTTAGGCACCAGAAGCAATCACCATATAAAAAATTTACAAAAATACCTTGCTAATACTGTATCAATATTTAATTCATTTTATGGAACGCTATCAGATTATGTGATATTGGGATTGTTACCTTCATATAGCGGGCAGGGACAATCCAGTTTAGTTTCAATGGTTAACCACTTTATCGGGATTTCCAACCATGATTTATCAGGATTTTACGATAATGATTATGATAACTTAAAAGAAATAATCCCTCAAAAAATAACCGGGAGAAAAAAAATATTATTTGGTGTAAGCTTTGCACTGCTTGATTTAGGAGAATTGATAACCCAACATGATCCCGATCTGATACTTATCGAAACAGGTGGTATGAAAGGAAAAAGAGAGGAGGTAACCAGAGACGAACTCCATCATTTATTACAATCAAAATATCATGTGAACCAAGTACATTCCGAATACGGGATGGCTGAACTTCAATCGCAAGCTTATGCCATTAAAAACGGCATCTTTAAAACACCAAAAACCATGAAAGTGCTTACCAGAAATGTGAATGATCCTTTTGAGATACTTGAGGAACAAAAGCAGGGTGGAGTCAACATTATTGACTTGGCCAATGAGGCTACATGTGCATTTATAGAGACTAAAGACCTGGGCATCAAAAAATCTGACAATACCTTTGAAATTGTTGGAAGATTTGACAATTCAGAAATAAGAGGATGTAACTTGATGTATGAATAAATGAATTGTATAAAATAAATTATTTTTATTTAGGTTTGTATAGTAAGATAATTAAATTTAATGGTGTTATGAAAATCAAATTTATATCTCTAATCTTCGCCTTAGCCCTATTTGCTGGTGCCTGTTCCCAAAGAACTTGTGCTACGTATGCCGCCATTGACAATCCCGATGCTCGGGTAGAAGAGGATATAGAGGGTTAGTCGTTTATATCAGCAAATTTCATTACATCTTTTTGGGTTATGTTATCATCCGACATGATCACTAGCCTTTCTGTGACATTTCGCAGTTCCCTGATATTGCCGGTCCATTTACCTTTTTTCAGCCAATCCAACGCCTCATCAGTTATTTTCTTTGGAAGCGTGCCATATTCGGATGCTATATCATCCAAAAACTTTTTAACCAGCAGCGGTATGTCTGCTTTTCTATCCCTTAAAGGTGGAACATGGATAATGATAACACTTAATCTATGATACAGGTCTTCCCTGAAATTAGAATTTTCAATTTCCGTTTTAAGGTCTTTATTGGTTGCTGCAATTACTCTCACATTTACTTTAATGGATTTATCCCCACCGACTCTTGTGATTTTGTTATCTTGTAAAGCTCTCAACACTTTGGATTGTGCTGACAATGACATATCCCCAATCTCATCTAAAAACAATGTACCTTCATGGGCTTGTTCAAACTTTCCTATACGTTGCTTATGAGCCGAAGTAAAGGATCCTTTCTCATGTCCAAACAACTCACTTTCAATCAGCTCAGACGGTATTGCTGCACAATTTACCTCAATCAAAGGATTGCTATTTCTTAGACTTCTATTGTGAAGCCATCTGGCGACAAGCTCCTTTCCCGTACCATTCTCACCGGTTATTAATACTCTTGCTTCGGTAGGCCCAACCCGCGTTATCATATCTTTTACTTCTTTAATGGCTGAGGATTCTCCAACAATCTCATACCCTTTTTGTATTTTTTTTCTTAACTGTTTGGTTTCATTAACCAAAGAAGATTTATCCATTGCATTTCTTATGGTTACAAGCAGCCGGTTGAGGTCAGGTGGTTTGGTTATAAAGTCATATGCCCCTTTTTTGGTTGCCTCCACAGCGGTTTCAATTGTTCCATGTGCCGAAATCATGATAACCGGTATATCTAAATCAAGCTTAGCAACCTCTTCTAAAAAACCAATGCCATCAAGCTTGGGCATCTTGACGTCGCAAAGGATAACATCAAATATTTCACCGGCTTTTATGGTTCCTAAAGCATTTTCACCATTGGCAGCTTCGTCCACGTTAAAACCTTCATACTCTAGAATCTCTCTTAGTGTCTGCCTGATAGGTTTTTCATCATCTATTATTAAAATTTGCTTCATGTCTGTTTATTAAAAAGCAAGCCTATAAGCTGGGTTCTGTATCATTTGATGATCCTTATCATTTATCTAGCCACAATATCGCTATTATGATCTATCGACCTACCCATCCTGCCACTCTCGAAAGAGTCAAGGCGAGCAACCTTATTAACAGGACCTATTTGGTCTTTCAACTCGTAAGGTTTACCATGCGAAAAGTATCACTACCTTCCCGGTGAGCGCTTACCTCACCATTTCACCCTTATCCCGACAAGTCGAGACGGTATATTTTCTGTGGCACTTTCTCTCTTGAGAGCTTCCCGTTAGGAAGTACGATGCTCTATGTTGCCCAGACTTTCCTCCTTGTAAAAATACAAGGCGATAAGGTAGACTTGCGTTACAAAGTTACTAATTATCTCTCAGGAATGTTAATGGATATCTTTACCGGTAATTTTAAGTTCCCATTGATCCGCAAGATTTGCCACTTCTGAAATAATTTGCTTTAAATGGGCTTCATTTGTGAGCTCGCTGAAAGTTCCTGCCTCCACTTTAAGAAAATCATCCTCAACAATAAATTTGGCATGTATAAAATCACTATTCGTCTTTAGAAGGGTGATATAATCTATATCTTCCCGCACACTACAAACTTTAGATGAAAACTCAACTGTTTCTTTATCATAGGTTTCATTGTAATTTATTTTACCCACGATCGCTTGATATCTTTCATCAGGCAATGGGACAATGATGACAGATTTATTTTCATCATATTCTGAGTACTCACCATTTATTTCCTGGGAATAATCTTGGAGAAATTTTCTGATATCCATTATTGCAAATTTTGAAATGAAATTAAGAAAATAATTAAGTTTTAAAAATATAATTATTGCATTTTAGAGACAAAATTCTTTAACTCATCACTGTGTAACTGTTTTCTTTCTTTTTTCTCTTGCTCTGGAAAATATTTTGCTGAATTCGCTGAATGATTTCACATATTGAAAACTGAAGCCTTTTTCAGAATTCCCGTCCACTAAATTCTCTGTGCCGTAGGCATGATTATTCCTGTTAAACATTTTTATTTTTAACCGGCCATCGGGTGTTAAAAGATATTCTACCGACCAATCTCCGATGATACCAGCCAGACTAGAGTTCTCCACATCAGTAAATCCCCCTCCTCTAACAACTCTTAATCTACCATCAAGAAAGGTGTAAGCCAATCTTAACTGAAAGGTATTAAATGCCTGTTCATCCAGCCCTGCAAGATTAATATCCACTTCTAAATTTTCGTCTACCTGAGAAGCCCAATAGCTTAATTGGTTTGAAATAAACTCACTGACGCTATTGCCCAGAGTAGAACCGGTACCAACACTAAAAGTGTTTTCTTCAGAAAACCTCCTGAGTATTATTAAACTAAATACCTGGCGTTTTAATTCTTGCTCGTTGTTCTCTAGCTTATTCAAAAAGGCAGCGACTATGGTTTCTAATTCAACCGAACCATTGGGCAAATTAATTCTGTCCGGATAATCATAGATATTGATGTCAAAGTCAATGTCGGGTGAGAGCATATCCCCTGTTAATTTTAGGTTGACCACTGAAGGGTACTTTCTGTTAACACTTGGGGATTGATTTTCAGGTTCTAATGGCCCATACAATGGATAAAGTGATACCGATTGACTGTAATCAGCTTTGATATCCAATTGTCCCTGATAAGGGTCACCAGACCAGCTGATTCGACTACCCGGTTGAATATTGAATTCTTTATTAATTATATTTTGAAGTGTGAAATTGTATCCACCATTTTCTATTAGCAGATCTCCGAAGAGATTAAAATCCCCGTTTGTATCAATACTTAAATTCAAATTACCCCTCCCCCTTCCTCTAATAATATCCCCTCTTTTATAATCAAAAATAATCTCAGCATATGCTTCAGGTGTTACTTCTAATTGAAAGTCAAGTTTTAGTCCCTGAAATTTTGGAATAATTCTCTGATTAATTTTTCCCGGTTTATCAAAGTTCACAAACTGTATATAATCTTTAGGACCCCGATTTGCAGCGCTACTATTTACGGGTATAAATATCTCCGTTCCTCTTTTGGTTACCGCAGAGACAGATATTTCCAGATCAGAAAATAATCCATTTATTTCAAGGATACCAGACAAATTGCCTGTCCCATAGAACAGGTCATTATCCTTACTGGTAGTATTTAACACTTGAAAATTTTCTAAATCACCTCGCAAATCCACCTTGAAATCTGAAAAGTTATCATGCAAAATACCTCCGTTCAGTTCAGCCTGCCGTCCGCTCTGATCATAAAAAAACATTTCTTTTAAGGCTATATTATCCTCTTCGACCAATAAATTACCTTGGAAACTGTATTTGGTATTTAGATAATCAATGCTCATGGAACCGGAATCTAAAGTCAAATAACCATTCATTTTTGGGGCTGAGAGCATACCATTAACACTTAATGATCCATCAGCACGCCCATAAAGGTCTGAAAATATTCCTTTGAGCATTGGTTCTAAGCTATGAAGACTGGTTTGATTAAAGTTTATCTTTATGGCTAACTGATTTAATGAATCATATGGATAGTAATACCCACCAATCTCAAGCTCTTTCAGATCATGATTTATCACAGTAAATTCTAGATTAAACCCTTCTCTGATTTCATCCCAGGTTGATTTACCGGTAACATTACCAATAGCGAGGTTATCAATTTGTAAATCTTTGATTTCAGTCTCCGTTGCAGCCAGCCATTCACCATTATCTTTTGTTAATCCAAATGTAGTATTTAACCGGCCATTGAGATCAACCGGGAGAAATCCACTCAATTGATTGAGGTCAAAATTTCGAGCTTTAAATTGTAGTTCAGCTTCCCGGGGTGAAAAATGTCCATCCATTTGGATTGACTCCTTGTCCTGATAGAACAAATAGTCCGTTATGAAAAAGTCTTTACCATCAATTACAACCAATGAGTTATTATCTGAAAACTTCCATGATCTCCCCAGAAATATTAGTTCATCAAATTTTAAATTAGTAGTCACTGAATCTCCATTAATTATTGATTGACCACTAACCTTAACAAGGTTATTTAGTGTATCTTGCCGAAGTTGAGTGGAAAAGTCTATAATATTCTTATCCCATACCACATCAAAAAAGATATTCTCTGAAGGAAATCCATTCTCCCACCTTTGTCTTTCAGATCCAATAAAGATTACTCCCAGCACATCAGGATTATCCCCACCTCTTGAAATATTGAGCTCCATGGTATTTTCTGCAAAAACCACGTTATGGTAAATCAATGAATCTACAGTGCTATAAACAGAGATCATCTCAATGTCATCATTTCTATAAACTCCGTCTATTTCAATAGCTCCATAAGCTTTGATTTTATCAGTGAAGAGCGATAGATAGGGCGTTATATTGGCTATTTCTGCCGACAACTCAACATTGTAATTATTACTTTTATCAGGATAATCTTTTTGAATTGAACCATGCAATAAACTTGATTCCAGCCCTTTTAAAAATGCATGTCCATCCTCAATCAGCTCAGCTATTCCAAAATCTCCTTTTAGTGAAACATTAACATCATTTGAAAATAAGCTAAGGTTTTGCCTGTTTCCTGTTTTGAGTGAATACAATAAGATTGAATCTAGTTTTAGGTCGTTATAGTTTCCTTCCAAATTGATTTTCCCAAGTTTGAGATAACCATTTAGATTGTCCAGATCATTACCCTTAAACTTTATCTCGACATCAGTACTAATGCGCTTAAGCTGGTCTGTGATATTTAATTCAGGAAAATTCAAAAATTCCACATGCCCGTTTAATGTCACGCTTTCACTTTCAGCTTTCAGGTTAATGGTACCCTCAGCATCCAGTCTGAGGTTTTTATCACTGATCTCCAGATTACCTTTAAAATATTTTCTTTGAAATTCCCCATTCAGGGTGATGTTTTTAAAATTATAATCGTTTATCAAAATGCTATCTACCGCTCCATTCAAATTAAAATTCGCATTATCTAAGGTTAATCCTTTTCCTTTTATATTACCATAGAGGTAAGTGTATTCAATAATTGGATTATTAAGTACCTGGCCCAAATCAAAATTCGTCAGCCTGATACTTCCGTTATACGAAGCATCATTAAACGCTCCCTGCCCTATCTTGAGGTTAATATCAGAGTCAACCCTTCCTGTTTTTGTAATAAATGACCCATTGGCAACAAAATCACTTAAAAACCCCAATAATTCACCATTAAAGTTAATTCGACCAATGCGTTTTAGCTGACTCAAGGTTCGCTTATCGACAAAACCATTGAGGTCTTGGGGTATGATTTTGCAATCACTCAAAATAACGTCTGCAAAGGTTTCCTGAAACTCCGGGAATCCATTTAAATATAACCTGCCTTTTATTGAAGATTTGCCGAGGCTCATTTGTAAATTACTGACCTGGAAATTATCTATTCTGCCTTTAGGGTTCATGGTTATATAAAACCTCTTATCCAGAGTCAACATCTGCGGAATAAACTTTTTTATATCATTAAAATGAATTTCACATTTATCTAAATTTAAATCGATATCAACTTTGTTCACAAATTCCCCAAAGTCAGATATATCATCGAATGAAAATGCTATCCTATCTTTTATATGGCTATGAGGTGTCCGTAAATTAAATTTATCAAAGGTCAGGGAGGTTGAATCTAATTTCACACGACTAACCATCTCATCTACACGTAACCCTGAGTTTTCCTCTAAAAAGGAAAAGTGATTAATTTTAAAGCCAATTTCTTGACTAAATAAGTAAAATTCATGAACGTCAAGATCAATTTCTTTTATAATGAGGTGATTCAGATCAAGTTGGCCAATATTTATCGGTTTATTAAAGTTTCTAATGTCAACTTCTCCCTGACTAATTGTTATATGTTTGATTCTTACCTTTTTACCAGTACCCGTTGAACTGTTCTCCCCTTTAAAAGTCCTAATAAATTCAACTATATTAAGGTTATTTACCTTCTCATATTTATACATATTTACTTTCGGCCGATAGAGGTCTACCTCATCTAATTTTATTATATCATTTCGTCTTATCAATGATGACAAATCGAAATCTATAGAAACCTTTTCTATGACAATAAAATCATTCTTTCTATTATCCTTGATAATTAATCCATTAAGAGAAATTTCATCAAAAGAGCGAAATGATACAGATGCCAGGGTAATTTTATGATTTGTGAAATCAGAGAGTGCTTTTGATACTTCCTTTAAAGCATAGTGCTGAACAAATGGGATCCTCACCAAAAAAAATAATGACGCAAGTAACAAGCTTACAAACAAAATGAAAATAAATACAATCCTGAATACTTTTCGGAGCATGCGTTTATATCAGATTATATTGCAAAATTTGCGCCATGGCGGAGAAAATTTTGGCTTTAGAAACATCATGTGATGAAACATCAGCTTCTATTATTGACGGCACCAGCATATTAAGTAACGTTATCTCTACACAGGTCATTCATCAAAAACACGGTGGCGTTATCCCTGAAATAGCATCAAGAGAGCATCAAAAGTACATCATACCAATTATTCAGCAAGCGCTTGACGCTGCAAATATAAATAAAGAAGCGCTTTCTGCGGTAGCTTTCACTAAGGGTCCGGGTCTTCTGGGGGCACTGCTGATTGGTTGCTCAACAGCCAAGGCAATATCTATGGCCTTAAAAATACCCTTAATCGAAGTGAACCATATGCATGCGCACATACTTTCACATTTTATAGATGAGCCAAAACCATCTTTTCCGTTTTTATGCCTTACCGCTAGCGGTGGACATACCCAACTGGTAATAGTTAAGGATTATCTAGAATTAGCGGTTATTGGTGAAACCAGAGATGATGCGGTGGGTGAGGCTTTTGATAAAACAGCCAAGTTGCTTGGATTTGATTATCCTGGAGGCCCGTTAATGGATAAATATAGTAAAGGAGGCGATCCTTTACGATTTTCATTTCCTGATACGGAAATGAAAGATTTGGACTTTTCATTTAGTGGTATTAAAACTGCGGTTAATTATTTCATCCGGGATGAACTAAAATCAAACCCTAATTTTATAAAAAATAATCTGACAGACCTTTGCGCAAGCATTCAACATTCTTTGGTTAAAATGCTTTTGAGTAAACTAAAGAAAGCCGTCAAACAGCATCAAATAAAAGACGTCGCTATTGCTGGGGGAGTTTCAGCCAATAATTACCTTCGAAATAAACTAATTGAAACTGCGGAAAAACATAATTGGAAAACATACATACCAAAACCTGAATATTGCACTGATAATGCAGCCATGATTGCCATAACAGCACACTACAAATTTCAAGCGCAACAATTCGCCGGACTGGATGCCGTTCCTGATCCCAGATTGAAGCTTTAAAGTTTAATAATTCATTAAGTAAATGTTAAAAAATGAAAAAAGAAGACAATAGATTTTCAAATAAAATTAATATTAAAAACAGGAAAGCTTCATTTGAATTTGAACTACTCTCAAAATATGAAGCAGGCCTGGTGCTAAAAGGCACAGAAATAAAATCAATACGAGAAGGCAAAGCAAGCTTGCAGGAAGCCTATTGCTATGTTTTCAAAAATGAACTTTTTGTTAAAAATATGCATATCACTGAGTATAAACAGGGTTCATTCACCAATCACCAACCAGATAGGGATAGAAAACTATTACTTAAATCTATCGAATTAATTAAGTTAGCGGGGAAAACAAAAGAAAAAGGCCTGTCTATAATTCCATTGAGGCTTTTTATCAATCAAAGAGGTTTTGCAAAATTGGAGATAGCTTTGGCTAAAGGTAAAAAGATATACGATAAGCGGGACAGCATCAGAGAGAAGGATATGAAAAAACAATTATCAAAAATTAATTATTAATGGTAATAATCAGTCACTAAAAATGCGTCAGAGTGTACTTGTTCTTAATCAAGATTATCAACCGCTTACTATTTGCACTGTTCAGCGTGCCTTTTTGATGGTTTATCTGGACAAAGCTGAATTGATTAATGCCTCCAAAACCAAATATTTAAGAACTGTATCTCATAAATTTCCTTTACCATCAGTTATTAGAATCGTAAGATATATCCATATCCCTTATCGTGGTGTAGTCTTAACCCGGTACAACATTTTTAAAAGGGACAATTTTGAATGTCAGTACTGTGGTACGTGCAAAGATCTTACACTAGATCATGTGGTGCCACGCTCTAAAGGTGGAAAATCAACCTGGAAAAACCTGGTTACTGCCTGTAAATCTTGTAACGCCCGGAAAGGTGATTTCAACCTGAAAGAAATAGGCATGAACCTAAAACGTCCGCCTTTCAAACCCTCTTATGTTATGTTTCTGAGAGATAACAATGGATTGGTACAGAAGGATTGGCTGGAGTATCTGGAACCGGCTAGCGCTTAAGCCCTGTCACTAACATGCCCTTAAAATCAAATTTATAATTACTAAATCTAAGTTTTTATTTTCTGGTATTATTGACTAATTATGGGAAAAATTACAGTCTGCTTATAAATGAATAAATTCTTTGGGGTCGCATCATTCATCGGGGGTCTTCTGGTAATACTTATTGGATTGGCAAGTTTATTGATAGAAAAAGAGCTGGGATATAAGCCGGTAGCGCTTGAGTATTTCTTAATGGGGTTAATCGTGGTTTCGGGTATAATGTTATTTATTTATATTTCTAAGAGCGGTCTTGGAAAAAGTGACCAGAAATAATTTTATAAAAATTATTAGAATTATATAATTTTTTCGTCTTATAGATTGTTATAAAAATAGAAAGAGATGAAGAGTAAGATTAGGTTGTTTAGTTTTTTTGGTTGGTGGTAAGGCTCCCTAGTTTTAGGGGGCCTTTTTTATTTTGTACCCATAATTCATAAATTTGACGCTAGTACGTAAGTCCCATCTAAGTAATTAAAGTCATAAATGATAACAACCTTTGAGGAAAAGTCTACTGATCAAATAAAATTACGATTTAGTAAAGTCAGAGCCCAATCAATAGATCTATGCAGTTCTTTAAAGACTGAAGATCATGTAGTGCAACCTGTTGTGGATGTGAGTCCTCCAAAATGGCATCTGGCTCATACAACCTGGTTCTTTGAAAACTTCGTGCTAGTACCTCATAAAATTAATTATAATTCCTTCCACAAAGATTATTGCTACCTATTTAACAGTTATTATGAAAACGTCGGTGATCGTGTAATTAGGCCAAACCGTGGATTTATGACACGCCCAACGGTTGATGAGGTCATGAAATACAGGGAATACGTTGACCAACAGATGTTCGAATACCTGGAAAATGAAAATATCGAACCATCGGTACTTGACGTACTGGCTATAGGGTTACAGCATGAGCAACAACATCAGGAGTTATTGATCTATGACCTCAAACATATTTTAGGCATTAATCCACTATTCCCCTCCTACAGAAACCTAAAGGCACCGGAGTGTAACTACAGGATAATGAACTGGTTAGAAGTTCCAGAGGGAATACATGACATTGGATTTGAAGGTCAGGGATTTTGTTATGACAATGAACTTGCCCGTCATAAAGCTTATATCCATAAATGTGAAATAGCAGACCGGCTTGTAACAAATGGCGAGTATCTGGAATTCATGCAAGATGGTGGTTATAAAAAATTTAATTTTTGGCTGGCGGAAGCATGGGATTGGGTATGTAATAACCAGGAGAAATCACCCATGCACTGGCATTTCATTGATGGAGATTGGTATGAATTCACCTATGGGGGCTTAAAGCCAATCAATGAGCATGCGCCAGTAACCCACATAAGTTATTATGAAGCAGATGCATATGCCAGATGGAAGGGTTTGAGGATTCCCACGGAATTTGAATGGGAAGCTACCGCATATATTTACCAACCCAATCCTTCTGATGATGATAATTTTATTGACAAAAGACTGTTCTCAGCTTGTTCGCCTGTAAATGAAAATCATTATCAACTATTTGGTGATTTGTGGGAGTGGACTGCGAGTGCTTATTTGCCTTATCCGGATTTTAAAATTGCTGATGGGGCAATCGGTGAGTATAACGGAAAGTTCATGATTAATCAAATGGTGTTGAGAGGGGGGTCTTTTGCTACGTCTAAGGATCATATAAGAAGAACCTATCGAAATTTCTTTCATCCCCACCTTAAATGGCTCCTCAGCGGGATCCGTTTGGCGCGCTAAAGAGTTGTTATTACCATCAATATCAATGCAAATAAATAAATAGAATCCAGATCAAAGAAACTATAATACTATCATATGAAAGATGCCATAGCTATTGATAAGCAATTTATGGAAGATGTTCATCAGGGGCTTTCTGCGAACAAAAAGTATCTACACTCAAAATACTTTTATGATGAAACGGGAGATAAACTATTCCAGGAAATTATGCAGTTGGATGAATACTATCTAACAGATGAAGAATATGCCATCTTTCAAAATCAAAAAAAGGACATACTTAAAGCATTCGGGGATGATTTCAGTTTATTGGAATTTGGGGCGGGAGATGGTTTTAAGACAAAAGTTTTACTAAAATATTTTCTTGATAACCAAGTAGAATTTAACTACCTGCCCATAGATATTTCCCAAAATGTGTTAGAAATACTTGAATCTGATCTAAAAAAAGATCTACCACATCTTGAAGTAGATATTCTTGTAGGAGAATATTTTAAGGCCCTAAAAATGGAAGAACTTGAAAATCATGCCAGTAAAATTGTCTTGTTACTTGGCTCAAACATCGGGAACTTCAAAAATCATGATGAATTGTTCTTTTTAAAAGAACTTAGAAATTCCCTAAGCATGGGAGACCGGGTAATGATTGGATTTGATTTAAAAAAAGATCCAAACGTGATTCTCAATGCCTACAATGATGCATCAGGAGTAACTGAAAAATTTAACTTAAACCTGCTTACCCGAATAAACAGGGAATTAGGCGCTAACTTTAATATCAATCAATTTATGCATTATCCTATATATGATCCCATTACAGGAGAGTGCAGAAGTTTTCTACTAAGTAAATCCAATCAAAAAGTAACAATGGAAGCCAATGAAACTGATTACACCTTTAAAAAATGGGAACCAATATTCATGGAAATATCCAGAAAGTATGATATTGAAACCATTCATTCACTAGCAAAACAAGCCGGCTTCAAAATTGTCAAGAATTTTTTTAGTGAAAGAAAATATTATGTAGACACCTTATGGAAAGTAGATGGCTAAAGTGTTAATTTAGTAAGAAGCCCAGATGCTGGAATTGGTAGACAGGCATGGTTGAGGGCCATGTGTCCGTTAGGGCGTGCAGGTTCGACTCCTGTTCTGGGCACTTAAAAGTTGTTTTCCTTAAATCTAATTAAACCAAGAGGCTAATAATCGTTCTAATGCGTTAACTAAAAGATTGTAAGAACTAACAAATGAAAATAATCACTGCCCTCCTGGCCTTATTGACCATCTCATCCGTTTTAGCCCAGGAAAAATGCGCAACTCCTATTTACAATCAGTTAAAAAACATGAAGTATCCAGGAATCAATAAAAAACAGTTGTTTGAGGACTGGCTCAAAGAGAAAAAGCTTGACAAAGCCTCAGAAAGAATAACAGAATCCACTCAGGAAGAGATTTATAAAATTCCGGTAGTGATTCATATTCTTCATCAGGGAGAACCAGAGGGAGTAGGAAGTAATATTTCACTGGGGCAGGTACTGTCTCAAATGGAAATCCTCAACCAGGACTTCAGACGATTGGGCCCTGATACATCGGCGACACTTGAAGCGTTTAAACCACTGGCAGCAGATACTAAAATTGAATTTACCCTGGCAAAGCAGGACCCTGATGGCAATCCTACAACCGGCATTATTAGAAAGCGTGCTACTCAAAGCTCATATCGTGCCCCTGATTTCTTTAATCAAGAAGATGACAAGGAGCTGAAGGCCCTGAGTTATTGGCCTGCAGAAGATTACCTCAATATCTGGGTTACAAATATTGATATCCTGGGGTATGCCCAGTTTCCAGAATCTGACCTTCCGGGATTGAGCGATAATCCAGGTGACCGCCTGACAGATGGTGTGGTAGTGGATTATCGTTTTTTTGGAGAAGGTTTCAATACCGATGATTTTAGTAAGGGCCATACCGCCTCGCATGAAGCAGGGCATTACTTAGGACTTCGTCACATCTGGGGGGATGGTGACACCTGTTTTGCTGATGATTTCTGCGAGGACACACCAAATCAAAGAAGTTCTTATCTTAGCAAATGCCCCAGTTCGAACCAATCCTCTTGTGGGTCGTCGGATATGTTCCAAAACTATATGGACTTTACAGACGACGCTTGTATGAATATATTCACTTTTTGTCAAAAAGAGCGCATGCGAATTGTCCTGGAAAACAGCCCTCGAAGAAAAAGCTTACTCACATCGCCTGGCCTAGACCCACTACTTACCCTGGACTTTGACCTTAGCATCTCTTCCTTGGATAACCTACCGATTGTTGCTTGTGATAATAATTTAACTGCCAAATTAACCATTCGAAATCAAGGGCTTGAGACCATCAATTCATTTGACTTAAGAGTGTTTTTGAATAGCAATGTTCAGCTATTACCCTTCGATAACCTTGATATTGCCTCAAATGATGAAGCTTCCTTTAATCTCGATTTCTCGAACCTACCTGCTCTAAAATATGAATTAACACTGGAATTGGTCAACCCCAATGGCTCCTTAGATGAAGACCCTACTAATAATACTTTCATTACAAAATTTTTAGTTGATGACCAGAATAGTGCATTGCCCTTGGTCCAGGATTTTAATAATGAGGATAATTGGTCAGTCTTGAATTTCAGTAGCGACGGATGGCAAAAAGTTGATACCGAAATCTTTTCTTCAGACGATCAATCCTTCGTCATAAACGGATTTAACAGCAATGAATTTGGCGAAGAAGATTGGCTGATTAGTCCTGTTTTAAATACTGAAAATCTAACGGCATTGACTTTATTTTTCCAACAGTCCTATCGTCAGCAGGCAAATAAAGCGGATCAACTTAAAATATTGGGTTCAAGAAATTGTGGCCGATCTTTTGAATTGATAAAAACATTTTCGAGTGAAGACTTGTCGGCGGAAGAACTCAATGCTGCGTGGACTACCGAAACAGCAGAGGATTGGCAAAATGAATTTATAGATTTAACTGGTTTCATTAATGAACCTGAAGTTAGGTTTGCATTCGTCTTCAATCACGCAGGGGGAAATAATTTGTTTATTGATAATACTGAATTTTTCATAGATCCCAATCCCACCCGTCTGAATGACGACTTTACCGAAGATCCATTTGTAATATATCCCAATCCTTCTACTGAAAATTTCAACATCACGTTTGACCTGCTTACCCGTGAAGACGTGTCGGTAATTTTATATGATGCCATGGGAAGAAACATTAGCAGCGACTCATACCTCAACATCCTAAACCAAACCCTGGAATTCAACACTAGCCCATTAAAGCAAGGCATTTATTTTGTGAAAGTTGAGGGAACTTCATTTGAAAGAACCAAAAGGGTGATAATCAGATAATAAATTATTTTCCAGTCAGATCATAAGTGGATTGGAAATCCTGGTTGTTGTAACTGTTGAAAGGATGATTTTATATGGCTGGAATTAGAATATTTAACCCAGAATTGTTATTAGACTTTCTATTACATGGTTAAATCACTTCAAATCAGA
>CAYSCZ010000012.1:0-62623 GCA_964429655.1 uncultured Roseivirgaceae bacterium
GATTTTTTGGGCTTTAACCCTTCATGACAAAATTCCAATGACAAATCTGGGATAAATTCATAACTTTTTGCCCGAATGCGTATCTATAGTTCATGAGCCGGGAAAAGTTATATTGGTTATGTCAGATTATGGGCTGGTCCATATACGGGTTGGCTAATATCTTAATCTATTACATCTTCCTTGACATGGGTCTCAACCAGGTGCTGGGGCAGGTACTGCACGCGCTCTATTACCTACTGTCTACCCATATTTTTCGGTTTATAATTAAAAGGAATGGTTGGCTGAATAGTCACTGGAAAGCACTCATATCCAGGGCCCTGATGGTTACTATCTTGCTAAGTGTATCAAATTATGCTTACCTACTCCTGATCTCTTACTACCTCGGCATGTTGACGCCTGAAAGTGATTTTACCGCTTTGGCAATGATTGTGAACCTGATTGGACCTTTTTTTATCTATTTCATCTGGTCGATGATATACTTTATAGTCCATTATTTTGAGAAATACAATAAATCGCTGCAAATGGAAGCGGCCCTCAATGAAATTGAGCTCAATAATTTGAAGTCGCAACTTAATCCGCATTTTATCTTTAATGCCCTGAACAGCATCCGGGGACTGGTAGATGAAGACCCTAAAAAGTCGAAGGTGGCGATAACCCAACTCTCCCACATCCTCAGAAACTCCCTCCTGAAAAACAAAGATCGCCTGATTAGCTTCCAGGAAGAGATGAAAACGGTGATGGACTACCTCAACCTGGAGGCTATCCGCTATGAAGAAAGGCTGAATACAGAGATCGATATCGCCCTGGGATCTGAAAATTATTACATCCCCCCTATGATGATTCAAACACTGGTGGAAAACGGGATAAAGCATGGGATAGCTCAGCTTACATACGGTGGTAAAATATCGTTAAAAACGAAGGTTCGGCCGGAATGCCTTGAGATCCAGATCCGAAACTCCGGACAGTATATAAATGGGAGCAACCAATCGACGGGTACGGGCATAGATAATACCATTAAGCGGCTGCGGCTGATTTATGGGGAAAGCGCTAATTTTAAAATTGAAAATGAGAATGACCATACGGTCTTAACGAAAATACTGATACCGGAAAAATATGAAAACAATCATAATAGATGATGAACGGCTGGCCCGTAAAGAGCTGACTAACCTGTTAGCCGACAGAGAAGAGATCAATATAATGGATGAGGCGGTCAACGTGGAGGATGCTATTCTGAAAATCAATAAGCATAAGCCGGACCTTATTTTTCTGGATATACAGATGCCCGGTGGTACGGGTTTTGACCTGTTGGAGCAGCTTCTGATCGTGCCCAAGGTCATTTTTACCACCGCTTATGATGATTATGCCATCAAAGCTTTTGAATATAATGCTTTTGACTATCTATTGAAACCTATTCAACCGGAAAGACTTGGAGAAGCCATTGAAAGAATAATGAGATATGATCAGGAAGTTGGTCATAAATCAAAAAAGGAAGAGCGGAAACTAAATGTAGATGACCAGGTGTTCGTGAAAGATGGGGAGAAGTGCTGGTTTGTCCGATTATCAGAAGTTCGTTTATTTGAGTCTGATGGGAATTATATTAAGGTATATTTTAAAAACTTCAAACCCATGATCCATAAGTCATTAAATGCATTGGAGGAGCGATTAGATGAACGGGCGTTTTTCAGGGCCAGCAGGAAACATATTATAAACCTTACATGGGTAAAGGCCATTGAGACTTGGTTCAATGGCGGTCTATTGGTTGAACTAGAAGGGGGTGAAAAAGTTGAGGTCAGCCGGCGACAAGCCTTCAGGTTTAAAGAAATGATGAGCTTATGATCAGCCTACTTTTTTAAGAAGTTTTTTATCAATACCCCATTCTTTGGCGAGGTTAAGCATGGCGGTGGCCTCCATTTCAGTCAGGTAGCCTTTTTTGTAATTATCGTTCCATACGGCGAGGAGGTATTCCAGTTTTTTTTCCTCCGGTAAATTACCGATTATTTTGTTGAGGTATTCTCTGGAGCGATCAAATGCGGAAAGGTAGTCTTCAGCAATAAAATTAAGGGACCATTGTAGTTCATCCTGTGCTTCCAAGCTTTCAGCAGATTCATTCAATATTTTTTCCTCATCCTCATCCAAGCCATGATAGTGTAGTATCAAGGCTTTAAGTAAGATGAAAGCTTTTTTTTCTTCACGATCCATAACACATTAAAATAATGGTTGAAAAATATCCTCAAAGATATTAGGAATTAAATCCATAGCAACTCACTCAGTATATTGTCCATCAGTAATTTACCCTTTAAATTCAATTTAATTTTGCATCCCTGTTGAGTAATTAAATTTTGCTTAATAAATTTTGATATAATGTGCTGATATTGCTGTACAGGATAGCCAAAATAAGTGTGGAGGAAATTGACATCGATCCCTTCAATAGTTCGGAGGGATGTGAGTAAATAATCGTTAGCCCGGTCTTTTTCTGTTAGGATTTCACAATGAGCAGGCAGGATCTTCTCATTCAAATATTTAATGTATTTGATGTTATTTGAAACATTAACCTGTCGGGTTATTCCATTATAAGAGTGAGCAGAGGGCCCCAGGCCAAGGTATTCTTTCCCTGACCAGTATGCAGTATTGTGCATGGAATAGTAACCCGGTTTGCTGAAGTTAGATATCTCGTATTGTTCATAGCCATGCACCTGAAGCCATTGGATGATGATTTCATATTGCCGGCTTTCTGTTTCGTCATCCATAGGTTTTAGTGTCCCGTTTTTTACCCAGTGGCCAAATGCCGTCTGATTTTCAATAGTCAGCCCATAAATGGAGATGTGCTCGGGATCTAAAATTGTAATTTGCTCGAGGTCCGGTTGAATGTTAAAGCCTGTAAAACCATACATTAAGTCTATGCTAATATTATCAAATCCAACCTCCCGGGCTTTTTGAAAGCTTGTCAGTGCTTGTTGGCTGGTATGTGATCGGTTGGACAGGGCAAGGACTTCATCCTGGAAACTTTGTACACCAATACTCAGCCGATTGAAGCCAAGGGTTTTAAGCCCCGATAATTTCTCAAGGTCAAGGTCATCTGGATTACATTCAATGGTAAGTTCTTTGAGTTGAGATAAATCATAATCTTTATAGCATTGTGCGATGATTTCCCGTAGGGATTCATAACTCAGCAGAGACGGTGTTCCTCCTCCAAAATATAAAGTTTGGATTTTTGTATTGTGGAGGAAATCATTTCTAAGGGCAATTTCTTGCAAAAGACTTTCAATGAAAGATGATTTTGTTTTAAGATTTGTTGAAAAGTGAAAATCGCAGTAGTGACAAGCTTTCCTGCAATAAGGTATATGGATATAAATGCCAGACAATTCGGTGTTATTCTTTCAATTCTGATGGTAAAAATACTTTTTATTACCATCAATGGTAGTTTTGCCCAGGAGGTTGAAGAAACTATTGTTGTACTGCAATATGAGGACCGGACCAGGGATGTCTTTAAAACAAGTGATCAAAATGATATCAATGAGCGCGTTAAATCATTGATTGAACAGCTAAGAGGAAAGGGCTATATATTGGCTAATATTGACTCAGCGCTTATTTTAGGAGATACCGCCAGTTTTTTTCTTTATAAAGGACCAAAGTATAAACTGAAAGCAGGTGATGATCATTTCTATCCTATCCATGATTCATTGACGTTCTTTAAGGCCAGTAAAAAAATCTCTGATGCTTATGTGAATGAAGGATATCCATTCACTAAAGTTATGTTAGACTCCATGATTGTTTTGGTTAATTCTATAAAAGGCAGAATGACCATAGATTCAGGCCCTGAGATCACCTTTGATAGCTTGGTTATTAATGAGGGACTTAAGACTAAAAATTCTTTTCTGCAAAACCATCTTAAGTTAAATTATGGAAAGAAATTTCAACAGAGGCCACTCGATGGAATTTCAAGGAGAATTAATGGCCTTAGTTTTCTGGTACTAAGAAAACCAGCGGAAATTTCATTTCAAAATAATAATGCAACCCTTCACCTGGACCTGGAAGAAAAAAAAGCTAACCGTTTTGATGGTATACTTGGCTTTCTTCCCAGGGAAAATGAAGGTGATAAATTGTTAATCACCGGAGAACTTGATCTGAGACTTAAAAACCTATTTGGGGGCGGACAAAACGTGGATATTACCTGGCGAGGCACAAAACCACGCAGTCAGGTGTTGGATTTGAATTATATCCACCCTTATCCATTTGGTATTCCCTTGAAGGCCGGCTTTTCATATCATTTACTTAAAGAAGACACAAATTTTGTGAATTTAAATGCTCAAATCAGTTTAAGTATCCCTGTTTCTATCAACGGGCAATTTAGCTTATTCTACAAAAATAAACGTTCAAATGTCTTGTCAGCAGAATTTTTTAGTTCAAGGGATAACTTAGATAACCGGCTCAATGGCTACGGCCTGGCATTTGATATTAACAACCAGGATAATCCATTTGTGCCCAAAAATGGCTACAGGGTCAGGTTAAGTGCTGAAATTAGCGGTAAAAAGGTGATCAGGAATTCATTATTCCCTCAGGAGGTTTATGATTCGGTTAGGATTAACTCCAATCAATATGCATTTGAAGCAGATATCGCATTTAGCATTCCAATAAATCGCTATCTCAATTTATTTTCGAATATAAGCGGGGGTTCTGTGATAAATGATGAAATTTTTATTAATGATTTATATCGAATTGGGGGGATAAATTCTCTGCGGGGTTTTACAGAAAACCAATTTTTTGCATCCAATTATATTTTAGGATCTACAGAATTGAGATTATTCTTTGAGCAATATTCTTACTTATTTTTATTCATTGATCAATCTTATTTACAATTCAATTTAGAAAGTAGTAATTTTCGTGATTATCCGACAGGGTTAGGCGTGGGACTAAGCTTATTCACAGAATCGGGTAGTTTTAATTTTGTATATGCGTTAGGCAGAACTGATGATCAACCCCTATCTATCAATTTATCTAAAATTCATTTTGGTTATACTGGTCAATTTTGATACACATGGCCATGGAGATAAAAAAAATAAAGATGCAGAGGTTATTATAAACCATAAAGCTTTAGGGAATACCGGACTATTTATTAATGAGATTGAGGTGTCGGATAGCATTCATATTCAGATACCTCCAAATTCGGTTGTGATACAGAACCGACGGGTGATTAATGTCAATTTAGGAAAAAAAGATCAACAATTATTGATGCATGATACCTCAGCAATTTTACAGATAATTTCAAATGATGCACTGACAAAGTTAAAAATTATTCGATCTGGGCAAGATGACCCGACAGGATCATTACTTACAGCCAGGTATAATACCATCTACCAAAATTATTGGTTTGTGGTATTGATCATATTTATAGTCTTTCTTGCCGGCTTTTTGAATGCTAAGGCTACTAATCTCATTGATTTATTAGATAATATGCCAATTCTTTTATTGTCTATTGTTAACATATTAATCATTGATCTTATTTTCCATTTGATGATACCAATTGATCGTAGGTTTGAGTTGCTAATGTTAGGTTATGATACCGGTATAATTATATCCTTAATGAAAACCTCTGTGATAGTAGGTATATTTTTTTTAGCAAAGTATCTAGTAATCAGCTTACTAACTTTGTTGTTCAAGCTGAGGAATTTATTACAGGAGCAATACCAGACCTTCAATAAATATATATTTTTCATTAATACATTTTTTTTGTTGCTTCTAATAGCATTTTGGCAACTTGACATAGCCTTTGTCTTTAATCTACGGTTTTTGTCTTCTTTATATTTTATTGCCGTTTTAGTATCTAGTCTGGCTGTAGTAAATATTTTCTTAAAGAAATATTCGTATAATAATATCTATTTATTTTCGTATTTTTGCACATCAGAAATTTTCTCACTGTTTATCGTGTTTAAGTTATTTTATTTTAGCTAATAAGATTATTGGTCATGAGTGAAGGATTATTAGTGACAGACAAAGAGCGTCTTGCAAAAGTTTCAAGTATTTTAGTTTCTCAACCAAAGCCGAAAAACAGCAACTCCCCATATTTTAAATTGGCTTCTAAGTATAATTTAAAAGTTGATTTTAGACCTTTTATACAAATAGAACCGATAAATGGTAAGGAGTTTAGAAAGCAGAAGATCAATATACTTGATCATTCAGCTATCATTCTTACCAGTAGAAATGCTGTTGATCATTTTTTCAGATTGGCTTTGGAGAATAAGGTTGAAATACCATCTGACATGAAGTATTTCTGCATCTCCGAACAAACTTCTAATTATTTACAGAAATATATAGTTATAAGAAAACGCAAAATTTTCATAGGTTCTAAAACTGCGCAGGATTTAACAGAAGTATTGAAAAAGCACAAAAATGAAAAGTTTTTGTTCCCTTGTTCTAATATCAGAAAAGATGATATACCCAACTTCTTAAATAAAAATGATTATAACTTCACGGAAGCTGTAATTTATAAAACCGTTGCTAGTGATATATCTGATCTAGCAGATGTTAATTATGATATCATAGCTTTTTTTAGTCCGTCTGGCATCAATTCCCTGTTTGTTAATTTTCCGGATTTTAAACAAAACTCTACAAGAATTGCAGCTTTTGGACCAACTACAGCGAAAGCGGTAAGGGAAGCAAATTTAATTTTAGACATCCAAGCACCATTGCCAAACGCTCCTTCAATGACTGGAGCAATCGAATTATATATCAAAAAAGCAAACGGAATTACCTAAAATAACGTTAAGATTGCCTAACTTATCCTTATAAGGTCAAGCATATCTATGAAGGTTAAATTTCTGTTGTTCATTGCTATATGTGTTAGTTTATCTAGACTAAATGCTCAACAAGATCCTCTATTAAGTCATTATTTAGTAACTCCTGAAACTCTTAATCCTGCTTTTAATAGCACATTCGAAAATGCTTACCTAAGCGCTCTACACCGAACGCAATGGGCAGGTTTTTCTACTTCTTTTGATGGATCAGGTGGTGCCCCAAATACCCAGTTTTTAAACTTTAGTGTACCGATAAAAAGCTTGATAAATACTGCAGGTGTAAATATAATTAATGATAATCTGGGACCCAGAAATACAATATCAGTGCAGTTCAATGCGACACATCAGATTGATTTTGTAAGATCCAGTATTATCATAGCTGTAATGCCGGGTTTAGTAACTCAAACCTTAAATGATGAATTGAGGTTTGTTGATCCAAACGATCCATTTAATACTGGTTCCAGGGAAACACAGCAACGTTTCGATATGGGAGGTGCCCTATTATATAAAAACTACAGTAATTATTTTGTTGGTATTACTATCAATCATATGCTTGCTCCGTCTTTTGATTTTAATGTGGATAGGGCACAAAATATTTTAGAAAGAAATTATTATTTAATGTTGGGAAAAGAAGATATCCCATTGTTTTTCAACTTTAAGCTGAATCCCACATTTTTACTACGTACTGATTTAAATACTTTCTCTTTTGACATAGGTGCTGTAGGTACTTATGGTGATAAATTATGGGGAGGTGTTTCCTATCGTCAGGATGAGGCAATTACGTTATTATTCGGTTATAATTTTTTAGAAAATCAGAGACTGAAAATAGGATACTCATTTGATTATGTAACTAATCAAAGCGATGCTAAGGAGTTGACCTCCCATGAAATCTTTATCAGATATGACTTGCCTAATTTAATTTTTGGTAGTAAAAAACCAGTAAAAACACCCAGATATAGATTTTAAAGTGATATAATATGAATTTTTTACGAGGTTAGATGTATTTCCCTTCTAAAAATTTGTTTAATCTTGTATGAAAACTTTATTTTAAACGTTGATTTAGTACTAAATATTAAGTTAGCTTCGTATATTTAGGATTTAGTACAATATTGATATTTGAATTTTGTTTATAATTTAGGTGCTATATTTTAAAAAGGTGTTATGAATAATAAATTATTAATGAATTTTTACAATTTTGTTTGGATAATTTTAATAGCTCTGTTTTTTCAGGGTTGTGGATTACTTGGACTAGGAGGTGGAGGTTATGATGACAGAGGTGAACTCATCGGTGCTCTTGGTCGTGAAGGTTGGGAACTAACCAGACCTTATGGTATGGTTCAGATTCCAGGAGGTACATTCCATATGGGTCAGGCTGATGAAAATATTGCAGCTTCCCAAATCAATTTTAACAAACAAGTTACGATTGGAGGATTTTATATGGATGATACCGAAATTACAAATAATGAATACAGACAATTTACAGAGAATATTCAGGAAGGTGCCGAGGCAGAATTACCGGAGGGATTTGTCATAGAAGACCTGATCCCAGATACCACTGTCTGGGTTAATGATTATACCCATCACCTCGGTGATCCTTTAATGGCTTATTATTGGACCCATCCGGCCTTTGATAATTATCCAGTAGTAGGAGTAAACTGGGAGGCAGCTAAATATTTTTGTCAGTGGAGAACTGAATACTTAAATAGTTACAGGGCAGATAGAGGTGAATTTTCCATGCCAAACTTCAGATTGCCTTCGGAAGCTGAATGGGAATATGCTTCAAGGGGAGGTAGGGATATGGCTAAATATCCTTGGGGAAACCCTTATATAAGAAATGTTAAAGGATGCTTATTAGCCAACTTTAAACCTGGAAGGGGTAATTATTATGATGACGGCTTTGCTTATACCGCACCTGTAGCAACTTTCTTCGCAAACGATTATGGCTTATACGATATGTCAGGAAATGTCGCTGAATGGTGTGAAGATGCTTTTCATCCCGCTTCTTTTCCATTAGTATGGGATTTGAATCCAACATATTTTGATCCGGAAGAACACAGAAAGATTATAAGAGGGGGATCTTGGAAAGATATAGCATATTTCTTAGAGACTGGAACCAGGGCCTTTGAATTTAAAGATTCAGCAAGAGCTTCTGTAGGGTTTAGATGTGCAATGACTTACTTGGGAAGATCATCAGGAAGTGAATTTTAACATAATTAGATTGAAAATTTCAAAAAAAACATTATTTTACTAACCAAAAACTAAATAAAAATGAGTAAACAAGGTGGATTTTCGGAGCTTCTTTTCAGTAGGATAATGCCAAAAGTATATGGTATTGGAGCCGCTATTGTAATTATTGGAGCCATGTTTAAAATTATGCACTGGCCGGGCGCTGGGGAATTTTTAGTTGCAGGACTTACAACCGAAGCAATTATATTCTTTTTAAGTGCTTTTCAACCGCAACACAAAGAAACCGATTGGTCAAAAGTTTATCCTGAATTAGCAGATGACTATGAGGGTGGACCTCCAAAAAAAATCAGCAGGTCATCTACAAGTGAGGGTTCAATGACTAAAAAGCTTGATAATCTTCTTGAGAGTAATAAAATTGGACCGGAGCTGGTAGAAAACCTTGGAAAGGGAATGAAAAGTCTAGCAGAAACTGCGAAGAAAATGACAGCCCTAGGTGATGCATCAGTTGCTACCAATGAATACAATACTAACTTGAAATCCGCCTCCAAGTCAATTTCTCAGATGAATAAATCTTACTCGACAACTATAAGTGCAATGTCTGAGATGGCCACAGCATCAAAAGACGCCAAGGAATATCACGCTCAAGTGCAAAACGTTACTAAAAATTTAGGTGCTTTGAATACAGTATATGAGATGGAACTTCAAGATGCAAATAGTCACATTAAAGCGATGAATAAATTTTATTCCAATGTAACAACAGCCATGGAAAGTATGGCTCAGGCAGGAAAAGATACAGAACAATTCAAAAATGAACTTTCAAAACTCACAAGCAATATTACCTCATTGAATAAAGTTTATGGTAATATGCTTACAGCAATGAAAGGATAATAATTAATTGAAAATTATACCATAAACTGAAATATTATGGCAGGAGCAAATGAAACCCCACGTCAAAAAATGATTGGATTGATGTACTTGGTACTAACAGCTTTATTGGCGCTTAATGTTAGTAGCACAGTTATCGATAAATTCATTTTTATTAATGAGAGTTTAGAAAGAGCTGTATCTCAAAGCACTGAAAGAAATAAGCAAATTATTAGCAGTATTAAAAATACTGTAGAGGAAACTGGCAACAGAGAAAAAGATTTGAAAGTTGTTGAACAAGCGGACAAAGTTCGTGAAGAGACTTCCAGGATTATTAAAGAGATGCGAGATTTAAAAAATACCTTTATAGAAATAACCGGAGGTATAGAAGGAGATGATCCCAATGATCTTTCTAAAATGAAAGGGAAAACTGATTACGACAGGGTGGGACATTACATGATGGACGAAGAATTAGGGGGTGAGGGTCACGGTCAAGAACTTAAATCCATGTTAAATAACCACGTGAAATTCATTAGAGAGACTTTATCTGAAGTAGGTGTTGAGGAATCAGAACTTCAACGTTTTGATAAAATTGCGAAAGATGCAGACGAAAGTGAGTTATTTAAGGATGACCCTAATCAAAAAGGAAGGAAATTCGCTCAGCTTACTTTCGAAAATTCCCCTACGCCAGCTGGTATGGCGTCGGTTAGTGAACTTGAAACACAGGTTATGACCTATGAAACCATAGCATTGGATATCTTAAGGAGAAGAGTGGGCGCAGGAGATCTTAAATTCGATCAGATACTTCCTATGACAAGGCCTGAATCTAAAAGGGTAGCCGCCGGTACAAAATATAGTGCTGAATTATTTATTGCTGCCTCTTCATCCGGCGTCACTCCAACCATGACAGTAAATGGTAAAACAATTCCGGTAACTGATGGATTGGGAAAAGTTGAATTTACTGCTACTCCTGGAAAATATAATAAAGAGGGTGTGGCAGAAAAATCTTACAAGACCGCAATAACTGTAACACTCCCAGGGGGTAGAGATACAACATTCGTTGGTGAAGAAACATACTATGTCGTTAAGCCTGTTATGCAAATTCAATCTGCCTCAGTACAAGCGCTTTACTTTAATTGTGGTAATGAATTAGATGTTCAGGTCCCAGCTTTAGGAACTAATTACAACCCATCATTTTCTGCTTCAGGTGCAGTTGCTATTCCAGGTAACGAAAAAGGAGTCGTAACAGTCGTTCCCAAAAAGGCAGAAGTAACCTTAAACGTGGCCAGCAACGGAAGTCCTGTCGGATCGCAAAATTTTAAAGTTAGAAGAATACCTAAACCAGAAATTCAAGTTTTCTCAGGATCAAGGCCTATAGACGTTAAAAGAGGTACCAAGGGAGCTCCTAGATCCATGACGCTCAGAGCAATACCAGACGAAAGCTTTCAACAATTTTTACCCAAAGATGCTCGTTTCAGAGTAACAAGCGCAGAAGTTGCTTTGGTAAGAGCCGGAAGAGCGGTTGTTGTGACAAGAGTATCGGGCCCCGAAGTAAATATGGGACAGATTAGAGGACAAGCGAGGCCAGGTGATAATATAGTTGTTGAAATAAAGAAAGTTCAAAGAATGAATTTTAGAGGAGAAGTTGAAGATTTTAATAATGTGAGTCCTAGAATTATAAACATCTCCATAAATTAAGTTTATTATTGAAAACAGGTAGTTTATGAATAAGAAAAAATGTGTTAGTGTATTAGTTTTATTGGTGGTTTTTTGTGGGCAATTAATTGCACAGGATAACTCTGGTTACAATCCTCATTCTGTGAATCCAGTACATGAATCTCATAAGTTATTTAAAAAGACACTTTGGTGGCGAATGGATTTAGAAGAGAAGCAAAATAAACCCTTTTTTGCCAGGAATAGAGAACTTTCCAGAATCATAATAGAAGCTGTGAAGATCGGTAAGTTATTTCCTTATACTAATGACTCATTAAAGGTGAGAATGTCGAAAGAGACATTTTTAGAGAACCTAAAGCTTCCTGAACAGGGTGGTGGTCTGAGTGAAGAGGAAGCTGCTGCTGGTTTCAGCGATGATTTTAGTGATGACTGGGGGTCCTGGGGAGACGAAGGTGGAGAGGATGATTCTGGCGGTGAAGAAAGTAGTGGTGGCATTGAATTAGCTCCCGAAGAATTTTCCCCGAGGGATTTTTCTATCATAGAAATTAAAGAAGATTTATTCTTTGATAGAAATAGATCGAGGATGTATAATGATATAATGTCAATAGGTTTATTTCTTCCAGCTGACAAGAATCCGGCCCTTTACGAAAAACCTCTTGCTTTTTTTCGATATAAAGATTTAGTTAAGATGTTTAATGAAGACGAGAGTGCAGTATGGTATAATCCTGATAACATTGCCCAAAATCGAAATCTGGCAGATGCTTTTGATTTAAGGTTATGGAGTGCAGTTTTAACAAAGATTAATAATCCTGACGACGAAAGAATTGCAGAGACATACGATGAATCCCAAAGAGATGGAATAATTGCTTCTCAACAATTAGAATATGAGCTTTCTGATTTTGAAAGCGAACTTTGGGAAAATTGATCTTCAAGTAATTTTAATAAAAAGGGTCTTTATATTATAAAGACCCTTTTTTTATTTCTTCGAAAATTAATTTTGTTTTTTTCTCACCTATAATTCCGCTTAAATCTCTAAAAGATAATTCTTTAATCCTGTCTATTGAGTTAAATTTTTGATATAACTTGTTTTTACTTTTTTCTCCTATTCCTTTGATCGCGTCTAACTTTGACAAGGCTTGATTTGATGATCTTTTCTTTCTATGAAAGTTGATTGCAAACCGATGTGCTTCATTTCTAATATATTGTAAAAGTTTTATTGATGTTGAATTCTTTGCTAAGTGGATCGGTATTTTATCTTCAGGAAAATAGATTTCCTCTAACCTTTTCGCAATACCAATAATTGGTATCTTACCATAAAGATTTAAATCCTTCAAAGACTTGATTGCTGATTTGAGTTGACCTTTTCCGCCATCAATTACAATAAGATCCGGTAATTGTATATTATCTTTAATTATTCTATTATACCTTCTGTAAATAACTTCAGCCATTGATTTAAAGTCATCAGGTCCATCAACAGTTTTAATGTTATAATGCCGATAATTTTGCTTAAATGGTTTGCCATTTTTAAAGGTTACCATAGATGCTACCGGGTTTGAACCTTGTATGTTCGAATTATCAAAACACTCAATAATTTCAGGTAATCTCAGGAGATTTAAATCTGATTTTAGTTGAATCAATACCTGTTCATTACTTGAGGTCGCTTTTTTATTATATTTCTCTTGCTTATATAGTTTTACATTTTTCATTGACAGATCTAAAAGCTTTTTCTTATCTCCGATCTTTGGCTTGATAACTATTAAATGATCAATTAAGCAGGTATAATTTTCAACATTAGTGATTACTTCTCGTGCATTGCTGTCAAATTTTTTCTTAAAATGTAGCAGTGTATGATTAGCTATGTCACTATGCGATTCCTCCAGTAAGTTATTTATATAGTAATTATCACTTACTTTTATAGCACCATCAATTATCATCATATAATTAATATATATCTCATCATTATCTTCTAATAAGGATATTACATCGATATCAGATATTTTTTCATTTACAATTATTGATTTAGCTTGAAATTTTTCGACTAAGTGCAGTTTCTGTTTATATTTTTCCGCATTTTCATAATCGAGTGATTCAGCACATTTATTCATTTTTTCAATGAAAATTTTCCGAACATCATTGAGTTTGCCTTTGACCACAAGCTTGGCATTTTCGATTTCTTCATTGTATGACTCTTCATTCTGTAATCCTTCACACGGCCCCAGACAATTTCCTAAATGATATTCAAGACAAACTTTGAATTTATTATTATTAATATTTTCTACAGAAAGGTTATAGTTACAGGTTCTGATATGATATAATTTTTTGACAAGTTCCAGAATGTATTTCATTGCTCTGACACTTGTGTAGGGGCCAAAATAATCACCTTGGCTTCTATCTCTGTTTCTTGTATAAAATATTTGAGGGAATCTCTCATATGTAATACATATGAAGGGATAGGATTTATCATCCTTAAGTAAAATATTATATTTTGGTTGGTATTGCTTTATAAAATTATTTTCTAATAATAAAGCATCGAATTCTGAATTGACCACTACATATTCAATTCTATTTATCTCCTCTATTAGTTTCCTTGTCTTCCGGTTTCGTCCACTATTTCCTCTATTAAAATAACTTGTTACTCGTTTTTTTAAATTTTTAGCTTTACCAACATATATAAGCTTGTCTAGGGAGTTAAAGAATTTATAGACCCCTGGATCTTCAGGGAGATTTTTTATTTTTAAATCTTTTTCATATGTTGAAACTCCATTATAAGAATCCATCTGGTTCAATATTCAAAGAGTCTTTCTGATTATAGGATTTATAGTTTTCGCAGTTTATTTCTATACTGAGATCTCTTATTGGTTTCTCAAACTTCTTCTTTTTATATGGAAGTGATGGGTCATTGTAAACTTTTTTCATGAATTTTTCCCAGATTGGCATTGCTGTCCTGGCTCCTGAACCCATATACCAATTTCTGAAATGAATGCTTCTTTCATCACCTCCAACCCATGCTCCTGCCACCAAATCTTGTGTTACACCCATAAACCAACCATCAGATGCATTTTGCGTAGTACCTGTTTTAGCACCTATTTCATTATTAATCCTTAATTCCATATCAAGTCCTCGAGCTGTACCGCCAGGCTCTTCGGTAGCTCCTTTCAACATATGAAGCATAATATAAGCTGTTTCTTCATTGATTGCTTCTCTTGTTTCCGGAACAAACTGGTGTATCAAAGAACCATTTTTATCTTCAATACGTGTTAAATAAATAGGTCTGGTGTAAACCCCTTTATTAACAAAAGTAGAGTAAACTGAAACCATTTCATAAATAGAGACCTCCCCTGCAGAACCAAGACTTAAGGAAGGCACAGGCTCCAGGTTGCTCCTAATGCCTAATCTTTCTGCGTATTTAACAACTGTTTCTGGCCCTAGCTTTTTCATCATAAAAGCAGTGATGGAATTCACAGATCTTGCCATCGCCTGTCGAATTGTCATGATTTCTCCGGATGGAGGCCCACAACAATTTTCGGGAGTCCATGTTGGTGGGTCTTGGCCAGGCATGCTAAATGTAACGGAGGCATCAGGAACAGGATAGCAAGGGGAAAATCCATGATCTATGGCTGTGGCATAAACAATGGGTTTAAAAGTCGACCCGGGCTGACGTTTACTTTGCATAACATGGTCATACTTGAAATACTTATGGTTAATTCCTCCGACCCAGGCTTTTATCTGCCCAGTTGTAGGTTCCATAGCCATAAAACCAGCCTGCAGGAATCTTTTATAGTATTTAAGGGAATCAATCATACTGAATGTAGTGTCTATTTCACCTTTCCAACTGAATACTGTCATTCTTTTTGGTTTATTTAGATGGAAATCCACTGAATCCGATCCTGCCCCAAATTTATTAACGAGGTATTTATAATATTCCGTTCTTTTTATAGCATTTTCAATGAACCCTTCGATTTCATTGCCTTCTTCATCAATCCATGGGTTTTCATCTTGCCAATGCTCCTCAAACAATTCCTGCTGAATTTTCATATGTTCCCTGACAGATTTTTCAGCATACTTCTGTAGTTTGCTGTCTATGGTTGTATAGATTTTTAAACCATCCTCAAAGAGGTCATAACCATGTTCCCTTGTCCAGTATACGAGATAATTTTTAACCACTTTTCTGAAATAGGTAGCAATTCCTTTGTTATGGTTGTCAACTTTATAATTAAGTTCGATTGGTTTATTTCTTAAGGAGTCATAGAGATTTTGATCGATGAAGCCATATTTATAAGTATTATGGAGTACTTCTTTTTGTTTATCTTTAGCATTATCAGGATTAAGTATGGGGCTGTATCTAGTTGGAGCGTTGATCATTCCTACCAAAAGGGCAGATTCTTCATAATTAAGCTCGGATGGCAACTTATTGAAAAATGTTTTTGAGGCCACCTTGATTCCATATGAATTACTTCCAAATTCCACGGTATTTAAATACATGGCAAGAATTTCCTCTTTTGTGTATGACTGCTCCAGAATCACAGATACAATCCACTCTTTAACTTTTATTATTACCAAATTAAGAAAGGGGAAGTTACTGAGCTTTCCCTCATATTGTTCTGTCCTTGTTTTAAACAAATTTTTGGCTAGTTGCTGAGTTAATGTACTGCCACCTCCAGCATCCTGGTTTAAAATTATTGTATAAACAAAGACTCTTACCAAGCCCCTTAAATCAATACCTGAATGTTGATTGAAACGAATATCCTCTGTGGATAATAATGTCTTAACTAAATCCGGCGATAAATCAGCGTATGTTACTGGTGTCCTATTTTTTCGATAGTATTTTCCTAAAGAGATTCCATCAGCGGATATCAATTCGGAGGATAAGTTAGGTTCCGGTTTTTCCAATACTTCCAAGCTCGGTAACCCGCCAAATAAGCCAAAAGCATCAATGCTGACACTGTAGATGAAGAGTCCCAGACCAACCACTATGCAGAAGAATGAAATCCAGATAAATTTTATAAGTATAGAAGAAAGCTTATTCATCGTAATTATAGTTATCCCTGTAAAATGTTATATACGTATCTATCTCTTTTGTTTCGAATAATGTGCTGAAATTACTTTTGGAAATAATAAAAATAATGGTCGATTCATCTTTTTTAAAAAGATCAGAAGCCAACAGTATTTCATAAAAATCATTGGCCTTGTTTCCATTTTTAAATTCACTAACCATTAATAAAGAATATTTACTATCAAGGATTAGGTTTCCAATAGTCAAATTATTAGTTGAGTTGTGATCATTTAGAAGACTGTCAATTTTATTATTTATAGGTTTTATTGATTTTTTATCCGCTATTGCCATAACGAAATAATGCGGCTCATGGAATGTTCTTTTATATTTTGCAGGTGTACTGTTTACCAGATTTATTTGATACGCTTCTGAGGCATTCACAAGTTTTTCAGCGTATGGCTTTAGATCACTTTCAGAATATTTTTCGATGAAATTATTTAGTTGGTATTGGTATGTGTAAAGGTTTTCAACTTTTCCGGTGATCATGATCTTTAGCAATTCTAAATGATCACTAAAAGTTTCATTAGGATATTCTTTAAGGCCAGCATTAATTAGCGCAAGTGCATCATCATAATTCTTCAATTCATAAAGTTCAAAGGCATCTTCGTAATAGGTTTTTAGCTTTTCATTAGCATAATAACTGTCCTCCCAATAATTCGGGTTTTCTGCAAGTTTTGCATAAAGACTGGTGGGAAACTCAGTTAGCAATCTTTTTTTATATCCAATGGCTTCGGAAGAGTCTAAATCCAAACTGGCAAGAAATAGCTGATACAATACCTCAGCTTTATATTCCGTTACCGGAAACCTGTTAATGAGGGTATTGAAGGTTGCTATAGCGTTATTTATTTCTTTTAATTCAAAGTAATAGATGTTTCCGGCGTTATAATAGGCTTCCTCAAGTTCATCTAATAAAGGTTTCTTGTCTTTTTCATTAAAGGGAATTGTAGCCAGTAAATCTTCTTTATTTATAGTAAAGCTAATTGAATCTGATGATTCAACCGCTTCTTCTCCTGCTAACTCTGCCTCTTCCTCTTCCTCTTCCTCCTCTTCTAATGAAGATTCTTTGTTAGACCTTCTCCAATTATCTTCCAGCTTCCGCTCACCCCAAATTTTTACAAATTCGCCTCTGCCAGAACTTAACGCTGATTGGTTATAAAAATACCAATCATCACCTTGTTGACTGGATCCAATGGAAATTTCATCTTCTGGGTCAAATGGATTGAAATTATTTGTATTTCTATTCTGCTGCCTTTGTTTTTCTTCTTCTTCTTGTTGCAGTGCAATTTGCTTTTGCCTTTCCTCTTGTTCCTTTTTGGCTATATAGTTATCCAGGAAGCTATTTAGTCTTGCGGTATCCATTTTGGCAAGGTTCAATAAGCTATCATTTCTTGTTATCGTATTGATGTGCTTGGTGAATTCCACAAGTATCTCTTGTTTCTTCTTGGTTTGTTTATATAATTCATCCGAAGTTGGCAATACAGATACTGTACTATCATAGTATGCTTTAGATAGGTTATAATCTTTAATGCTATCGTAATAATATTCAGCCAGGTAAAGATATGAGTAGCCTTTTTGTCTTGGGTTGCTTGTACTTACTTTGATTGACATCTTAATGTGGTCCAAGGCAAGTTCCCTGTTCCCCTTTTTCATTTCAAACTGGCCCATCTCATAGTATATTTTATCATTAAACTCCTCATACTTTATGTCATCCAATAGTTTTTCAAAGTACTTTCTGGTTCTTTTTAAGTCTTCCACTTGAGACATTTTGGTTACTTGTGCCTGGTTTAACTTACTGTATAGAGATATTTCAAAAGAAGGATTCTTTTTAAGTACTTTATGATAATACTTATAAGCTAGAGAGTCTTTGTTTTGATTTTGGTAAATCTGAGCAATAGTAAAATAGATACGATTAGCCTCCTCCCTATCATTTATAAGAGGAGCGGCTAAAACTAAATTCTGAACTGTATTGTCCAGGTCAGCTAGCAACTGAAAGAAATAGGCTCTGTTTAAATACAGGTTTTTGAGGTTATCCTTGTTAAGTTTTTCTTTTTTCAGAAAATCAGAAACAGCGCGGGCATTATTTGTTTCTTCATAGAATAAAAAAGTATGCATTAATTCAACGAGTGCCTCATGTCTGGCATCATCATCATTACTTTTGGTATTGACGTACTTGAAAGTTTCTATTGCATCTGTGTATTCTACATTATAGAACCTTGCTTTTCCAAGTAGTATGTAGCTGTCATCTTCCCATTTGGATCCTGGATGTAATTTTATTGCCAGCGAGGTTTTCTCTAATATATCTTCTATTAGGGCATTTACAGATCTACTGAAGTTTGAGTCCAACTCAGGATAAATCGGTAAGACTTTATCATAATTCCAGTCATAGTCATCGAAAAATTTATCGGTGATCTCATTCACCTTCTCATTTGCAATAAAATACGCATTGAAATGAGCAGTTGTGTTATGGAATGCATTGCTTAACGGATTGTTCTTTTGAGGGGCACAGCTCAATAATAATATTGAGGAAGCAAGAACCAGAAATAACTTTCTTAACACCATGGATAAATTTAAATTCATATTTTTAACGATAGCGCGCTCAACATTCTTATTAATATTAATTTTGTCATAAAATTTAAGTAATAAACTTGGCTTCTAGGAAAACTTTTACCAACTGGCTGACTAATAGATATTTATTAATCATTAGAAATGAAGAGAATTTTGCAGAAAAAACTACCATCATTTTTAATTATGCAAAATTAATATTAATCGTTTTAGTACTTTTCATTTTATTTTCAGGAGCTTCACTTTACGTTATTGCTACAGTACTTGATGATATATTTGATCCACGAAAGGCAAAGATAGAAGCTAAAAAGCAAGTCGCACAACTTTCCATGATGGTCGATTCCCTGATTTCTGAATCCAATAGAAAAAGTTTATATATTGAGGGAATAAGAAAGACCCTTGCAGGAGAAGATGGCGTTAATGGAGAAGATGGCGTTAATAATGATGTTGATAACATACCGGCGGAAGCAAACCAAAACCTAAAACAGAAAACCATCAAAGAAAATATGGCTATAGACTCGCTCTTTAGACAAGAATTTGAGGATGGAAGTATTGGTTCTTTGAAGGTTGAAGGATTAAACACTTACGGAGAGATTGATTATCTTTTATTTAATCCCCTTGAAGGGCTTGTTTCTGGTGAATTTGATCCTTCAATAAGCCATTATGGAGTCGATATTGTTTCTGAAGAAGATGCGCCGATAAAGACTATTGCCGATGGTGTAGTGATAATGTCATCATGGACAATTGATGCAGGTTATGTTATTGGTATTCAACACAAAGGAAACCTTATATCCATTTATAAGCATAATTCGGAAATTTTAAAAAACGTTGGTAATTTTGTAAAACAAGGGGAAATTATTGCCATAATAGGAAATACGGGCGATTTAACTACCGGCCCACATCTTCATTTTGAACTATGGTATGATGGAAACCCTGTTGATCCGGTAGAATTTTTAACATTTGGAAACTAATCCTAAAGCATATGTTTAGCAACAAAGCAGAAAGAAAAGGCAACGAAGAAATGACCAATTCAAACAATATTATTGGAAAGGGTACAACCCTCCAAGGTGATATTGAGACTTTTGGAAACCTAAGGGTAGAAGGGAAAATAATTGGCAATATTAAAACAAAGTCCAAAGTGGCGCTTGGCCAATCATCTGATATACACGGAAATATAGTAGCACAAAATGCTGAAATAGAAGGCAGTATATCCGGTAAGATAGAGGTGAGTGAACTTTTAGTACTAAAATCCACAGCCAATGTGCATGGGGACATCATAACAAATAAATTAATAGTTGAGTCCGGATCAACAATAGATGGAAAGTGTGAAGTTGGTGTAAACAATAAGGAGGTGAAATTTGACTCAAAAGAAAAGAAAGAAAGAGTCATCCTTAAAGCGCAATCTTGATTCAACCAATACTGCGGCCAAAGTCTCTGGATTAGCCTTTGAGTTGTTTGTTATTATATTTTTAGCAGTTTGGGGAGGATATGAACTTGACGAATATCTGGGGTATTCTTTCCCGGTTTTTTTATTGTTTTTTTTGATTTTAGCCCTGATCTCTTCAATAGTTATAATTATCAGAAACCTCCCTAAATGAGGTATATAAAACTATTTTTTCTTCCCTATACCTTTTTCAGTGTAAGCCTTTTCTTAATATGCCAAATTGAATATGTAAAATCCTTGGGTTTACATGCTAATTTTCACACAATCATTTATTTCTATTACATACAATCATTACTTATCGGGTTGTTGTTATTTTTTGGATTAGATAGCAAATCTTCCCCAATATTTTTTTTAGCAGGAATGGTTTTAAGGCTAGTTACAGCTATCATGTTTATAGTAGTATTGAGTTTTATTTCGATAGATAACATGGTTCATTATATAATCAATTTCACCCTTTTTTATTTGATTTACTTAGTTTTTGAATTAACTACCTTATTATCTAACTTGCGTCTAAAAACAGATATTTAGCTTTCGAAATGGCGAAAATCCGCTTAATTAATTTATTCATTTTCAGTTTCTTAGCTTTTTTTTTAAATACCAATCTCCTGCTGGCTGCTGAAGATACCGATGATGAATTTAATGCTGGTGAGATGATAAATCACCACATATTGGATTCACACGAGTGGGAATTTTGGGAAGGTGTTACGCTTTATTTACCCGTTATAATATATTCACCCGATCGGGGGGTAGAGATATTTTCTTCGAGATATTTTTCAAGCCATGGGGGACACGATACCGGACACAGTTCTGCGGAATACAAAGGTTATAAATATGAGCATGGTACTATAATTCCAGTTGATGAGAATAGATCTGTAATTGATTTTTCCATCACCAAAAATGTTGTTATGTTATTCTTAAATGCACTGGTGATGATTTTAATCTTTTTTGCAGTAGCCAGGGGTTATTCTAAAAACAAAGACAGTGCACCCAAAGGAATTCAATCTTTATTTGAGCCAATCATAATATTTGTTAGGGATGAGGTGGTAAAGCCAAATATTGGGCCAAAGTATGAAAAATACCTGCCTTATATGCTGACCCTTTTCTTTTTTATTTGGTTTGGAAACTTGTTGGGTCTATTTCCGGGAGCTGCTAATCTTACAGGTAATGTTGCAGTCACTATCACCCTGGCATTTTTTACCTTTTTAATAACCAATTTAAGTGGAAATAAACAGTATTGGGTTCATATATTCAACACTCCGGGTGTCCCGTGGTGGTTGAAATTCCCTTTGCCAGTTATGCCTATGGTTGAATTCATTGGAATTTTCACGAAACCTTTTTCACTTCTTCTTCGACTTTTTGTTGCAATCACCGCCGGTCATATCGTGATTTTGAGTTTACTGTCACTCATATTTATTTTTCAATCATATGCTGTTGGTATAGGAAGTACCATCCTTGTTTTGTTTATTAATATTATAGAAATACTTGTTGCTACCATACAAGCCTATGTTTTCACAATGTTTTCATCATTGTACATAGGGCTTGCTATTGAAGAGGAACATTAATTATGAAATTTGTTCAATTTAACTATATAAATCATGTTTTTATCACTTTTACTTGACATGAGTTTGGCGATTATGGGTGCTGGTATAGGTGCTGGTCTGGTTGCGATTGGCGCTGGACTCGGTATCGGTAGGATTGGTGGACAGGCTATGGAAGCTATGGCTCGTCAACCTGAGGCTGCCGGTAGAGTACAAACAGCTATGCTTATCATCGCTGCCCTCATTGAAGTTATTGCCCTATTTGGAGTGGTGGTTTGTTTCATCATATCACAAAAAGGCTAGATTTCATCAATTAAGGACTTGTCCATGACATTAGGTCGGGACAAGTCCTTCTTTTAAAATTTAAATTATGGAATTACTAACACCTGGAATTGGATTAATATTTTGGCAGACGGTAGTCTTCTTAATTTTACTTTTTATCCTGACAAAATTTGTTTGGAAGCCTGTATCAAGTGCTTTAAGAGCACGGGAGAAGATGATAGAAGAAAACATCAAAGCTGCGGAAATTGCAAGAGATGAAGTTGAACAAATCAAATCCGATAATGAAGCACTATTAGATGAAGCCAGAAAAGAGCGTGATGAGATTTTAAAAGAGGCAACGGCTGCCGCTAATCAGATTAGGGAGAATGCCAAGGCTGAAACCTCAACCATCTCGGAGAAAATGATTAAGGATGCCAGAGTAAATATCGAAAATGAAAAAAATAAAGCATTAGAGGAGTTAAAGGATTTGGTAGCCACTTTATCCTTAGAAATTTCCGAGAAGCTTCTTCGAGAAAAATTAAAAGAAGATGATGCGCAAAGAAAACTGATTGATAAATTGATGAAGGATATTAAAACCAATTAGTAATGGAAGGCTCCAGGGTTGCTTATCGTTATGCAAAATCTCTTTATGAATTAGCCGAAGAGCATGAACTCGTCGAGGAGGTGAAAAGTGATATGGAGCTAATAGCATTGATTGCTTCTGAAAACCGGGATTTTGTTTTAATGCTTAAGAATCCTATCATCAAACATGACAAAAAGCTTTCAATACTGAAGCAAATACTCGAAGATAAAGTCCATGAACTCACTGTTAGTATATTTACAATACTGACCAGAAAGAACAGGGAAAATATTCTTACTTCGATCGCCTCCGAATTTATTAACATCTATTACAATAAAAAGGGCATCCAGTTTGCTGAATTGACCACAGCTATTCAATTAAAAAAGAATGAGCTAGGTGCTTTTAATAATTTCGTAAAAGATTTAACAAACAAAACCCCAATTATCAAAGAGAAAATATCGGATGAGTTGATTGGTGGATTCTTATTAAAAATAGGTGATCGACAAATTGATGAATCTATTTCGGGAAAGTTGAAAAAATTAAAATACGATCTTCATAAAAATATTTAATATATAAAATTATGGCAGCGATTAGGCCTGATGAGGTATCAGCTATACTACGAGAACAATTATCAAATTTTAAGACTGAATCCGAACTCGAAGAAGTCGGAACTGTCCTCCAGGTGGGAGATGGTGTAGCCAGAATTTATGGTCTTACAAGGGCTCAGGCCGGTGAAATTTTGGAATTTGAGAATGGACTTAATGCACTTGTACTCAACCTTGAAGAGGACAATGTCGGCGCGGTACTTTTAGGAGAGTCCAGTGATGTAAAAGAAGGTGATACCGTTAAAAGGACTGGTAAGATTGCTTCTGTAAACGTCGGCGAAGGCATGCTGGGACGAGTAGTAGACACACTTGGACAACCAGTTGATGGTAAAGGCCAGCTGGAAGGTGAACTAATTGAAATGCCCTTAGAACGGAAGGCACCCGGAGTTATTTATCGACAACCCGTTAATGAACCACTTCAAACGGGGATAAAAGCGATTGACTCCATGATTCCAATAGGTAGAGGGCAACGTGAATTGGTGATTGGAGATAGACAAACAGGTAAGACTGCGGTTGTAATTGATACAATAATTAACCAAAAAGAATTTTATGATAGAGGCGAGACCGTTTATTGTGTTTACGTTGCCGTAGGTCAAAAAGCTTCTACTGTCGCGATGATCCTTGCCACCTTAGAAAAAGCTGGCGCTCTGGATTATACGGTCATAGTGAGCGCACCTGCTTCTACACCGGCACCTATGCAGTTTTTTGCGCCATTTACTGGTGCTTCCATCGGAGAATTCTTCAGAGATACCGGAAGGCCTGCATTAGTTATTTATGATGACCTTTCTAAGCAAGCAGTTTCTTACCGTGAAGTTTCATTATTGCTGCGTCGTCCGCCAGGTAGGGAAGCTTTCCCCGGAGATATTTTTTATTTACATTCCAGACTATTGGAGAGGGCTGCAAAAATAATTGAAGACAATTCTGTGGCGAGCCAAATGAACGACTTGCCAGATTCCCTAAAAGATAAAGTAAAAGGTGGTGGTTCACTTACTGCTTTGCCTATCATTGAAACACAGGCAGGCGATGTATCTGCTTATATCCCTACAAACGTTATATCCATTACCGATGGGCAAATCTTTTTGGAAACCAACCTATTTAATTCAGGGATAAGGCCTGCCATCAATGTTGGAATTTCAGTTTCAAGGGTTGGTGGATCTGCTCAGATTAAATCCATGAAAAAAGTTGCAGGTACGTTAAAGTTAGATCAGGCTCAGTTCAGGGAGCTGGAAGCCTTTGCAAAGTTTGGCTCTGATTTGGATGCTGCGACTCAAAGAATAATTGACAGAGGAAGGAGAAACCAGGAGATACTTAAGCAGGATCAATATTCACCCGTTCCAGTGGAAGAGCAGATCGCGATCATCTATGCATCCACAAAAGGACATATTGATAAGGTTCCCGTACCGCGTGTAAAAGATTTCCAGGAAGAGTTTCTGTCAGTCATGAGAAATGAACATCGATCAATTCTGGATACTTTAAAGTCAGGTAAATTGACAGAAGAAGCAACGAAAACGTTAGGTGAAGTTGCAGATAAGATAGCAAAAAATTTCAAAATAAAATAAAGGATATTCTTAATGCCTAGCCTTAAAGAGGTCAAAAACAGAATTACTTCTGTTAAATCAACTCAGCAAATTACCAGAGCCATGAAGATGGTTGCGGCAGCTAAGCTTAGAAAAGCTCAGGATAGAATAATGCAGATCAGGCCATATTCTGACAGGCTTAAAAGAATTATAGTCAATGTCTCATCTGCTGAAAATGATCTGATAAATAACTATGCTATAGCGCGTGAGGTTGGGAGTGTTGTTGTGGTTGTAATCACTTCCGATAGGGGTCTCTGTGGTGCATTTAATATGAATGTTAATAAATCTGCCTATAGGTTTATTCAGGAAGAATTCCCACACATTCAGGATGGCATTCGGGTAATGCCTATCGGTAAAAAAGCATATGATTTCTTCAAAAATAAAGATTATGTGTTGATCGATGATTTTTATGAATTGTTTAATAATCTGGATTTTGAACATGTGAAAGAAGCAGCAGAATATGTAATGTCAGGATATGTTGAAGGGTCATATGATAGAATCGTGATCATTTATAATGAATTCAAGAATGTAGCAACACAAATAATACGGGCAGAAGATCTCCTGCCAATAACACAAGATGATACTAAAGAGGCTATTAACACCAATGAAATTGAATACATCTTTGAACCATCAAAGGAATTTGTATTTAATGAATTAATACCAAAATCCTTAAAAATTCAGTTCTATAAAGCTCTTTTGGAATCAAATGCGGCTGAACAGGGAGCCAGAATGACCGCTATGGATCAGGCAACCGACAATGCTTCAGAAATACTTAAAGAACTAAAACTTACCTATAACAGAACCAGACAAGCTGCCATCACCAAAGAGTTGAGTGAAATTGTCAGTGGTGCAGAAGCTCTCAAAGCTAATTAGCTTTAAAAAATGAATGCCTCATAAAATTTATACCCAGGCCAGACATTTGTCTCTTGACGTGGCGCTCGGAGGGGTTATCGGATGTATCTACTGGGGGAAAGTCCTGTCAGTAAACTTACCGACATCTATTTTAACCTCGCTTTTTGCTTGTATCTGGATAGTTTATACATTAGATCATTTATTGGATGTAATAAGAAACAAAAACACTGTAAGCACTCCCAGACACCAATTTCACCAAAAATATTTTAAGAGCCTGCAATTAGCTATCTGGTTTGTTGGTGCTATAGTACTACTAAATATGTACTTATTACCCAATAGAACCATTTTATATGGATTAGTTTTAATCGGCCTAATAACCTGTTACCTCTTGGCAAATTATTGGGGCAAGTTGCATTTCAAAGAAATCTTTTCCGGTATATTTTATTCCTCAGGTGTTGTGCTCGGACCACTAAGCTTATATGAATATCCGCTAACGCTATTGGAATTGTATATGATGATTCAATTCTCACTGATCGTAATCGGTAATCTTTTATTGTTTTCCTGGCTGGAGTATGAAAAAGATGTAGCGCATGGATTTTATTCTATGACCGTACAATTTGGTCCGAAGAAAATATCTAATTTGATAAATATATTGTTTTTAATAACATTTATTTCTTCTATTACCGGATTGTTTATTCCCGCTATACGATTAGAACAAATAATTTTCTTTAGTATGTTATTGCCATTACTATTGTTAAAGTTTAATGAGGCATATTTTATGTTGAACGAAAGGTATCGTGTAATCGGAGACAGCATATTTTTCATTCCGATCATTTATTTACTTAAATGATATTCATAATTGGATAGAAATACATTCGATGCTGTAGCTCCTTATTATAATACGTTGGCAAGGATATTTGTCGGTAGCTATTATTTTGATGCACAAAGTCAATTTTTAGATCAAATTCCTGACAATAGTAGAATTCTAATTTTAGGAGGAGGAGACGGGTGGTTACTGGAAAGAATTCCTGAATCACAGGTTATTCATTTTATGGATAAGTCAGAGAAAATGATGATTAAAGCAAAGTCCAGAAATTATAAAACCCAATCGATTAAATTTATCCATGGAGACTACATGGAATATGATTTCAAAGACCATTACGATTGCATAATTGCAAATTTTTTTTTTGATGTATTTAACGAGCATAATCTCCAATGCGCTATTAATAAAACTTTTGATTTACTTGGAGATGTCGGTAAGCTTTGGGTAAGCGACTTTCAAAATACCAAGCGAATAGTAGATAAAGTTTTCATTGACATAATGCATTTATTTTTTAGAATCTCTACCAATTTAGAAAGTAGAAAATTAAATTATATTGACAATGAGGTTCGAAATAAGTTTGTTTTAATGCACAAAAAGAATTTTAAAAATGATTTAATTTTTTCGGCAGTTTATCAAAAACAAGCCCCTACACTTTCCGGGTAACGATCACAATTCCTTTATTATCCAAATCTCTGGTAGCAAAAATATAAATATCACCTCCCTCTTTTATTCCGGTGATCTTCCTTATGGACTGAACAGTATGAGGGTGATTTCTGACCGAGATATTTGCCCGGTAAATTTTTTCTTTTTTTAACTGATTGAATGACAATAGCTTCTCTATTTCGAACTTTCTTCCAGGGAAAGAATCAACATGGTCATGTGAAGTATATAAATGGCTGTTTGAACTGAGCTTTGGTATTTTATAAAAATGAGCAACTTCATTGAAACATTGGGCTTTCATTATTGAAGCATTTGGTTCATATAAATACTTCAATGGAATACTAAATGCAGAAGATTGTTGCTGATTCAGTCCATTAAAAGTATAAGTGTAAACCTCTTTTTGTTTCGATAACAGGTTTACACACTTAGTCTGTATATTATGATTTTTGGAATTAAAATTTAATAAAAATAGGAGTTCCTTGCATTCGTTGTGAACGGATATAATCCAAATTTTTTCAACATATTCCAGATTTTTAACAGCTTCAGAGGTATCAAGAACAGGTGAAGTTTTTAATATCACTTTACTTTGATTTTTTTTAAAAATTGGTATTATTTCAAAGATATTGGGGCTGTAATTCTCTGGCAGAATTGTTTTTTCTTTTGAATCAATTCTTCGGCCGGGATCCAGGTAAAAATAATCTGGTAAAGGAAAATTATAACTTTCCAAATATTGTTTTGCATCAACGTTAATAACTTCAATTTTACCGGAATTCAGCACTTTGAAATTATTTGATGCACAGGCTGCCGTTTTTTTATTGATTTCTACATAAATGACCTTATCGAAGGATTTGGAAAAGTAGTAGCTGTCTACGCCGAGTCCGCCTGTGAGATCAATAAGAAAGCTACCAGAGAATAAATTCATTTTAAATTCAGCTACTTTTTCACTGGTGGATTGCTCGCAAGATATGGGAGATGGAAATATAATATTAGGATTACAGCTCCAAGCCGGCAGTTTGCCTTTGACCTTCTGATGACAAATAATTTGTTCCACCGCTTCTTCCAGTGGTATGCCCCTGAATTTTTCTTTTTTTAACAGTAGGTTGACCGGATCAGCATTTTTATAAGTTTCGATGAAAGTCCGGAGCGAATCCTTTAGAAGGTGGTCAATCAATATATCAAACTATGTTTCATCATATATTCAGCAATTTGTATGGCATTCGTCGCAGCTCCTTTTCTCAGATTATCAGAAACAATCCATAGGTTTAATGTATTTAGCTGCGTATCATCTCTTCTGATTCTACCTACAAATACATCATCTTTTTCATGAGCATTTAACGGCATGGGATAAACAAGCTTTTCAGGATCATCTTCAACTACAACACCAGCGGTTTCATTTAGCATAGTAATCACATCTTGCAGATCATAGGCATGCTCAAACTCGATATTAACTGCTTCAGAATGTCCACCAATAACCGGAATACGTACGCAGGTTGCCGTTACCTGCACGGAGTCGTCCCCAAGAATCTTCCTGGTTTCGTTTATCATCTTTAATTCCTCTTTTGTATGTCCGCCCTCTAAGAATACATCGACCTGAGGTATGACATTTAAATCTATTGGATAAGGATATACTTTTTCGGCTTCTTGTCCAGCCCTTTCATTCATCATCTGTTCAACCGCATCTTTTCCGGTTCCGGTAACTGATTGATAGGTACTCACAACCACCCTTTTAATTTTATATTTCTTGTGTAATGGGGCAAGTACCATCACCATTTGAATGGTTGAGCAATTAGGGTTGGCAATGATGCGATCATCAATTCTCAAAGTATCTGCATTTATTTCAGGCACAATTAATTTGTGTCTTGGGCTCATTCGCCAGGCTGATGAATTGTCAATCACTATGGTACCAACTTCCTCAAATTGAGGGGCCCATTCAAGGGAAGTTTTTCCGCCTGCTGAAAAGATTGCCAGATCAGGTTTTAATGAAACTGCTTCATCTATTCCAATGACAGCATGCGCTTTTCCTTTGACAGTTATTTTTTTACCGATGGATTTTTCAGAGGCTACCGGAAATAAAGTATCGTATGGGAAATTTCTTTGTTCTATTAACTTTAATATTTCAGAACCTACTAATCCCGTAGCACCAACTACTGCTAACTTCATTACAAAAATATTTAGACTTGCAAAAGTAACGGTTAATTGATTTGTTGCAAGGCCGTGCTTCGGTCTATGGCCAACATCAAAAATATTATTCGATAAATGTTTCCAGGTGATTAGATTAACGCTTGTTTTAGCCATTTTTATTTTATGTCAAAAATCAATTTGTCAAACGATAGATGGTCGTTTGTATGATTCTGACTCCGGTAATCCGATTGAGGGGGCAACAATAATTGGTTTACCGGATAGTGTATTTGCCATATCAGATTCTGGGGGTAAGTTTTCAATTCAAACCAGTCAAAGTTATTTGATCAGGACATTGGGCTATAATAATTTAAGATTAATGTCGCTGGATTCAATAATCTATTTAACACCCACTATTATTAATTTAAAAGGCGTTGAGGTAACTACCCAATATATTCCCTCCACTATTTGGGAATATTCTGGTGCCATAAGCAAAATTGGAAGAAAGGAAATAGGCCGGTATGATCCAACCATAATAACCCCAGCCTTGAATAGTGTACCAGGCATTTATATGCACTCCGGAGCTTTAAACACAAATAGGATCACCATTAGAGGTATTGGGGCCAGGACACCCTTCTCAACATCTAAGATTAGAGCGTATTTCGAAGATATTCCACTGACAACCGGAATAGGTGAAACAACACTGGAAGATATTGATTTGGATATTATTCAAAATATTGAAGTGATCAAAGGGCCAACATCAAGCTTGTATGGCGTAGGATTAGGGGGCAGCATTCTTCTAAATGGAATAGATAATAGCACCAGCCAAAAAATAAAGAGTGCAACCACCTTTGGGTCATTCGGATTATTTAAGCAGCGCGTGAATGCTCAAATTTCCGGAAGCAATTCAAATGTAAATGTCGGATACACGAGATTAACAAGTGATGGATATCGTGATAACAATGAATTTGATAGGGATGCCCTTTTTTTTCTGGGGACATTTGGTGAAAAAAGCGATAAATTGAACACCATCGTGTATTATGTAGATCAAAAAGCATTTATTCCAAGCGCGTTAAATTTTGAGGATTTTAACAACGAACCAACAAGCGCGGCTTTTTCATGGCAACAGGCACAAGGTTTTGAAGATTATGAAAAAATGTTGCTGGGGATATCCTGGGAACATGACTATCATAATTCCCTAAAGCAGTATACCAGTGTATTTACATCATTTCGTAATGCATTTGAGCCAAGACCATTTAACATTTTAAAAGAAAATAGCGCTGCAGCAGGTTTAAGAAGCAGGCTTATCATTGAAAATAGCATTTCAGGAATTAAAAATACCCTTATGCTGGGAGGTGAATATTTTGTCGATTGGTATAACTGGGGCACATTTGAAAACCTGCACGAGGAGTTTGCTGGAATGGGTAGTGTCCTGGGGGCCCCACTTTCCGATAATCGTGAAACCAGGGAATATTTTAATATCTTTTTTGAGGATAGAATAGAGCTTTCAAAAAAAACCAGGCTTAGCGTTGGATTAAACGTAAATTCCACACAATATGACCTTCAGGATTTTTTTACACCAGATAGTGTCAATCAGACCAGCGGTTTTGGTTTTGATGTGATCTGGTCACCAAGGATTGCTTTGAACCATGAAATAAATCCAAGCCTTGCCGTTTACGGAAATATATCACATGGATTTGCACCCCCCACATTGGAGGAAACACTCACTCCGGAAGGGCTTATTAATATCAACATTCAACCCGAAACGGGTTACAATTATGAAATAGGCCTCAGAGGAATATATTTTAATAAGGTGTCCTTTGACCTTTCTATTTATCAGATGGATATAAAAGACCTTTTGGTTAGCAGAAGGACAGCGCAGGACCAATTCATTGGCATCAATGCAGGGAAGACAACACATAGAGGATTAGAGTTGGCTGTCGATTATGCAATCATTAATAACCGGTCGATCTCAATTAATTATAGAGGCGCTTTGTCACTAAATGGTTTTGAGTTTAAAGAATTTATAGATGGTGAGGATGACTTTTCAGGAAACCAACTGACAGGCGTTCCTTCATCACAATCGTACAATGAAATTAGCTTAAGCATAAACAGCGGAGTATATTGTAATATCAACGCTCAGTATGTGGGTGAAATTCCGATTACAGATGCGAATAGCATTTTTTCTGACAGCTATTTTGTTATAAATACAAAAGCGGGATTTAGAAAATCATTTTTGGGTAGGTTTACCTTTGATATTTCCGGAGGAATTAACAATGTTTTTGATGAGCGTTACGCCTCTATGCTTTTAATTAATGCGGTTGGATTTGGAGGGTCTGCACCAAGATATTACTACCCTGGACTACCTCGAAACTATTATGGTTCAATTGAACTTGGTATTCAGCTAAACTGATATAGCTTATTCACGTTTTATATTAACTATATCAATGATTAAATCTTAAATTGCTTAATTATAAATAAACAGATTGAAATTGAATGCTACAGTATTATATGTGGATGATGAGGCGGTGAATCTTTTTATATTCAAATCTTATTTTGAATCAAAATATAATGTAATTACCGCCGAATCCGGGGAGGAGGGGTTAGAAAAATTTGAAGAGTATGAAGATAACATTCAAGTGGTTTTTAGTGATATGCGTATGCCCGGTATGGATGGGGTCGAGTTTATTAATAAAGCAAAATCTGAGTTTCCCCAGGTAGAATACTTTTTGTTAACAGCTTTCCCTTCTGATGAAACCGTACATGATGCACTTGAAAAAGGCTTAATAAAGCATACATTTTCAAAACCATTTGCTCCCAAGGAGATCGAAGCGGCTATATCAAAGAGTGTGGAAAATCATAACTAGGACGTATTTTAAATTAATCAATACATTTCTCAGTTTATCCTATTATTTTCCATATAGAATTAATAGAATTAAATATTGATTTAATATAATCTATTGGATTGAAAAATTCAGCTATCTTCTTTTTTGTAAAAGCTGTTTTATTGGGTGAGCGAAGGTTTTTTTTGATATTGATCATCTCGGCTTATGTTGTAACCCTTGCTTTTGGTTTTTTTTACTACCTAAATGGTATCACTCAGATCTTTAATGTAGTTGCAATTGCTTTTACTTTTTTCCTGGTTTATGGTGTGGCATTCTTATTTGTTGCCCGATTGGTTTGGTTATTTAGGCTAACAATCCTAACCATCCATTCAGCGTTTTTTATTCAAGCTTTTTTCACAGGGGGTATTTTTTCGATGGCAGTAGCAGAATTTTTAATAACACCCATTCTAGCATTTTTTTATCGTTCGTTGCTGGATCGATATATTTTTATGGTTGTAAGCTTGATATCAATAATTTCAATGTGGATTTTATCATTCTATGATAAGACATCCAATCTGATCGTTAATCCGGAAATACTATCAATAAATAATCTGATCATCATCTGTTTTGTGTTGGCTGTTTTGATGGTTTACACCATATTTTATAGAGATGCATTAGCGCAGAAGAATAAAAAACTGAGGGCGTCCATTAGGGAGATAAAAATGACCACCCAAAAGTTAATACAATCTGAAAAAATGGCCTCTTTAGGGTTGTTATCTGCGGGAGTAGCCCATGAAATAAATAATCCATTGAATTTTATCAAAGGCGGAGTTGAAGGTCTTGTTCATAAAATGAATAAAGAAAGTGATGATAATGAAGAAATTATGCCATTTATTAATGCTATATCAGATGGTGTGGCTCGAGCCACTGCTATTGTAAATAGCTTGGGTCATTTTAGCAGGCAGTCAAAAAACATGGATGAGGATTGTAACCTCCATACTATTCTAGAAAACTGCCTGGTCATTTTAGGTTATCGATTTAAAGATCAAATTGAAGTAATCAAGGACTATGAACCCCAGAACTTAATCATCAAAGGGAATGAAGGTAAGTTGCATCAGGCTTACCTCAACATTATAAACAATGCTGTTCAGGCCATTAAAGATAAAGGGAGTTTAACCCTGCAAACCAGAAAAGATAAAGATGATTTGGTTGTAAGAATTATTGATACCGGAGAGGGCATTAGTGAGGAAAATATATCTAAAATCAGTGACCCTTTTTTTACAACGAAACCTGTTGGGGAAGGTACAGGCCTGGGTTTGCCAATTTCATATAAGATCATACAGGAGCATAATGGAAAAATAAATGTCGATTCAAAAGTTGGAGAAGGGACTACCTTCGAAGTTAGATTTAATAGTAAAATAAACACCTTTAGTGTATAAATAACATTTTGATTTAAATGTAAAACCTGAAAAGCTGAATAAACGATGTGCATTTTTTACATTTACTGACAAACTATAAATATTATGCCGCTGGAAAATCAAAACAAAACCATAAGCAGAACATTAAAAAATTTAGGTATAAACGATATTAACCAGGGCACCTCCACCGGAAAGGTATGGATTAGTTCAGAGGGGTCCGAAATATCCTCTTTTTCGCCTGTGGATGGTAAACTTATCGCAAAAATAAAAGGCACTTCAGATGGTAATTACCAAAGAGTGGTTAAGTCTGCTAAGCTGGCTTTCAAGGTGTGGAGGGCAACACCTGCTCCAAAAAGAGGAGATATAATCAGACAAGTAGGTAATGGGCTTAGAGACAAGAAAGAGGACCTGGGGCGATTAGTATCCTATGAAATGGGAAAATCATTGCAGGAAGGCTGGGGTGAAGTACAGGAAATGATTGATATATGTGACTTTGCTTTAGGGCTTTCCCGTCAACTTTACGGACTAACAATGCATAGTGAACGACCCGGCCACCGCATGTATGAGCAATATCATCCCTTAGGTATTGTAGGTATTATCTCAGCTTTTAATTTCCCTGTAGCGGTATGGTCATGGAACACTATGGTGGCTTTGGTTTGCGGGGATGTCTGTATATGGAAGCCATCAGAAAAAACACCGCTATGTGCAATAGCATGCCAGAAAATAATCAGTAATGTGCTATCAAAAAATAATGCCCCTGAAGGTGTTTCGAATTTAGTTATCGGGGACGCTGATATCGGGCAATTAATTACTAATGATAATAGTATTTCGTTGGTATCAGCTACTGGTTCCACGACTATGGGTAAAGCAGTCGGGGAAGCCGTTGGCAGACGGTTAGGACGATCGATTCTTGAATTAGGTGGAAACAATGCTATTATCATTTCAAAAGATGCTGACCTGGAAATGACGCTACGAGCGGTTGTATTTGGTGCAGTTGGCACAGCTGGTCAGCGATGTACAACTACTAGAAGACTGATTATTCATCAGGATGTTTATGAAGGGGTAAAGCTAAAGTTGACAAACATTTACAAACAATTAAAAATAGGCGATCCTCTGGATCTGAATATCCATGTCGGGCCATTGATCGATAAAGAATCGGTGAATAACTACTTAAATGCTTTAGAAAAGATCAAAGCTGAAGGTGGAAAAGCAATTGTGAAAGGAGGTTTGAAGGAAGGAGAAGGTTATGAATCCGGTTGCTACGTCAAACCGGCGGTTTTTGAAGTAAAAGAGGACTCCTTAATGGCTAAGCAGGAAACATTTGCACCCATATTGTACTTAATAAAATATAAAAACCTTGAAGATGCCATAGAGATACATAATAATGTCCCTCAAGGTCTTTCCTCAGCAATTATGACCAATAATATGAGAGAATCTGAGCTTTTTCTTTCTCATGCCGGTTCAGATTGTGGTATCGCTAATGTTAATATTGGCACATCGGGTGCTGAAATCGGTGGTGCCTTTGGTGGAGAAAAAGATACAGGGGGGGGAAGGGAATCAGGTTCAGATGCTTGGAAAAACTACATGAGAAGACAAACAAATACTATTAATTACAGCAAATATTTGCCCCTGGCGCAGGGTATTAAATTTGATTTTTAAGGGACTTTTTTTAATAATTGGTTAGTATCTAATGATAACAGGGATATAAGTGGTCTTAATTGTTAAAAATGGTTAAGTTAAATATCGCTTAGTTCTTTTGCGCGTTGAAAACACAAATTAGCAATCACTAATATAATAATTCATTAAGTTTAAATCGATGAGCAAAAAACAGTTTATATTCGGATTATTTATTTCTTCACTATTAAGTGCTTTTTTAGCAGTAGGTGTATACACAATGGTTCAACCTAAACCGCAGACGTCCATTGTTCTTCCTGCTGATCAAAAGGTAAGTTTTACAAAATACGTGCCCGACACGAATAATTTTGTGATTCCTGAGGGCTTAAATTTTATTTATGCTTCGCAGAAATCGACACCAGCCGTTGTTCATATTAAATCAATGTTCGGCTCTGATGACAGGCCATCATCTAAGCTTGAGGAATTATTCAGGGATTATCTTGGAGATGGTAGAAGACCAAACGAAAGAAGAGGGGGGGGTACAGGTTCCGGGGTAATACTTAGTAATGATGGCTATATTGTAACTAACAATCACGTAGTAGAAGGCGCATCAAATATACAGGTTGTACTTAATGATAACAGGGAGTTTGAAACGGAAGTCATAGGAACTGATCCGACAACTGACCTTGCTTTATTGAAAATTGAAGCAATTAATCTATCGACACTGGAATTCGGAAACTCAGAGAACCTACAGATAGGGGAATGGGTTCTGGCGGTAGGTAATCCTTTTGATTTCAGGTCAACGGTCACTGCTGGTATTGTAAGTGCTAAGGCACGAAACATTAATATTTTACGGGACAGAAATAATTTGCAAATAGAATCTTTTATCCAAACTGACGCTGCTGTCAATCCAGGTAATAGTGGCGGGGCATTGGTAAACTTAAAAGGTGAATTAATCGGGATAAACACGGCAATTGCTACACCTACCGGAACATTCGCAGGATATTCGTTTGCAGTGCCTGTTTCTTTGGTACAAAAGGTTGTCTTCGATTTAAAGGAATTTGGAGTTGTACAAAGGGCAATATTGGGCATCCAAATAAGGGATAATAATTCAGAATTGGCTGAAGAAGAGGACTTGAATGTGGTAAAGGGTGTTTATATTGATGAGGTCAGATCAGGGAGTGCGGCGGAAGAAATAGGTCTGGAACGAGGTGATGTCATCGTAGGTATCGGTGATAAAACGGTATCAAATGTATCTGAGTTGCAAGAACAGGTAGCATTAAATCGGCCCGGTGACCAGGTGAGAGTAATTTACATTCATGATGGAAAACGATTAGAGGCCAATGCCACGTTAAAAAATACCCTGGGTAATACAAATATTGTTAAAGTTAACAATACCATGTCTATGGATGGCGCATCATTTGCGGAGCTCAACCGCGATGAAAAAGAACAATATGCACTTGAAGGAGGTATTAAGATCACAAAAATCAAAACCGGAAAGTGGGAGGAAGCTGGAATAAAGGTAGGATTTATAATCACCCGAATAGATAAAAGATCAATTAAAACTCTAGAGGATTTCACTGCTGCGGTTGACAAATCAGCCGGAGATGGTATGCTGATCGAAGGAATATATCCAAATGGTGACAAAGCTTACTACGGATTGGGTTGGTAGTAGTAAATCCTACTGTGGTATAGTTAAGAAGAGGGATATATAAATACCCCTCTTTTAATTTGTGAAGAGGATAAATAAAGTGAGAATGAAAAACAAATATCCTCCCCACGCTACTAATAATGCTTTTAGATTACTTACCTTGTCCATCACTGATTGAATTTTTACCTAATTTAACGACTGATCAAAAAAAATAAATCAGTGAAAATACTTATATCAGCCTAAATAAATTACTAATCCCTTTTGGAAAGCGTAACTGAAGTATTGATCCAGCAATTAATTTCTATCGTTTGGCCTACTTCATATTCGTCACTAAATATTTCCTCCATAGAAGGGAATTGTTCTTTGGATACACTCATCTGGCCTGAATTCCCGGCTTTTTTATACATTTCATAAGCAGCTATAAAGATTGCTCTGTCCTCAACTTTACTTACACCTTTCTTACAATCTTCAAAGCTTGCAAAATACATATCACCTATCAAATTATAAGGCTCTGTATTTGAGGGATTAATTTTGGCAGCCTCATAGGCCAGTGTCCTTGCTGTGGATTTCCTTCCAAGATATTTATTTGCTTTTGCCTTGTTGAGTAGGACTTTAAACTTTGAGTCGGATTTCAAATCGCCATCTAATGCTTTATCATAATACTCCAAGGCTTGTTGATAATTTTTTGAAACCAGATATTTATCACCAATGGCGCGTGCTAATCCCGGTTGTGGATCATCCGAATATACCATCTCCGCTGCCGTTACAAAAAATGGCTCATTAGAGCAACCGGAAGATAGGGAGTATCGAACTATTTTTTTTGCCAATCCTAAGTCTTCTTCTGTAAGTTTGGAAGCCAAATTTTCTTTTATGAACTCACATGATAAATCTATGGTGGAGGTAAGCAAGGCATCAACTTTGTCTATTTCACTTTTTAAATTATCTGTTGGCCGTCCTTGTGCTGTCAAATAATCAGCAGATGCTGAGATAACATCATATGTTTCCAGTAAACGCTCCAACGGGAATTCTTCAGGCCTAGCTTTATGGTAGTTAGCGGCTAAGCTCATTAGCGGCACAAGATTATATCTTACCAGGTCTTGCTCATTGTTTTTAAAGATATCTTCATATAGGCTATAGACTATTTCAAATTTTTGCGGTGTTTTGTAATAATATTTAAAAGCTGTATATGCTTTTCTATTCATTACCTTTTTAGTGTCTCCAAAGTATTTATTTCTCTGGTCGTAAGTCCAGAGCACTGTGTCCATAAACTGATTTTTTAGTTTAGGATCGTCTGTGTTTGCATACAAGGCCTCATACAATTGAGCACCTTTCATATAGATTGATTCGTGAAAGTTAGGAACATTTTTATAAATCCACTGAAGCGGTGGCCTGGCTTTATCATATTCTTTAGCTTTCATGAACTGACGATAATAAGCCTCTTTTTTGATCGTAAGATCATTTAATTCTGGGTCTTCCGGGTAATTCTGACCAAATGCAACTGCTGAAATAAATACAAATAATAATAATATGGTTGATTTCATGGGATTCTGATTTTCGATGCAAATTTGACAAAATCTATGCCTTTAAAAGTAGACTATGATAAAGTTAGGAGATATTTAATACAGGGATAAATATTACTTAACGGATGGCTGTTTTCTCCGGAATTTTATGATGTAACCGTTATCATTTACTGCGAAAGCTATGATTTCAAAATGTCAATTAGTGAACTTCTTTTAGAGAACCTGTATCAATTTCAAGAATTATTCTATTCAGTTCATTTATAAAAAGTTCTTTATCATTTAAATCCGTATTCAATAAAGAATCAATCTTTATGTACACTTCTTCTTCCCGATATTTCCGTTTACCTTTAGCAAAGTGACGGGCGGTTTCCAAATGATGTATGGCATGGTTCATAGCATAAGCCGCTTCTTCTAATTCATCAGTTTTAACATATTTTCGAGAAATCCTTAGTTGGGCGTAGGCCAGCGCATTTAATGCGTTGACAAATGTTTCATAGATTTGGTCCTTGTCGATCCTGTCATTTGCTATTTCTTTTGAAATTATCTCTAATTCAAAGATGGCTTTTTCAATTACTATATCGCTCGTAGAATCTGTATCTCTTTTGATCAGTTTCATTGCTTTAATAGCTTTTTGAATTTGTACCACACTTGTACCATAATAATTTTTGCGAATGGTTTCGCTTGCATATTCCAAAAGTTCGTCGGGCTTAACGGCAATTTCATTGATTGTGGGGTGCTTCTCATCATTATCTACCCACACAAAAACTCCTGTCAGACCCATAAAGAGTAAGGTTAATAATAAATATTTCATGTTTTGAATTTTTTAATACGGTCAAGAGTTTATCAACCATTTATATCAAAATGGCTCTATTTAAATAATTAAATAGGTTTAATATTTGTTGGAGATGTTTTATTACAAGTGATAAAAATATCAGTTCAAAAAATTAGTTAATGATACGCTTTAAGAAAACCAGTATCAATTTCCAGAATTATTCTATTTAGTTCGTTAATAAAGGCCTCACTATCTTTTATGCCGGAGTTCATCAAAGAATCTATTTCCAGGTAGACCTTTTCCTCCAGGTTCTTTTCTTCGCCTTTGGCGAAGTGTCTTGCAGTTTTTAAGTGGTCTATAGCATAACCCATTGCATAGCCTGCTTCCTCTTCTTTCCCAATTTTCGTGTATTCTTCAGAAATTCTTAATTCAGTAAATGCCAAAGAATTTAAGGCGTTTACAAATGCCTGATATATTTGATCTTCGTCAATATTTTTATTTGCTATTTCTTTTTCAATGATTTCTAAATCAACAATGGCTTTTTCTATAGCAATGATGCTCATAGAATCAGCATCTTTTTCGAGCAATCTCATCATATTTATAGCCTTTTGTATATGCACCAGACTGGTGCCATAGTAATTTTTCCGAATATCTTCACTGGCATAATCCAGCAGTTCATCCGGTTTTATTGAGACGTCAGTGATGGAGGGATGCTCTTTGTCAATTGTTAACCAGTATATAATTCCGATAAAGCCTATAATGACAGCAATTAATACTAAATACTTCATATTATTTACATTGAAGAAGGTTCCATAGGCACCATATATCCTTTGTTCCTCTGGAGCAAAAATGTTAACCTATAATGAAGTTAACGATATAAGTTATTTAGGAATAAGTAATCACAGAATTTAATTCATGGTCAATCAAATTTTTTGAAAATGGTGCTGGCTACATGGCCTCCAAAACCAAACGTATTATTTAAGGTATAATTAACGGGTTTTTCAATGCCTTCACCAATAACGATTTTTAAACCTTCTGGAATTTTGGGATCAAGATCATTCGTATTGATGGTGGCAGGGATAAAGTCATGTTTAACAGATAATACGGATACAACAGCTTCCAATGCTCCGGCGGCACCAAGTAAATGGCCGGTCATTGATTTTGTGGCGCTTATTAAAAAATCGGATTGATTCTTGAAGACCTGGGCTATACCGTTTAGTTCGCTTAGGTCTCCAAGCGGTGTTGAAGTAGCATGGGTATTGATGTAATCTATTTTGTCCGGAGTTAGTTGAGCATCATTAAGTGCCGCTTTCATGCCAAACATTGCCCCTATGCCGTTCTTCGCTGTACCAGTAAGGTGGTAAGCATCTCCTGCCATTCCACTACCCAATATTTCGGCATAAATATTAGCTCCTCTGGCTTTCGCGTGTTCGTATTCTTCTAAAATTAGGGAGGCTGCCCCTTCTCCAATGATGAATCCGTCCCTACTGGTATCAAATGGACGGGAGGCTGTAAGGTAATTATCGTTATTGGTGGATAGTGCTTTTGCCGCAGAAAAGCCGCCTACTGCTGATTCGGTAATTGCTGCCTCGGAGCCACCGGAGATCATAATGTCTGCTTTTCCCAGCCTTATGATATCAAAAGCACTTGCTATGGCATTGTTGGAAGAAGCACAGGCAGACACTGTACAAAAGTTTGGCCCATGTAATTTGTTTCTTATGGATATTACTCCAGCTGCAATATCCAGGATCATTTTGGGGATGAAATATGGGTTGAAACGTGGCGTCCCGTCCCCTTCGTAATATTCTTTTACCTGCTCCTCAAATGTTCTGATACCACCATTTCCAGAAGCCCAGACTACACCGACGCGACTTAGTTGGTTAATATCAAAGGTGCTAAAATCAAGTCCGGCATCTTTTATTGAATCATCAGACCCGGCTATTGCATATTGGGTGAACAGGTCATATTTTCTTAGGTCTTTTTTGCTTAGATATTGCAGTGGATCAAAATTATCAACTTCGCATGCGAACCGCGTTTTGAACTTGGAAGCATCAAATTTAGAAATAGGTCTGACGCCACTTTTACCTGCTTTGATATTTTCCCAGAAACCTTCCACTGTATTTCCCAGGGGTGTTATTGCGCCTAATCCTGTAATAACAACTCTTTTCATATTGTTCATAATGTTGTTTATTGCCCTATGATAAATCCATAGATTGTATTAAATACGCTAAGATAGGTTTAAAGGTGGATTTTTTAGTGCAGGGTTCAAAATATACAAGTATACAAAATCTGGTAAAAATTCAATAAGGCACTACTTGATTAAGTATTTATTGCATAGGCCAATAATTTAAATACTTACATAGGTAAACTTTAATAAAACCCAAATTAAGTATCTGACCTTAATAAAGTGAATAATGTATCGGAGTCGGTGATTGTACTGAAATGAGAATAATCCAATCCAACAGAGATTATATATATGGTCAGTAATTTTTTAATGGTGGAAATAAGCTCCTGCTTGTTCCATGGCTTCTCAATATAATTATCCAGTCCGGCCTGGTTGATTGCTTTTATGGTGTCCTGGTGGGTGGCCAGTCCTGTTAACAAAATTTTTTTCGATTTATCAAACCGGCCATCTTTTTTTAGTTCAGATAAAAACTCCACGCCACTGGTGCCAGGCATCACATGATCGGAAATAATAATCGCAGCATGATCACCCTGGGCATCAATTTCATCTAACAAGTCCCAGGCTTCGTCGGCAGATTCGCACTCCTCAAGGAGAATTTGTCCTTCCAGTGGTTCGAGGTCTTCAGTTAGCGCACTTAATACCTCACGTTGATCATCAACACATATGATATAAAGCTTATCCATAATGATTTGTTATAGGTATTGAAACAGTAAATTCGGTATTTCCTTTCTGACTTTCAAGCTGGATACTTCCGTTATGCTCATTGATTATACGTTGGGCAATAGTTAGCCCTAATCCCAGGCCAAATGACAACCCTCCAACTTTTGTGGTAAAGCTGGGTTCGAATATTTGGTTTTTTATTTTATCCGGTACACCTGGACCATTATCACCAATGGTAACCCGCAGCAAACCTTCTTCTTTTTGTGTTATTACTTTTAATACCGGGTTATCCGTTTTATTGATCAACATGGCTTCTACAGCATTTTTAATAAGATTGATCCATACCTGAATTAATTCACCGGGACAGGCTTCAATAAGGGGCAAATCTTCATATTTGATTTCAGTGGATACTTTTTTGACTAACCCTCCAACGATCACTAATGCCTCATGCAAGGTTTGGTTTATATCTACCTCTTTAGACCATGCCATTTCTTTCCCTCCCAATTCTTTTACCGAATGGACTACATTGCTGGAATGTTTTGCAGCTATTTTCATGTCATAAAGTGTGCAACCGAGCTCCCAGGTATCATAGATTTTTTCTGCTGATAATTTTTTGCTTTTAAGGTATAATTTTATGCTTTTAGCATCTATACCAGTTTTAGTTAGCTTCTTTATAACCGGAGAATCAATATTTAATTCTTTTTCATAAGATTTCCTTAATTGTCTTGCCTCAGCACTGGAAATGAATTTCCCCCTTTCTTTCCCCGACTCATAAATCTCAAAATACTCCTTGCCTATGTTTTTAAAATTTTCATCTAAATACTCTTCTAACTGATCAAGGTTGCTGACAATGACGCCTACTGAATTATTTAATTCATGGGCCAATCCTGCCGCCATTTGACCCAGGGTGGCCATTTTCTCAGCCTGCAGCAATTTCTTCAGGTCCTGATGCCTTTCCTTGGCCATATGACGGGCAAAGTTCTGCCTGGAAGACAGTTCGTTAACCACCACTGACATCAGAAAAGGCATTAACTTTTCATATTCACCTTTATCATGTTGGGCAAGTGGCCTATCGTAGTAAGCTACTGTAGAGTCCTCAGCTGCTATGACCCTGGAATAACTAACACTTTCTTCTGAGAAATAACTATAGACACCAATAAATCGATCCTTCGTGGATTCAAAGATTGGGTATTCACTTAACATTTCATCCGGTAAATACCCTTGCAAGCGACCTTCCAAAACCAAGAACAGTTTTTTGTTCTTTTGATTTTGTTCAAGTAAGATCTCTCCTTTTCTGAGTTTAATCTGTTTCTCAGGATTAGAGAAATAATTCTTTTTCAGCCATTCGAAATTTACAGGTTCGCTCATATTATCTTAAAAAAAATTTACAGTGTTTAATATGTACATCAATAGATAATTCAAAATCATTCCTAATGAAGCGATAGCCACACCAATGCTCGTCATTTGTTTGGTTTGGAATAAACCAGTCCCAAAAGCTAATGCATTTGGAGGGGTACTTATGGGTAAAGCCATGCCCATTGAGCAGGCAATCGTAACGGATAAAATCACCATCATACCTCCCCCAAGTGGTTCAAGTGTGGTTATTGATGTGCCTAGAACAGCTACTAATGGTAATAAAAGGTTTGCCGTGGCTGTATTAGAGATGAAATTTGCCATAACCGCAGCTACCAGTGTGATCGATACGATAATTATAACCGGAGAAAAATCCCCGAAAGGTATACTTTCGATAATTCTCTGTGCTAACCCACTTTTATCTAACGCTAAACCAAGAGCTATGCCACCCGATACCAGCCATAAAACGTCCCAACTGATATTTTTAAGATCATTTTTAGTGATGATGCTAGATGCAGAGAATACAGCAACAGGTATCATGGCTACTACATAGGAGTTCATACCATGCAAAAAATCAGTTAACCAAAGCAAGATGGTGAGGCTAAAGGTTGTATAGACGATATACGCCCGTCTGTTTCTAAGCCATTCACCGCGGATTTTCAGTGTGATCTCAGGAGTAGATATTGGGAAAATTACTTTTAAAAGGAACCAACCGATGATCAATAAGATTATCACGTATGGTACGGCAAATAACATCCATTCTGAAAATGAAACAACATTTTCTCCTGTAAGATATTTAAGTGCTACAGCATTGGGAGGTGTACCTATGGGTGTGCCTATTCCTCCAATGTTAGCTGCGACTGGAACAGATAATGTAAAAGCTATTTTACCGGTGTCATTGGTTTGGAAAAGAGCCAGAACAGGTGTGAGTATAGATAACATCATGGCGGTGGTGGCGGTATTGCTCATGAACATCGAAAAGATGGCAGTTATAATCATAATGCCCATCATAACCATCGCAGGTTTCTGCCCAAACGGCCTAAGTAAAACCTTCGCAAGGTTCTGGTCTAGCCGGTACTTGGTAGCAGCCATCGCCAGAAAGAAGCCCCCTAAGAATAAAATGATTATCGGGGAAGCAAATGTCCCCAGGATATCCTGGTACTTGATCAATGAGCCAAAAGAATCGCTTTCTGAGCGGGAAAGAATATTTAATCCCTTATTGGATACCATAACCAACTCAAGTAAGATTATTAAAAGAGATGTTGCATAAATAGGTATTGGCTCAAGTATCCAAAATAAAGCGGCCATGAAGAATATGGCAATCACCCGGTGTTCCACAACCGTAATGCCCTCCAGGGGTATCAACGAAGTCGGGATGATCAGTATAATCAAGGGTGTACCAACAGACAGGATCAATTTTATAGCACTATTCATTACGATGATGTAGTTAAATCGACCCTCGAAATTAGCTTATGTTTATCAGTAAATAATGACTGATATATTATTTGATGCTGATTAATGTTAGAGAATGCTTAATTTATAATTTTTTCAATGATTGAAGCATCCAGGGGGTTAACAGAGGAGGGGAAGTAACTAACAAGTTGGCCATTTTTATTGATAAGGAACTTATTAAAGTTCCAGGTAACTACGTAATCATCTTTACCATTTTTTTCTTTTTGGGTTAACCATTGATAGATCTCATGCTGCTGTTTACCCTTCACATCAATTTTAGTAGTCATAGGGAAAGACACACCAAAATTAGCTTTACAAAAAGATTGGATCACCGACTCAGACCCCGGCTCCTGACCGCCAAATTGATTGGATGGAAAACCGATAACTACTAACTGACTTTCATATTTTTTTGATAATTTTTGAAGCCCTTCATATTGCGGAGTATATCCACATTCAGAAGCTACATTAACGGCAAGAATATATTTCCCTTTGAAATCAGACATCATAAGTATTTCATCACTATTCAATTTTTTGATTTCAAAGTCATGAAAGGAGGTTTGCTGAGCCATAACGTTAAGATTTAATAAGATCAACCATGTTAAAAATAGATACTTATTTATCATGCTAAATTTTTTACTCTTGTATAAGTCTTTGATCAATTAATTGTTTTTAGATATTTTACTTTTCTTTGTAAATCACCTCTAAGTTAGTTTAGCACCCGGCCTATGATTAACCGGTTTATTTTGTGTTAATTATACCAGATCAATGGAATTTAAAAATTTAGCTTCAGTTGCAGGAAAAAGTGGTTTGTTTAAAGTACTTACGCCTACGCGGACAGGTGTGGTCCTTGAATCTTTGGATGAGCAGAAAAAGAAAATGGTTGCGAGCATGCATACCAAAGTTTCCATCTTGTCCGAAATATCAATTTATACTACGGACGCAGAAGGTTCGAGGCCACTAGAGGACGTAATGAAAATGATACATAATGAATTTGAAGGTGATACGGGGCTTTCAGGAAGTTCAGCACCAGATGAATTGAAGTCTTTTATGCGGTATGTCCTGCCGGAATATGACGAAACAAGGGTATACGTATCGGACATTAAGAAATTAATCAATTGGTACAACCATATTTCCCAACAATTACCAGAAGTATTAACGGGCGGTTCAGATGATGCTTCAACGGAAGAGGATCAAAATAAAAATAAGGGGGCAGATAATAATGAAGGGGATAGTGAGGTGAAGAAAGATGAATAATGATGAGTTAGCTTTTCATAGCCAGGAATTGATTCAAAAACATATGATGCTGGATGAAAATGAACTTCAGATCAAAAAGCCGGATGTTGATGATCCTTTAAAAGCACTTGAATTGGAATTGACACGACTGGTCCAAAAGCTTTTAGACAATGATTTTAATCGGTTGATCAATGCTATGTACAGAATAGATATTAACCAGCAAGTCTTTCAAAAGATAGTGAGCGATACCTACCCGGACCATATTTCAAATGAACTAGCCAAAGTGATTATAAATCGTGAGATTGAAAAAGTTAAAACACGGGAAAAGTATAAGAAGCATTAATCTGCAATAAACGAGATTGCTTTTTCCACCATACTCCTGGAGCCTATGAATAAAGGCGACCTTTGGTGTAAGTCTGAGGGTATAATATCCAGAATACGTTGTTTACCACTCATGGCCATACCTCCGGACCTTTCTGCGATCATGGCTAAAGCATTGCATTCATACATCAGTCTTAATTTACCATTGGAAGCGGATTTAGTCCTCGGATAGATATAAATGCCACCTTTAAGTAAATTTCGATGAAAGTCTGCCACCAATGAGCCAATATATCTTGCCGAGTAATGCTTTTCCTTACAAAATTCAATGTAGTTAATGGTGGACTTTTCAAATCCATGATACGCACCTTCATTGATGGAATATATTTTTCCGGATTCGGGACAACGCATATCAGCGTGTGACAGTACATATTCTCCAAGGGAAGGCTCATAGGTAAATCCATTTACCCCGCAACCTGTGGTATAAACCAGCATTGTGGAGGATCCATATATAATATATCCTGCGGCTACCTGGTGATTTCCTTTTTGCAGCACATCTTCCTCCTGAACCGGTGAGGCTACAGGGGATAACCTCCTGTAAATTGAAAAAATTGTTCCAATTGAAACATTTACATCAATATTTGATGAGCCATCCAACGGATCGATGGCTACCACATATTTTGCATCTTGCCTTAACCTGATAATTTCATCATCTTCCTCTGATACAATCGCACAAACTTCCCCACCATTTTTAAATGCGCGTGTAAAACGGATATCTGCAATGACATCGAGTTTTTGTTGGTCTTCCCCCTGGATATTTTTTGAGCCATAAGTGCCTGCAATATCCAATAAACCGGATTTATTAACCTCTCTATTAACAATTTTACCTGCCAGCGCTATGTCACGAAGTAATTGAGACAATTCTCCGGTAGCATAAGGAAACTCCTCTTGCTTTTTCATGATGAACCTGTCCAATGTAGTGCCAATAGGTAGCCCTAGTTTCTCTTCAAAATCTGCATTAACCATAGGCTAAAATAACTAATATAAAACTAATGAAAACCTTTGCAATAAACTAAATTACACAGTTCAAGGGTGGGCAGCTACCCATAGTTCGCCATCTTCAAAGACCTCTTTTTTCCAGATAGGAACTGTTTCTTTTAGGGTATCAATACCAAATTGACAGGCTTCAAAAGCGGCTTGTCGATGAGGTGTGGATACCGCAATAATCACAGGTATCTCTCCAATATTCAAAGAACCCACCCGGTGGTGCATGCTTACTTTAATGGCTTTCCACCGATTTTTTATTGCTCCGGCAATTTTTTCCATCTCTTTGAAAGCCATAGGCTCATAACACTCAAATTCTAACTCAACTACTTTCTTGCCTCTGGTATGATCGCGTACGGTCCCGATAAAAATGACTGTTCCGCCCGCTGATGAATCTTTGACAAAATCATTACATTCAACTTCAGAAAGGGGATCAGATTTTATTTTAATATCAATCATTATTAAACAGTTATCCTCCGCTTACAGGAGGAATTATTACCACTTCGTCGGTCTCATTTAACACAAAAGAATCTGCTTGATAATCTTCATTAACAGCAAATTTTAAACTCGCAAGTTTGCCAAACTCCGGATATTTTTTAATAAGTTCTGTCTTTAAGGTTTTAATGGTTTTATCGCCTTCAAGGTTTACTTTGATGTTCCTTGCATTTAAAATATCTCTCGCTATGCCAAAGGCTATTATTTTAATGTTCATTTTTATTTTTTTAAAGCTTCCAACATCGCCTTCCAGGCCAGTTGAACGCAGTCTATTCTTGCCTGGTGTTCTTTAATTTGAACCAAAATATTTAATTCTGTTGAAGGCAACAACTTATAATCTTTTTCATTAAATGCATTTAAGAATTTTTTACAAATTTCAATAATTTCTTCTTTGGTCTTATCCTGTATGTGCTCCATCAAAATAGAGGCAGATGCTTTTGACAGCGCACAGCCAAAACCATGAAAAAAGCCTTGAAGATGATGTCTTTCTTCATTTTCTATTAAATATATCTGATACTTGTCACCACACATTGGATTGTAAGCCTTAAAGGAACTGGAGCAATTAGCCTTTTTTTCAAAATGGAAAGGATTTTTATTGTGGCTTAAAATTTCCTCATTGTATATTTTTTTTAACTCATCACGGTTCATTTCCAAAATTCTTTCAAGGCTTTTAATGAAGCAATTAGTCGATCAACGTCTGTTTTGGAATTATATATGGAAAAAGATACTCTTACAGTAGCAGGTATCTCCATGGATTCCAGTAATGGTTGGGTACAGTGCATTCCTGCCCGCACAGCAATGCTGTCATGATTTAGAAAAGCTGAAACATCATGCGGATGAATTTCATCTACTGTAAAAGATAGAATACCGAAGTGTTTTTTTGGATTGCCGAGAATTTGTAAACCTTCAATTTCACCAAGCCTTTTCCTGCAGTAATCGGTCAATGCTGCTAAATGGTCAATTAGTTTGGATTTTTGGAGTTCATTTATAAAATCAATGGCTTTGGATAATCCTATCACCCCGGATATATTGGAAGTGCCGGCATCTAAATTGTGAGGGTAGCTTAAAAAGGAGGTCTCTGTGGTAGTAACCTCCTTTATCATGCCGCCTCCAACAGTGTAAGGATCTACTCTGGGGATGAATTTTTCATCGACATACAGTGCACCAACGCCAAAAGGGCCAAATATCTTGTGGCCTGAGAAAGCCAGGAAATCAATTCTATTAGATTCAACCTCAAGATTATGAAGGGCCGCACTTTGTGCCGCATCGACCATAACCGGAACATCTTTTTTGTGTGCCCATTCTACAATTTCTGCTATCGGATTTACCGTGCCAAGGGTGTTAGAAATGTGGTTTAAGGCAACAATCTTAGTTTTATCATCTATTGATGTTATTAATTTTTCCAGGTCTATATCGCCATTTTGATCTAATGGGACAATTCTCAGCTCAGCGCTCTTTCGTTTACAAAGCATTTGCCAGGGAATAAAATTGGCGTGATGCTCCATCAATGTTATCACGATGTTTTCATCAGCTTGTAATTCCTTTCCAATAAAAGAATTTGCAATAATATTGATCGATTCAGTGGTTCCTTTAGTAAAGGCTATGGTTTGCGGTTTTTTCGATCCAACAAAGGTAGCTACATCCTGACGCGTAGACTCATAGGCTTCTGTAGCTTGTGCTGAAAGGCCATATAAACCACGATGAATGTTAGCATTTTCAGAGGTGTAGAATTTAGTTATCGCATCGATAACGCATCTTGGTCGTTGGGTAGTAGCAGCATTATCCAGATAAACCAACCCGGGATGAACTTCAAAAATTGGAAACTGTTTTTTTATGGGTAGTACATCAACCATCTACAAAGCATTGTATTTATTAATAACCAAAATATTCCTTTTGTTTATTTCAAAGAAATGTATTTCTTGGTTAACTTTTCCTGTTATCATTAACAATAACCATTATGCTTTACGATAATCATAACAGGTTGATCAACTACTTGAGATTAGCTGTAACGGATAGGTGTAACCTAAGGTGTTTTTATTGTATGCCTGAAGAAGGGATCAACCATGTAAAAAAAAATCAATTATTGAGTTTTGAGGAAATGCATCGCATCATCCATATTTTGGGCGGATTAGGAATTTCAAAGCTTAGGATAACTGGTGGAGAGCCATTTGTAAGACGTGGAATAATGGATTTTTTAGAAAATGTTTCCAAAATAGATGCTCTAAAAGCCATACATATCACTACAAATGGCACTTTTACTGAAGACAAGGTAGATCAATTGCAGGCACTGGGAATTAAATCAGTCAATCTTAGCCTTGACAGCCTGGATAAAAATAGGTTTAAGCAGATTACACGCAGGGATGTATTTGACCAGGTAATGAGCACTTTGGATAAGCTGCTAGCCAGCACTATGGATGTGAAAATAAATATGGTGGTGATGAATGGAAGAAACATTAAAGACATTTATCCCATGATCGAATTGACCAAGGACACCAAATTAAGTGTGCGGTTTATTGAAGAGATGCCATTCAATGGTACCCTGGGTCAAGGCAACCTTTCCTGTTGGCCAATGAAAAAGATTTTTGAACATATTTCTCATGAATATGCTGAAATTATTAAGCTTCCTGATCCACCGAACGCTACTTCCGTCAACTATCAGATTGCTGGATATAGCGGTTCCTTTGGAATCATTGCAGCATACACCAGGACTTTCTGTGGCACATGCAACAGGATAAGAATAACCCCGCAAGGTGACCTAAAAACCTGTCTGTATGATGATGGTTTGCTCAATCTGCGGGATATAATCAGGTCCGGAGCATCAGACGGTGATGTTGCGGATTCCTTTAAATACGTTCTTCAAAATCGGGTCAAAGATGGTTTCGAGGCAGAGGAGCGAAGGAAATCAAGGAAGCCGGTATCAGAATCAATGGCAACCATCGGAGGATAATGAATTATGATCACCGTAGATGAGGCACTATCCATACTTTCAGAAAGCATTGAAGATTTCGGTGTGGAAGAGGCACCACTTAATCAGTCACTTGACAGGGTTTTTAGAGAAGATGTTTTTACAGACCGGGATTTGCCGCCATACGACCGGGTAACCATGGATGGCATTGCCATCGCTTATGAAGCATTTCGAAATGGCCAGCGGAAGTTTTGCGTGGATGGAATAGCAGCTGCAGGATCGCCACTTAAGTCGTTGAAAGATAAAACCCATTGCTATGAAGTGATGACAGGATCTATACTACCGGAAAACACCGATACTGTGGTCAGGTATGAAGATTTAACAATAGCAGATTCAACAGCTGAACTATTAATTCATGAAATAAAAGCGCAGCAAAATGTTCATTTTAAGGGGTTGGACAGAAAAGCGGATGAAAAAGTAATAGCAAAAGGCAAAATAATATCCGCTGCAGAAATTGGTTTGTGTGCTTCGCTGGGTAAATCCCGGGTGAAAGTTAGTAAGCTGCCTCAAACAATAGTTATATCAACCGGTGATGAACTGGTAGACATTGATAAAAAGGTATTACCCCATCAGATACGGAGAAGTAATGTTTTCAGGATTCAAACAACTTTAAGTTATTATGGAATTGAGGCAGATACTGATCATTTAGATGATGACTATGATCAGATAATAAGTAAGGTGAAAAACTTTTTACACAAATATGATTTGATCATTTTAAGTGGGGGCGTTTCTAAAGGTAAATTTGATTTTCTGCCCAAAGCCTTGGATGAACTAGGCGTGGAAAAGCTGTTTCATAAAATCCGGCAGCGGCCAGGTAAGCCTTTTTGGTTTGGCAAGCAAGGTAATAAATCTGTGTTTGCATTGCCGGGTAATCCTGTTTCGTCATTTTTGTGCACCCACCGGTATTTAAAAAGCTGGTTGGATCAATGCTTGGGCATAGGATCCAGGAAAATACCAAAAGCCATCCTGGCTAAGGATGTTACATTTAAGCCAGACCTCACCTATTTTTTAGAAGTGAAGCTAGGTTTTACTGATGATGGGAAAATTATGGCAGAACCGGTTCAGGGGCATGGCTCCGGAGACCTGGCCAATCTTGTGGATGCAGATGCATTTATACAATTGCCCAGAGGAAAAGACCTTTTTAAAGCAGGCGAAGCTTACCCGGTCTTTAACTATCGGTAGTCAATCCTCGATATTCTTCAGGATAGTCAATATCAACCAGGATACGATCATTTGGCATCACTAATTGAATGACATTTATCGAATTTTTCTCGATAATAGATTTACAACCATCCATCTCCGTATGATTCAATATTTCCTCTTTGTAAGCATAAGGTAAAATTACCGGGTTACCTTTTTGACCGTAATAAAAAGGGACAATGATGGAATGGTTATTTTTATGGTGCTCCTTTCTGAAACTTTTTATAAGTAAATTATAATCCTCTGTTTTTATTTTTGGCATATCTCCAAGACAAATCATGTAACCATCGCCATTGGCACTAGATACCCCCATTTGGATCGATGTGGTCATGCCTTGTTTATAATTCGGATTTTTAACGATTTTAATCGGTTTTGTCAGGTTTTTTTTTAAAATTTCGTGCGATAGCTCACTGCTAATAATAATTATTTCATCAGCTATACTTTTTTCTATTTGATCAATTATGTAGCTAATAATCCATTTGCCCTTATAGTCAAGAAAAAGCTTGTTTTCCTTACCCATCCTTGATGATAAGCCAGCAGCAAGGACAATGGCAGACACTTTAGGCATTGATAATTTGCTGAACTATCTTCAACTCCTCAGGGGTATTCACATTCATTAATATTTCCTGTTGCTCGATCCCCAGCTCTTTAACCTGACTATTGATGAGTACTTTCCTTGGGCAGCAATATCCCCGACTTAAGAATTCCAATAAAACAGGGTAGGCCCGTGGTTCCCATAAAGTGATCAAAGGTTCGGGAAAATCAGTCTCTGGGTTATGATAGCAGGTGGCTACTTTGGATTCATCCCGGTGATCAATTAGCTTTTTTAATGCAGTTGTATTTAACAATGGTATATCGCAGGCCACAGCCAGCCAGGATGAATTAGGATTTTTCCTAAAAGCAGAAAGCAAACCACCATAAGGGCCTAAGTCAAGGAAGGTGTCTTTTAGGTAATCGTAATTTGTGTTTTCTGGAACACCACTTTGTATGGATATGTACACATCATCACAATCCTTTTTTAATAGATCGGCGACATATTCTTTTTGTGGTTTCCCATAGTAATTTATCTCGCCTTTATCCCTGCCCATTCTTGTGCTTTTTCCTCCAGCCAATACTAATCCATTAATTCTTGACTTTCTTTCATCTAACTGAGTCTCGATGACGTGTGCTATACCCCGGATGTCTGTAATTTTTAATATTCGTATTTCCTTAAAGTCTGGCAAGGAATCTTTGATAAAAGGATAGACTTCGCTGGCTTCCTCATCAAGGATAATCGCTCTTACATCGGTTAGCCTGTCCAATTTTTTTTGCAGCGATTCCTCTTTTTGGGGATTAATTATCACCAGTTGCTTTTCCGCTAAAAAATGATTGCCATTAACCAGCACAAGGTCTTCATCATTAAATAATTGCCGAAATGTGTGGCTTGGATCCGACCTGTGAAATTCCAATTGATGATGGCTGATCTTGTCAGTATACTTTTTAGAATACTTCAGACTTTCAGCTCCCTGACCATGATCGGCATCGACGTACCCTACATGATATGTTTCACTTAATAAATTTATGATGCTATGACAAAGCTTTTGAATAACGCCGCAGGGGGCACCTAAAAATGCTATTTCGTTTTTGTGAAACTTGCCGCCTATTGGCTTTTCTAAAATACTGTGTTTTTTATGCGGTTTTGTAGTCACTTTTTCCTCCCGTTTTTTCCAGTAGTTTTATTTCTTTGATGATGATGTTGTGTGAAAACCCTTTACACATGTCGTAAATGGTTAAAGCAGCGATATTTGCACCGGTAAGTGCTTCCATTTCTACGCCTGTCCTGGCAGCAACTTTTGCCGTACACTTAATTACTACGGCTCCTTGATTATTGATATTGATGACAATGTCGCATTTATCTAGTCCTAAAGGATGGCAAAGCGGAATCAGCTCGCTGGTTTTTTTAGCAGCCATAATACCGGCAATGATTGCAGTTTGAAACACAGGTCCTTTTTTGGTATGTATCTCATCGTTTTCCAATCGGTTGATTATCGCTTCATCAAGCATTACAATGGCTTGTGCTATCGCAGTACGGCCGGAGATATTTTTAATAGAAACATCTACCATTGCCGGATCACCGGCTTTACTTAAATGACTAAAATCGCTGTTCATGATTCCAATGCACTTTTTATTTGATCCAAATGATGCTGATTATGGTCAGCCACTTTTTCAAATTCCTGCTTTAAGGTCCTTACCCCTGTTTCACTATGAATAAATTCATTATTGCCTTTTGACTTATAGAATGTATCTGTAAGATAGATTATGCCATTTCTGCAAGCGCCATAGATGTCTTTGCTTATGGATATTGGAAACTTGCTGTAATTAAGGTTTGATGCCCAGGCGTCCTGGTCAAAACCCCACAGAACAGGCCTGGGTTCTGCGATCGTCCTTCTTATCCTTTCATAAAGAATGGTCTCTGTATCTGCTAAATGAATTAAAAGTGACCTTACATCCCATTTCCCTTCCTTGTAGGTTTTTCCTAGTCGCTGCTTTGGTAGATCAAAATACTCCAGGGTTTGAGCTTTTGTTTCCTTAAGTCTATTTAAGATATCCATAATAAATAAGTATCATTAACCAACGAAATTAAACATATCAGGATTTAGTAAACGTATACTGTTTATTTTTATAAGTATTTAAAAATCGATGAAGTCAGATATTTGTATAGTTGGTGCAGGTCCAGGTGGTGCATCGGCTGCTCTTTACCTCGCTAAAAATAACATACCTGTTACGCTGGTAGATAAACAAAGCTTCCCAAGGGATAAAATTTGTGGGGATGCCTTAGGCCCAAAGGTTACGGGTACCTTAGCAAGAATTGATTATGGCCTACTGGAGGATTTCAAAAAGTTCAGCGAAAAACAGATCATAAAGGGCTTTCAATTCATTAGCCCTGATCACAGTGTGCTTACCGTGCCTTTTGTGGACGGGCAATACACAGACAAGGGATACACCTCATCCCGCATTCAGTTTGACAACTTTTTGGTAGATGCGGTTAGAAATGAATCAAAAATAACTTTCATTGAAGGGGTTAAATTGACAGAATACGTAAGGGTTAACGGACACCTGACCCTCCATGATAAATCAGGAAAAACTAGTATTGAATGTAAATTAGTAATAATAGCAGATGGTGCCCAGTCTGTTTTCGCCCGCTCCATTGGGAAGATTAAAATGGAAAGGAGGTACTATGCTGCGGGATTAAGAGCATACTATAAAAATATTTCACCTGGAAATAGAGAGGATTTTTTAGAATTCTACTATCTCAATGAACTCCTACCCGGTTACCTCTGGATCTTTCCCCTCGGGAATGGCCGCTTCAATGTAGGTTTAGGGCTTTTTGGTTCTGTAGCCTCAAAAAAAGGGAAATCCTTGAAAGAAATATTACTTCAAAGCATCGAACAGATCCCGATCCTGAAAAAAAGATTTGAGAATGCAGAATTAGTAGCGGCTATTAAAGGGTTTGGATTGCCATTAGGATCAAAAAAACGGAAAATATCAGGAGATAATTATTTGTTGGTGGGTGATGCCGGATCCCTCATTGATCCTTTTACCGGCGAAGGAATTGGCAACGCCATGATCAGTGGGCTAATTGCTGCTCAGGTGGCTGAAACAGCCCTGAATGAGGATGATTTTTCATCATTTTACCTTCAGCAATATGATAGAGCAGTGTATCAAAGGCTATGGAAAGAATTAAAAATCAGTCGTCAATTACAATTACTTAGTAGTTATCCCTGGCTCTTTAATTTGGTGATCAGAAAAGCTGCAGATAACCCTTCATTGATTAGAAATATAACTACTATGTTTTTTGATATAGAATTTAGGGAAAACTCTGTGCGTAGGTTTTATAGAAGACTACCTAAAAAAGCTATGGAATATGTTTCTAAGAAGATAATTGGTTAATATTAAGTGAATAATTATTAACTTTTAATATTCATAGCATAATCTTAAAAGATGCAAACAAAGTCAAATATTGATATATTTTTATTCACGACACAACCTATTAGATAATGAAATTAGCAGATTTTCTTAAGCTCTTTAAAGAAGGTAAGGATTATAGCCATAGCCATATGAAGAACCTTATAGAGATGGCCTTAGCAGATGGAAATTTTGACGATTCCGAGCGGACCTTCTTGTACGACTTAGCTATTAAACACAAGGTTTCTGTTCGTTCCATTGAGGGAATTGAAAATGAACCGGAAGTGATTGTTATGGAGGTGCCCAAGGATAAAAAAGAAAAATTTCACCAGTTATATGATTTGGTACATATGATGGTTTTGGATGGAGAGATTCATCCCGATGAACTAAAATTTTGCAAGTTATTAGCTAAAAGATTCGGATATTCTAAAGAAAATATAGATTCTTTGATATCGTCCATCAAGAACAACATCCAGCAGAATAACGATCCTATGGTAACAATGTCTAAAGTAGAAAATTTACTCGACTAGCATACTCCTTTGATTTTATATTTAATCAGGAAATCTAGATGTTTTTAACAGCAACTTTTAAATAAATTACCGGTTAATGGATATTGAATAATAGCTTTCAGTTCCCTGACTTCTTCATTTAACGCTTCCAACCATCCTTCTTTCATATAAAAATGTATTTACCATTAAATTTCTTTACTAAACGCGAAAAAACATAATCGCCATTTCCAACGAATTCATTCGGGTGTTTACTGAGACCCGGGCACACAGGTAGCACTCCATTTAAATGTATGCAAGGATGCATTTTAATCGGATCATTAGATTTCATTCAACGGATTTATTGCCGGTTTTCCTGCCAACACTTCTGTGATATTTCTAGCCGCCATTAAAGCCATATTATTTCTGGTTTCAAAGGTGGCACTGGCAATATGAGGACAAGCCACCACATTCCTAAGTGTTAATAACCCATCAACCGCTTTTGGCTCAAATTCGTACACATCCAAACCAGCTGCAGCTATTGTTCCATTTTTCAATGCATTTACCAATGCCTGCTCTTCAATGACTGGCCCCCTGGCTGAATTTATCAAAACAGCTGATTCCTTCATCAGGTTTAATTCTTTTTCACCAATTAGATGCCTGGTTTCAGGAGATAAAAAAACGTGAACCGATACAAAATCAGATTCAAGAAGTAACTCCTTCAACTCGACTTTCCTTGCGCCTAACTTACTTTCCAGTTCCTCGTTTCGATTGGGGTCGCAATACAAAACCTTCATATTAAATCCTATCGATTTCATGGCAAAGTTGGTTCCTATACGTCCTGCGCCGATAATTCCCAGCGTGCGTCCGGTGATATCCTGGCCAATAAACTGCAATGGCCCCCAACCTTCCCATTTTCCACTTCTCATATGGGCATCACTTTCTACAATCCTGCGGGCCGTGGAAAACAGTAAAGCCCAAGCCATATCAGCAGTGGCATCTGATAGCACACCGGGTGTATTGGTAATAATGATGCTGCGCTTTGAAGCAGCTTCCAGGTCAAGGTTGTTATAGCCAACGGCCATATTGGCGAAAATTTTGCACTGGGCACCGGCAGCTTCATATACTTCGTCGTTGATTGCATCGGTTAGCAGGCATAAGACCGCATCCCTTCCCTTAACTTTTTCTTTCAGCTCTTGAGCTGTCAATACACGGTCCTCAGGATTAATTTCAACGACCTTACAATGTTTATTTAAGTGGTCAATGCCAGCCTGAGGGATCATACGGGTTATAAATACATTACTCATCTAGGAATATACATTTTTATGTTCAAGATATTTTTTCAACTGATCCATTCCCTCTTCTATCTGATCCAGGTTTATTCCAGAATATGCGAAGCGTATGTACTTTTCTTTTTCTTCGGGAAGTGCCCTTCCAAAATGCAACCGGGTACAGAAAGATACCCCCGTATTTTCAAGCACTTGCTTTCTGAAGGTTTCATAGTCATCCACTCCTCTATTCGCCATTGCATTTGTCACATTCGGGTATAGGTAAAAAGTGGCATCTGGTTTAAAGCATTTTACACCATCAATGTTATTCAAAAGAGAGACTGCCAGATCTCTTCTTATTTTCAGGGTTTCTACGATTTCCTTGGCCCCTGACTGATCGCCGGTGAGTGCTTCAATGCCTCCATATTGGATGAAATGATTGGTGCATGATTCATGATTTACATTGATTTTGGCGACGACGTCAATGATTTCTGAAGGACCAATAGCGGCACCTAAGCGCCAACCGGTCATAGCATATTTTTTAGAAAAGGTATATAATATGACTGTTCGCCCTTCCATATGAGGGAAAGATACAATTGATCTGGATTTTCCTGAATACCTGATATCAAAATAAGCTTCGTCTGAAAGAACATTCAAATTATGTTTAACCGCTATTTCCGCCAGTTTTCGTAATTCTTCTTCTGATGACTCTGCACCGCTGGGATTTTGAAGATTGTTAATAATCAGAATTTTTGTTTTAGGTGTTATCAGTTTTTCTATCGCTTCCACATCCAGCGTGAAATTTTCTTCCCCCTCCTCAAATTTGTAGGGAACAGCAACGCCTCCGTGAAATTCAATCTGGCTTTCATAGATCGGATAACCGGGATTCGGATAAAGCACTTCGTCGCCGTGGTTCATTAAGGCCAAAATAAATTTACCTATAACGGGTTTACCACCGGGTTGTACTGCTACATTCTCTGGTTTGTAGTTTGTGTCATGCGTGCTGTTGATTTCATTGGCCAGGGCCTCACGCAGTTGTTGAAGACCAGCTGCCGGGCAGTAACCGGTTTTGCCATTTTTAATGGCTTTGAAAATTGCTTCTGTAATATTCCCCGGCGTTGGTATGTTCATATCACCTAAATGGAAGGGATAAACTTTATTGCCTTTGGCGGCAAAAGCCGCAGTTTCTCCTGAAACTTTAAATGCTGTTTCCGTGCCAAGGTGTTGTGTTCTTTCTGAGAATTGCATGGGTTAATTTTGTTTGTGTTTTTAAATATTTACAGCAACGCCGAAATAAAATCAACGCCCTGATAAATTCTTGTAATTTTCAATTAAATCAATTCTTCACAAAATGGAGATGACCTTCCTCCAACTTTAAGCTGATTAAGATCATTTTTATTCTGTTTTAATTGATTCAATTTTTCGAATAATAGTTAAATATAACAACCATGGCCCAAAAAAATGTAATAATTATAGGCGCTGCCGGAAGAGATTTCCACAACTTCAATACTTACTTTCGAAACAATCCGGATTATAAGGTGGTCGCATTTACCGCCGCTCAAATTCCGGATATTGATGGTAGGATTTACCCGCCTTCACTTAGTGGTGAATTTTATCCGAAAGGTATTCCCATCCATCCAGAAGACGATTTGCCAAATTTGATAAAAGATCTCGAAGTAGATGAATGTGTTTTTTCATACAGTGATGTGAGTTATCACCAAGTGATGGCTATAGGTGCAATTGTTCAGGCAGCAGGAGCGGGATACCGTATGTTAGGGCCAAATGAAACCATGATAAAAAGTACCAAACCGTTGATTTCAGTTTGTGCTACCCGTACGGGCTGTGGCAAAAGCCAGACCTCAAGAAGAGTCATTGAAGTATTGATGGAGGCAAGCTTGAAAGTGGTAGCCATCCGTCATCCAATGCCTTATGGGAACCTGGAAGTACAAAAAGTTCAGCGATTTGCCACCATCGAAGACCTGAAAAATCATGATTGTACCATTGAAGAAATGGAAGAGTATGAACCACATATTACGCGAGGGAATGTGATCTATGCCGGCGTGGATTATGAAGCTATTTTGAGGGCAGCAGAAAATGATCCTGATGGATGTGATGTGATCATCTGGGATGGTGGCAATAATGACTTTTCATTTTACCAGTCTGATATTTACATGGTGGTTACCGACCCACACAGGGTGGGTCATGAAATGAATTATTTTCCGGGAGAAATCAATCTTAGAATGGCGGATATCGCAATCATCAATAAAATGGATTCAGCTTCCGGGGAACAGATCAGTCAGTTAAAAGAAAATATCAACCGGTTAAATCCACATGCGACTATAATAGAAGCTGACTCAGAAGTCATGGTTGATGATCCGGCAGTGATCAAAGACAAAAGAATTTTAGTGGTTGAGGATGGGCCTACATTAACCCATGGGGGAATGAAGATAGGCGCAGGAGTGGTGGCCGGTCAGCGGTTTGGGGCAAAAGGTTTTGTGGATGCGCGACCATTTGCTGTCGGTAAGATAGATAAAACTTATATGATTTATCCGGATATTGGTACGCTGCTACCTGCCATGGGTTATGGAGAAGAGCAACTAAAAGACCTTGAAACGACCATCAATGCTTGTGATTGTGATTCTGTAGTTGTCGGTACGCCTATTGACTTATCAAGGATTATTCATATTCAGAAACCAAATACCCGTGTTTATTACAACCTGAAAGAACGGGGTAAGCCGAATGTGGAAACAGCTTTGAAAGATTTTATAAAAGGAAATTTTCCGAAAAATGGGTAAAGTAATTGTTTGATTCTATTTTTCGATAGGAGCAAACTCCGAAAATAGTTGTTCACTTTCTGGCACCTGACCAATGGGTAAAAATTCGCATACCTTGGCATATTCTTGCCACATTTCCTGCACAGCCTTATTAGTGTGGGCATATTCTATAGCTTCTTTTGATTTCCAGCCAAACACTTCAATGATTGTCCCATTACTAGACTTTGCAATAATTGATTTTCGATTGGATACTAATCCTTCCTTGTTTAGGGTATCCCAATGTGTTTTCATCAGATCCTCTAACGCTTTTTCTTTTCCAGGTAATGGTTTATAGGCAACTATTACAATTCTTTCCATATTTTTAAATTACATTTAATTAATGACAAACTTAGTTAATGAAATCAATTAGTTTACTTACAATCTTCATCACCCTATCACTCAACCTCAATGCACAAAACCTTTACTTCCCCAAGACCTTGAGCATGCGCGAACGGGCTGAAGTGGTTGATGGGTGGTTGGAAGAACGGGTACAAACAGTCCTGCCTCAAATAATGCGCAGGTCAACTATTGATATGTGGTTGATCATCGCCAGGGAATACAATGAAGACCCGGTGATCAAAACATTACTTCCAGCTACATGGAAATCTGCTAGAAGGACTACGATGCTAATCGCCTATGATCCCGGGAAAGATAAATCATTGGAGACCTTTGGTATGTCTCGTTACAATACTGGTGATCTTTTTAGAACGGTTTGGAACAAAGAGGATCAACCAAACCAATGGAAAGCGCTTGCTGATATGATCATTAAAAAAGACCCAAAGAAAATAGGCATTAATAAGTCGGAGACCTTTGCGCTGGCAGATGGTATCTCAGCCACCCATTATGAAAAGCTTATGGATGTTCTGCCTAAAAAATATCAAAACAGAATTGTTAGTGCTGAAAATGTAGCCATAGGTTGGTTGGAAGCTCGTACGGCGAGCGAAATGATGGTTTATCAAAACATCGTGCGTATGGCACACCAGATCATTGCAGAAGGATTTTCAGAAAAAGTAATCCAACCAGGTATAAGCACCACTGATGATGTGGTTTGGTGGTATAGAGACCGTATCCGAGAATTAGGTTTTACCGCCTGGTTTCATCCTTCTGTATCCCTTCAAAGAAAAGATCCGGAATCATTTGAACACTTAAGAACATTTTCGGAAAGACCGGAACAGCAAACCATTTATCCCGGAGACCTGTTGCACGTCGATTTTGGAATCACTTATTTAAGACTTAACACCGATACCCAACAACATGCGTATGTGCTGAAACCGGATGAAAAAGAGCTGCCTTCATTTTTAAGAGAAGCATTTAAAAAAGGAAATCGGGTACAGGATATCCTTACCTCCAATTTTGTAAAAGGTAGACCGGGCAATGAAATACTGAAAAGAACACTCGATCAATGTAAAGCCGAACAATTGAAAGGGGTGATCTATACCCATCCCATAGGTTTTCATGGTCATGGTGCAGGCCCAACCATTGGACTGTGGGATCAACAAGGCGGTGTGCCTGGAAAGGGTGATTACCCGCTTTATGCCAACACAGCTTATTCCATAGAGCTGAATGCAGGTGTTTATATCGATGAATGGGAAAAGGAAATCCGCATTATGCTGGAAGAAGATGCTTACTTTGATGGAGAAAAAATACACTACATTGATGGCAGGCAAACCAAAATAATTACCATACCAAGGGTATTGGTTCCTAATGAGTAGTACAAATTGCTTAGAAATCTATCATTACATTGCTCATGTCTGAAAAAAAGCTTGTTGTACCTCCGGAGATAGGATTTGATCTTCATTCCTTGGAAAATCATCTTAG